>JBEISV010000276.1:0-6298 GCA_040375265.1 Verrucomicrobiales bacterium
AGCAGCGGATTGGCGACCAAATAGGTGCCGCCTTCGGCCATCACGAGCGAGTAGTGGAACGTCGGGTTGAAGGCGACCGCGAGGTTCGCCGGGAGCGTCCACGGTGTGGTCGTCCAGATGAGCACGAAAGTGTTCGGCTCGCCCTTCAGCTTGAACTTCACATAGACCGACTGGCTGATGTGTTCGGCGTATTCCACCTCCGCCTCGGCCAGCGCGGTCTTGAACGGGATGCTCCAATACACCGGCTTCTTGCCGCGATATACGAAGCCCTTTTCCACGATGTCCGCGAACAGGCGCAGCTCGTCGGCCTCGTATTCCTTGTTCAGCGTGAGATACGGATTCGCCCAGTCGCCGAAGACGCCGAGGCGCTTGAACTGCTCGCGCTGGAGGTCGATGTATTTGCGCGCGTAGGCGTCGCAGGTGGAACGGATCGTGGCGGCGTCGGCGTCGGTCTTGCCGGCGGCGCGGAGTTCCTGGGTGACCTTGGACTCGATGGGCAGCCCGTGGCAGTCCCAGCCGGGCACGTAGGGCGCGTCGAAGCCGCGGAGCGTCTGCGACTTCACGATGATGTCCTTGAGGATCTTGTTCAGCGCGGTGCCGACGTGGACATCGCCGTTGGCGAACGGCGGGCCGTCGTGCAGCACGAACTTGGGCGCGCCCTGCCGCGCCGCGCGAATCTGCGCGTAAATGCC
Organism: Verrucomicrobiales bacterium; assembly: GCA_040375265.1. Taxonomy (GTDB): domain Bacteria; phylum Verrucomicrobiota; class Verrucomicrobiia; order Limisphaerales; family UBA9464; genus CAIWAH01. Next base: position 693 of record JBEISV010000276.1, read on the forward strand.
GTCGGCCTCCCACTGGGCAAGGCGTTGCGGTTCGCGCTGCACCAAGTTCGCCTGCATGGGGAACTCGGTGCGCGGCAGGTTCAGCGTGTTCTTGTAATCCGGCTTGTCGCTCATGAATCGGCCCTAATGGAGGGCGAAGGGAACAGGTTCCGGCGCCTCCGCGCAAGACGGCGAAACGGCTGGCGCGGCCGGGACGGCGAAGGGGCGGCGGGTGCCCTCGCTGCCGGCATCCGGTCCCGTGGCCCGGCATTTCATGGCTTCGTAGAGCGTGACGGCGGGCGGGACTTCAGGGAAATTCCCGCCCGCGTTCCATGAAGATTTCTGCGCCTTCGTTTTCCCGGCTGGGCCTGTCGCTGTCGTTGGGCTTGGCCTTGCTGGCTTCTCCGGCCTTCGCCCAAACCAAGTCGGTCCGGCATTCGCCGGCCCTGCGTGAAACCGCGCCCGCCAAGGCCGGCGTGTCGCCCGAGCGCCTGGCGCGCGTCGACTCGATGTGCGAGAACGCCATTCGAGAGAACCGCATTCCCGGTGTGGTGGCGCTCGTGGCGCGCAACGGAAAGATTGTTTATCACAAGGCGTTCGGCCTGGCGGACAACGCGGCCAATCGCCCTTTGAAACGCGACGACATCTTCCGCATCGCCTCGCAGACTAAGGCCATTACCTCCACCGCGGTGATGATGCTATGGGAGGAAGGTCACTTCCGTCTCGATGATCCGATCTCAAACTGGATTCCCGAGTTCAAGCAGCCGCAGGTGCTCAAGACCTACAACGATGCCGACGGCACCTGGTCGGGCGAACCCGCCAAACGCGAGATCACGATTCGCGATCTGCTCACGCACACGTCGGGCCTCGGTTATGGCGTGATCGATGGCGATGCGCGGTTCAAGAAGATCTACGAGAAGGCGGGCGTCACCGACTTGTTCACGACCGAACCGGTCACGATCGGTGACAGCGTGAAGCGTCTGGCGAAGCTGCCGTTGCATCACTCGCCCGGCGAGAAATTCACCTACAGCGAAGGACTCGACGTGCTCGGTTACTTCATTGAAGTGGTTTCCGGAATGCCCTTCGACACCTTCCTCCATAAGCGCCTATTCGGTCCGCTGGGCATGAAGGACACCGGCTTCTACGTGCCCGCGGAAAAGGCCAGCCGTTTAGTCGCGGTGCAGAAGCCCGACGGGAACAAATGGGTTCGACTGCCAGTGACGTTTTACGATCCGGACTATCCGATCAAAGGCGCGAAGTCGTTCTTCTCCGGCGGCGCCGGTCTGTGCAGCACGGCGCTAGACTACGCCACGTTCCTCCAGATGTATCTCAACGGCGGCGAGCTCGGCGGCGTGCGCATTCTCAGTCGCACCACGGTGGATGTCATCATGCGCGAACAAGTCGCCGGCAATCTCTTCGGCGGCGGGGACAAGCACTACGGGCTCGCGTTCGGCGTGGTGACGGAAAAAGGGCAGGGCAAGGGCGGCGAAGGCAGCGCCGGCACGTTCGACTGGGGCGGTTACTTCAACACGCAATACTTCGCTGACCCGAAGGAAAAGCTCATCGGCGTGCTGATGAAGCAGACGCAGGGCGGCAACGACAACACGGGCTGGAAGTTCCGTCAGCTCGTCGGCCAGACGGTGGATGATTGAGGGGTGTCCACCGCGTTCGGTTCTCACCTGTGAGCGGCGTCGGAACCCGGTAAATCCGGAATCCCGCGTCCGCCGCCAGATTCAATCCTTCCGCCGCTGCGCCGGCCGGGAATTGAGGAGGTTGGCAATCGGGCAAACTCGGCCACTTCAGTCGCGAAAGGGAAGACCAACCTTGGGGCCAAGAGTCCCGTGCCCAGCAAATCGCCGGAAAAAGGTGGTGCACCGACAGGGACTTGAACCCCGAACCCTCTGATCCGAAGTCAGATGCTCTATCCAATTGAGCTACCGGTGCCGCCGACGGGTTGAGGTTGAACCATGTCCCCGCCGCTCAGGCGAGCGCAATTTCACGGGCGGGACGGGCAAACGGGCGCCGCTCCGCCGCGCGAACGGCCGGAGGTTGGTCGCACCGCTTCGGGCAAGGAAACCTCCCGACGCGGCCGCCACTTTCGCGCCTTGCCGCGGCGACCGGCTTCCCCAAGCTCGTCACATGCATTCCCTCCGCCTGCTCTGCGCTTCGCTCTGCCTTGTCGCCGCGGTTCCCGCTTTGGCCCAGGACTACAAGCTCGCGCCCGAATCCACTGAACGCGCGCCCGGCGTGGCGAAGGGTCGGGTGGAGAAGTTCTCGTTCAACGTCTCCAAGGTCTATCCCGAGACCGAGCGCGACTGCTGGATCTACATCCCGGCGCAATACGACGGCACCAAACCCGCCGCGCTCATGGTCTTCACCGACGGCGGCGGCTACGTGAGCGAGACCGGCGGGCAGCGCGTGCCCATCGTCTTCGACAACCTCATCGCGAAGGGCGAAATGCCAGTGACCATCGCCGTGTTCGTCAATCCGGGCGTCCGCACCGCCGCCGATTCGCCCGCCACCGGTGCGAACAACCGCAGCAACCGCAGCTTCGAATACGATTCGCTGGGCAACGCCTTCTCCAAGTTCCTGCTGGATGAACTGCTGCCGTTCACGGTCCAGAAGTTCGGCGTGAAGCTGACCGACGACCCGGAACTCCGCGCCATCGCCGGCATGAGTAGCGGCGCCATCTGCGCCTTCACGGTCGCTTGGGAACGGTCCGACCAGTTCCGCAAGGTGCTCTCGCAGATCGGCAGCTACACGAACATCCGCGGCGGCCACAACTATCCTGCGTGGATCCGCAAGACCGAGCGCAAGCCCATCCGCGTGTTCCTCCAAGACGGTGCCAATGACCTCAACAACCTCCACGGCAACTGGCCGCTCGCGAACCAGGAGATGGCCAGCGCGCTCGCGTTCATGGGCTACGACTTCCAGTTCGTCTTCGGCACCGGCAGCCACAGCGGCCAGCACGGCGGCGCGATCTTGCCCGACACGCTCCGCTGGCTCTGGCGGCCCGCGCTCGCGGAACTGCCCAAGCCGGTCACCAAGGACAACCTCGGCGGCGATGAGGCGCTCTCCAAGGTATTGGCCGACGGCGGCAAACCCGGCGACTGGGAACTCATCGGCGAAGGCTACGGCTTCACCGACGCCGCGTGCGGTGATGCGGAGGGCAACTTCTACTTCAGCGACCTGCCCAAGGGCATCGTGTATCGCGTCGCGGCCAACGAAACCAAGCCCGTCGCCTGGCTGGAGAACGGCCCGAAGATCAGCGGCCTGAAGTTCGGTGCCGATGGCAAGCTCTATGCCGCCACGCAGGGTCAGGGCACCAACAACGCGAAGAAGATCATCGTGATCGATCCCGCGACCAAGACCATCGAGACCGTCGCCACCGACGTGCAACCCAACGATCTTGTCGTGTCCAAGGACGGCATCATCTACTTCACCGACACCGGCGCCGGCGCCGTCGTGAAGGTGCCGACTTCGGCCCGCAATATGTCCCGTCCACCGGTCGCCGCCGGCGGCATCAAGGCGCCCAACGGCATCGCGCTCAGCCCCGACCAACGTATGCTGGTCGTGAGCGAATACGGCGGCACCAACGCCTGGAGTTTCCTGATCGCCACCGAAGGTTCCCTGTAGGGCGGCGAGAAGAACATGGAACTCCGCACGCCCGTCGGGAAGTCCGACTCCGGCGGCGACGGCATGATCTCTGACGCGCAGAGCCGCTGGTGGATCACCAGCCACCTCGGTATCCAGATGTTCGACGCCAACGGCCGCATGGGCGGCATCGTGTCGCGCCCGCAGGAAAAGGGCACCGTGAGCGTTGCCTTTGCCGGCCCCGGCCGCGCCTGGCTCTACGCCTGCGCCAGCGACAAGGTGTATCGCCGCAAGACGCTGACGGAAGGGGCGAAGGTGCCGTGACCCGGGTTGGCCCGCCGTGAGTCCCTGATTAGCCGCTTGGTAACACCTTTGCCATTTCCACGATCGAAACCGTCCCCAATCGCGACGACTGGTTTGTCGATGTGCATGGCTTTCCTCGCCCGAACTGGCGGGCTGTTCACGGTTGGATGCGGGCGTTTCGGCAGGGCGGCTCGCACGAGGATTGGATTCAGCTCTCCCGTCATTGGCTGGGACGCGTCCGCGATGGTTTGGGCGGAGACTACGCCCTGGCCGAGTCGGCACACTTTCATTTCGTTTCAGACCTGCCGCCAGCGGAGCGTGATGGCCAATTGAAGTTCCTCGAACGGGCTCGGACTCAGATCCTGAAGATTCTCGGCGACATCGCCGATCCCAACGGCCGGGGGAAGCATGTCGTGCTGCGTTTCTCGGAGAGCGACGACTACTATGCCTACCTCGCGCACTATTACGAGGAAGGCGCCTACGCGACTTCGGGCGGCGTCTTCCTGAACTACGGCTACGCCCACATCGCATATCCTGAAACGTTTCCGGGCCAGGATCATCGCGCCCTGGCCCACGAGCTGACCCATAACCTGCTCTCGCATCTGCCGTTGCCTCCGTGGCTGAACGAAGCGCTGGCCATGTTGTTTGAGGTGCAGTTGGGCGGTGGGGATTATCCGCCGCTGGACGCTGAGATTGTCAGCCGTCATCGGCAACACTGGACACCGGCAACCATCCAGGAGTTTTGGCGCGGCGCATCGTTCCAGGATGTGGAAGCACAAGAGCTATCCTACAGCCTCGCGCGCGTGCTGCTCTCCGTGATTCAGACTTCGATACGGCCTGCGCCCGAAAACTTTCGCCGGTTCGTGCTCAGTGCCGATGGGGCCGACGCCGGAGCCGGTGCCATGCGCGAGCATTTGGACCACGAGTTGGAAGATCTCGTCGGACATTTTCTCGGTCCCGGTGAATGGGCACTTTCACCTGAGCCACCGGCTTCATCGCCGGATTCTTCCACCGAAACACCCAACTGAGCCTACAGCTGAAGAAGGCTCAAGCACGCGTCCTTCTCACACCGCCGGATACACCCACTCCCCGCGATACGGCCGGCTGAGCAGTTTGTTCGCCTCGGGATCGCCGACGATCTGTTCGGTCGGGCCATCCCATTGGATGCTCCGGCCGGTGCGCCAGGAGATCATGCCGAGCAGCGGCAACACGGAGGAGCGGTGCGCGATCTCGATGTTCGCCACGCCCTTGGCGCCGCCTTCGATGGCGGTGATGAAGTCGGCCCAGAGCAGCTTCAGGTTGTGGCCGTCGGGTTGCTGGAGCTGGGAATCCTCGTGCAGGACCTTCGCGTTGTCGTCGGTCGGATAGAACGTCCAGCCGTCCTGCCAGCCGATGTGCAGGGTGCCCTTGGTGCCGTAGAAGTAGGCGCCGATGCGGTGTTTCTCGGCGTTGTTCTCGGCGAAGCGCCGGTGTTCCCACACGCAGGTGAACTGCTCGAACTCATACGTCGCGACCTGATGGTCTGGGGCGTCGGTGGTCTGTTCCTTGTCGTTGAGCACCGCGGGACCGCTGATGGGTCGGCCGGCGGTAGAGAAGACGCGTTTCGGATACTTCTCGCCGCTCCACCAGAGCACCTGGTCGAGCCAGTGAACGCCCCAATCGCCGAGCTGGCCGTTGCCGTAGTCGAGGAAGTTGCGCCAGCCGCCGGGATGGATGCGCGAGTTGAACGG
>JBEISV010000362.1:0-4970 GCA_040375265.1 Verrucomicrobiales bacterium
CGCCTCGGCCACCGTGAGGCCGGTGTGGGCCAGTTCGGGCTCGGTGTAGGTGCACCAGGCCATCCGCAACGCACTCACGCGGCGACGTCCGAACGGGCCGACGGCAAACAGGGCGTTTTGGATGACGATGCGCGCCATGAAGTCGGCGGCGTGGGTGAACTGCCACCGGGAACACACGTCGCCGCAGGCGTAGATGCGGGGATTCGCGGTGCGCAGGAAGTCGTCCACGCGCACGCCGGCGCGGGGATCGCACACCACGCGGACACCTTCCAGATTCAAGTCGGCCACGTTGGGGACTCGGCCAGCGGCGACCAGCACGGCGTCCGCTTCCAAGATTTCGGTCCGGTCGCCGACCCGGAGGTGCAGCCGGCGGACTTCGCCCTCGGTTTCTACCCGTTCCAGCCGCGCCCCGAAGCGCAACTGGACCCCGTCTCGCGCCAAGGCCGCCTGCACCACGGCCGCGGCATCCGCGTCCTCCCGGTCCAGCAAGTGGGACTTGTTGTGCAGCAGCGTCACCTCCGCCCCTAGCCGACGGAACGCCTGGGCGAGTTCGCAGCCAATCGGGCCGCCGCCGAGCACGGCCAGCCGACGCGGAAGTTCGGTGAGGTTGAAGACGGTTTCGTTGGTCAACGGCCGGGCTTCCGCGAGGCCGGGAATGTCCGGGACAAACGCCCGCGCGCCGGTAGCGATGACCGCGCGGCGAAACGGCAACTTGGCCCCAGCGACCTCGACGTGGCGGTCGTCGGCAAAACGAGCCGCGCCGAAGAAGACATCGACCCCGAGTTCGGCGAAGCGCCGGGCGCCGTCGTGGGGCGCAATCCCGGCCCGCAGGCGCCGCAACCGGGCCATGACGGCACCGAAGTCGGCCGTCGGTTCGCCGGGCAGCCGAAGACCGAATTCGCCGGCCCGGCGCACTTGGGCGAGGACATGCGCGCGGCGGAGGAGCGACTTCGACGGCACGCAGCCGACATTGAGGCAGTCGCCCCCCATCAGGTGCCGTTCGACCAGGGCGACCTTGGCGCCGAGGCCGGCCGCTCCCGCGGCGGTGACAAGGCCCGCGGTGCCCGCGCCGATCACGACAAGATCATAGTGGTCGCGCGGCGCGGGATTGCGCCAATCGGGCGGGTGAACCTCGCCGAGCAACGCCTGGTTGTGCTCGTCCAGCGGCGTCACGGGGGGAAGGCAATCGTCGGGCATGGTCTCAGGCAATGCGTTGGGCCAAGGCCCGTTTGGCCACGCGCGTCAGGAACACCGTGACCGCGACGGTGGCCAGCAGGCCCACGGCGTAGAAGGCCCATTCGCCCGCCGTGCGGGTGCGTTCGCCGGCCGCTGCCTGGGCCAGCGAGCCGAGATAAACGTAAAGCACGGTGCCCGGCATCATGCCGAGCCAGGACGCGAGCACGAAGTGGCTGAGCTTCACCTGCGTGAGCCCGAAGGCGTAATTCAGCAGGGCGAACGGAAACACCGGAGAGAGCCGCGTCAGTCCGACAATTTTCCAGCCTTCGGCTGCGACCGCCCGGTCCAACGCCGCAAACCGATCGTTACCCGCGGTCCGGCGCAGGATGGCGTCGCGGGCAAAATGCCGGCCGACGAGGAAGGCGCACGTCGCACCGAGCGTCGAGGCCACCGAGACGTAAACCGAACCCCAGACCACGCCGAAGACCGCGCCCGCGCCGAGGGTCAGCACCGAGCCCGGCAGGAACAACACCGTGGCGATGACATACACCGCGACGAAAAGCACGGGCCCCCACGGCCCGAGTTGGCCGGCCCAGTCCAGCACCCGGCGCAGCCATTCCTGCACCGGCAAGAGCCGGAGCGCAGCCAGCGCGGCCGCCAAGACGGCGAAACCGATGAGCCAATTCCGGCGGGCGGGAGCGGCGTTGATGTGGTTGGTCTTGGACACTTCAGTGAATCGGAGGCGGCTCGGGTAAGTTTGTTTTCCACGCGTTGGAATTCCCAGCCCGCGGCACCGTGGTCCATTCCGGCGCCGACACCAAGTCGCATCACCGCGGATTGCCAAGCGCTCCGGCCGTCAGAACCGCCACGCGAAGACGGCGAAGTGGGAATTGAGACCCGGGTTGTCGCTGCCGATGCCGGCATTGGAGATGTGCTGGGCCCGGTAGCCGAGTTCCCAGCCTGGAATCACCTCCCACATCAGCCCCACGTGGCTGGTGAATTGGAACGCACAACCCAGGTTGCGGCCGCCGAGGTGATTCCGTCCCAGGAACGTCGGGGCCGAGCCGAACACCAACGCCACCGGCAGAGGCTCATACCTGAGGCGCAAGGACGGCCCGAGCGAGCCCGTCACGGTGTCGTTGTGGTCGTCACCCAGCCAGCCGAGTGAGCTGGACACATACCCCTTCAGCGCGAAGCCGCCGCCCAAGGCCAACGCCCCGGGAATCTGCCAATCCGCAAACGCCTCGGCATGCCGCACGTGGGGGTTCTCCGAGATGCCCAGCCGCGTGCCGGCGTAGGCAAATCCGCCGACGTCGGCCGCACTGTCGCCGGCCAACCCAGGCCTGGCGAGGAACAGGGCTAGGCTGACACCGGCCGCACGGACACCCCTTGGAATCAATCGAATCATGCAACGACTCTCTTGAATTGGCATTTGGCCGTGGTTTGTCAAAGCGCGGCTGATTCCGCCGGCTGGTCAATTATGCCCGTCGCTGGCCATCCGCCGGACCGACCCCTAGCTTGACCGCGTGACCGCCGACAAAATCACCGTGGCCCAACTCGCCGCCCGCAAGGGCCGCGAACCCATCCCGGCCCTGACCGCCTACGACTACCCGCTGGCCCGGTTGCTGGACGAAGCCGGCATTCCGCTCCTGCTGGTCGGCGATTCGCTCGGCATGGTCGTGCTCGGTTATCCGGACACGACGCACGTCAACATGGCCGAGATGGAACACCACGTCCGGGCCGTCGCCCGGGCGAAGCCGCGCGCCCTCATCGGCGGCGACCTGCCCTACCGCAGCTACGACACGCCGGAACAGGCCCTCGCCAACGCCCGTCGGCTCGTCGCGGCCGGGGCGGATTACGTGAAGGCCGAGGGCGGCCGGGAAATTCTGCCGCAGGTCGAGGCGATCCTCGCCGCCGACATCCCGTTCTGTGCGCACCTCGGCATGCTGCCGCAGCACGTGCTGGAGGAAGGCGGCAAATACCGCATCAAGGGTCGCGATGACGCCGGCCGGGACAAGCTGTTCGCCGACGCCGCGGCGCTGGAAGCCGCCGGGGCCTTCGCCTGCGTGCTGGAGTTGGTCACGCCGCCGGTGGCGCGGGAGCTGACCGCACGTTGCGCCCGGATGCTGACCATCGGCATCGGCAGCGGCCCGGATTGCGACGGGCAGATTCTGGTCACGTCCGACCTGACGGGTGCGTTTCCGTGGTTCACGCCCAAGTTCGTGACCCCGCGGGCCCAGACAGGCGAGGAAACCCGTCGGGCCGTGCTGGAGTGGGTGAATTCGCTGACGGCCGGGGCGCAATGACCAATCACCAATGACCGATGACCAACGGATCGGGCGCACCGGAAGGCTGCGAGTGACTCGGTCCGTTCAATTCGGATTCCGAAGCGGCCGAGAATCGCAGCCCCGTAGCGCAGGCTGTCAGCCTGCTGTTTCGCAGGTTGGTAACCTGCGGACGCCCGCATCTTTCTGACGCGCCAACCGAACGCCACGCCCTGCCGGCTACCAGCCGGCCGTCACGGCAGACTGCCAGTCTGCGCTACCAGCCCAAGCCGGCTTCACTTCGGAATTCAGGTTCAACCAACGTCGAGTGGAAGCGGGGCGGCGCCCAAACCAACTCCAGCGGACTCCCCGGTTTCCTTGGCCACCGGTCCTTGAACCTTGGTCCTTACCGCCGTCATTCGATCCACACCGGCGTGCCCACGCGAACCATCTGGCGCAGGTATTCGGCATTCCAGTTGGCGAGCCGGAAGCAGCCATGGCTTTCCGTGCGACCCACCTTCTCCGGGCCGGGGGTGCCGTGGATGCCATAGCCGGGCTTGCTCAGGCCAATCCACGCGACGCCCACGGGATTGTTCGGTCCCGGCGGGACGACCAGCTTGCGGCCGAGCTGCCGGCCTTCCTCGGACTCGGGGAAGACCTCGGGGTTGAACGTGTAGTTCGGGTCCTTCACGGCCACGGCGACCTGAAGTTCCCCGACGGGCCGTTTCTCGGCGATTTTCCCGATGCTGCACGGGAAGTGGCAGAGGAGTTTCCCGTTCCCGTCGAAGACCCGGATCCACTTCTGCGCGAGGCTCACCCGCACGAGGTTCGCGCGGCGCGCTGGCGGGTAGGCGGCATTGGGCACCGTCACTTCCGCGCCGACGGCGATCGTCTGCCAGTTCACCGCGGGATTTAGTTCCCGGAGGAAGTTGGGATGCGCCTGCGTCTGTTCGGCGAGGCGTTCCAACAGCGTTTCGTGGTCGAGCCGAAACGCCTGCGATTTGGCCAGCCACGTGGCCGGGGTCGGCGCCAGGCCATTGAGGTCGGCCTCGGTGATCACGCGCGGGCGAAAGCGGGGCCGGTCGATCACCAACTCGGCGAGTGTGTCGCGGTCGAGACGGCCCGTTTCGTCCAGGTGATGCTGGCGCTGGAATGCCTTCAGGCCGAGTTCGGTCTGACCGCCACCCCGGCCATCGATCGGCCCGCAGGAAATGCCGTGCCAGCTCAGAGCGATCTGCGCCTCGATGATGTTGGTGACGGGCCGGCTAGTAACCGGCGCCGGCGGTTCCGGGGTGGCCGGCGGAGTATTCGTCACCGGCGGCCGCAGCACCACGGGGAGATTGGTCCCGCGCACGGGCGGAATGGGCGGCGGATTGGTGCGGGCCGGCGGAACGGGCGGAACGACGACCACGACATTGGTGTTGGTCACGACGGTGACCGGCGGCGTGAACACGTCGTTGATGACCGGAACAAGCGGGGTGTCGGGGCGCGGCGCGAAGGATTGTCGACCGTCCAGCCACCACCAAATCC
>JBEISV010000350.1:0-5095 GCA_040375265.1 Verrucomicrobiales bacterium
CGCGGAGCTGGTTTCCGAATTCCAGATCACCGGCGCCAACCTGTCGGGCGCCCTGGATGCGCTGTCCTATGGGCGCAGCCTGGAGCGGGGCCCCGGCATCGTCGCCTACCTCAAGCGCGCCCTCAGCCACCTGCACCGGGCGCAGGCCGCCCTCGAACGAGTTGCGCCCCGCTCGCTGCTGCTCAGTTCCACGGTGGAGCGGACCCGCCAGGAACTGTTCGAGATCCGGGAGGAAATCCTCCGGCTGATGCAGGAATTCCGCGGCGGCACGGAGTAACCGGCCGACCACGGTGCCGTTGGGAATTGGGCCGCGAAGGGCCGGCGCAAGCTCCTGTTCACCCCGTCGCGGTTCTGTGGTTCCCTCCCGCGAACCGATGAACATTCCGTTTCTCAATCCGGGCGCGCAGTTCCACACCCTGCGGTCGGAAATCCTCGCGGCGGTCGAAGGCGTGCTTGCCAAGGGGCACTACATCCTCGGCCCGAATGTCGCCGCGCTGGAACAGGAGACGGCGGCCTACTGCGGCGCGCAGTTCGGGGTCGGCGTCAATTCCGGTTCGGATGCCCTGACGCTGGCGCTGCGCGCGCTCAACGTCGGTCCCGGCGACGAGGTGATCACGACGCCCTTCACCTACATCGCGCCGGCCGAGAGCATCCACCAGGTCGGCGCCAAGGTCGTGTTCGCCGATATCCATCCGCGGCGGTTCACGGTAGACCCGGCCGCCGTGGCGCAACGGATCACGCCCCGCACGAAGGCGCTGATCCCCGTGCATCTGTTCGGCCAGGCGGCACCGTTGCGGGAACTGGAGGCGCTCGGCCTGCCCCTCATCGAGGACTGCGCCCAAGCCATCGGCGTAAACTACGACGGCCGCCCGGTGGCCGGCCAGGGCCGGCTCGGTTGCCTGAGTTTCTATCCGACCAAGAACCTCGGCGCGTGCGGCGACGGCGGCATGCTGGTGACCCAGGACGAGGCGCTCGCGAAGACGCTCCGGATGCTCCGCGTCCACGGCATCGAGAAGCGCTACCACCACGACCTGCACGGCTACAATTCCCGGCTGGACGAACTCCAGGCCGCTATCCTGCGCGTGAAGCTGCCGCATTTGGACGCCGGGAACGCCCGTCGGGCGGCGATTGCGGCGCGCTACAATGCCGGCTTTGCCGATTTGCCGGTGGAACTGCCGGAGGTGCAGCCCGGCAGCACGCACATCTACCACGTCTACGCGCTGCTGGCCGACCGACGGGACGAATTGCAGGCGCATCTCGCGGCGCAGGGCGTGCCCACGATCATCTATTACCCGGTGCCGCTCCACCTGCAGAAGTGCTACGCGGACCAAGGCTGGCAGGCGGGCGACTTCCCGGTCGCCGAAGCCGTGTCGCGCCGCATCCTGCCGCTGCCGATGTATCCGGAACTGACCGACGAACAGGCGGATCACGTCGTGAAGCAGGTGCGGGCGTTCTACCGCGCGTGAGCGACCGGCCGGGGCGACTTAGCGGCTGTTGCGCAGGTAGACGTGGGCTACGCCCACCAGGATCAGGAACAGCGTGACGAACAGCGCGATGGTCCGGTTGCGGGCGACGCGCTTCTCATGCCGGAGCGGGCGCAGGCCGTGGATGCTGCCCGCGGCGAGCATCTTGGTGAGGCGCGGATTGTTGCCGGTGGGTCCTTGCAGGTGGTTTCGCAGCTTTTCCCAGGCGGCCGCGAGATCCCACTTCCGCACGCCCTGCTCGTTGTAATGGCCACCGGGCCGCACCGCGATCGGCGTGGGCGGCGGGGTCAATGGCGGGGCAAAGGCCTTGCTGGATTCCTTCGGCGGGCGCACCGGGGCCGGCGCCGGTGGTTCCTTTTCGAGCCGGCCCAACTGCGATTGCAGACGCGCCATCTCCGCCTCCAGTTCCTTCTGGCGGGCGTCCAAGGGATCCTCCGGTTTGCGGGCGAACAGCGGCATGGCGGCAACTTCAGCGACGGCGGGGCGGACTATGGGGCCGCCGGACCACAACGCCAGCCCAAGCCCGTGGACTTACCGCGCGAATTCAAGGCGATGGACCGAAAGGCGGCCGTTCACGGTTTCCGCAGCAGGACCATCAGGAACACGGCTAGGGCGAGCAGCGCCACGGCGGCGATGGGCCAGGTGAGGGCGAGGCCGAGCTTGCACAGCTTGCCCAGCGGCAGCTCGGTCAGCGAGGCGAGGCCGCCGGCGACGGTTTCCTTCTCCAACTCGGCGGGCGTCTTGCCGTCCAGCACGGGCCACTTGAGGCGGGCGGCATTATGTTCCAGGCGGGCGTTCTCGATGGTGGTGAGGGCGTGGGTGAGCTCGCGTTCCCAGGTGCCGTCGGTCCAGGACTGCTCGTTCAGCCGCTCGACGTTGGCGAGGGCCTCGCGCAGGCCGACGAGGGTCTTGGCCTGCTGTTCGGCGTCGCGCCGGGCCTTGAGTTCACCCTGTTCCAGCAGGCCCACGCCGCGGGTCAGCGCCTGGAGCATCTCGATGCGGCCATGGCTAAATTCGCCCCGGCGGCGGCGCATTTCCTCAAGCGCGGCGCGGGTGCGTTCGAGCTGTTCCTGGGTTTCCCGCAGCTTGGCGAGCTGCTGTTCGGTGCTCGTGAGCTGCCCGGAAAGTTCCTCATGCGACGGCGCCCGGCCGGCCGTTGGGGCGGGGGCGGCGGCGCGGGGGGCCGTGTAGTCGGTGTCCTCGAAATCGGTGCCGTCGTAAGGCATGGCGGAGGTTGGGTTTGGAATTCCCAATTTCCAATGGCCAATTGCTCACAGCTCCGCGGTGGCTGTTGCACCCGTCGGCGCGGGGCTAGCGGTAGTGGACGATCAGTCGGTCGCCTTCCAAGCGCACCCGCTCGATGACCACACCGGTGACGCGGAGGAATTTGGAGTCTTCGGAAGTCGGCGAAGCGGTAATCGTCCTCGTGGTCGGGTCCACAATGATTGACTGCCAACCGGGCGGCAGCGGGCCGATGCACGGGCAGAAGGTATCTTCGTGGATGATCGGATAAAACAAGAGCGCATCCAGATCGGCATCTCCCTCGGTCACCCGATAACGGACAGTTACCTTGCCATTGAGCGGGAAACTCGCGACCCCAGCCCCTCCGGGAACCCGAAAGGGCAGGTAATCGAACGAGTCCCAGCCGCCGGTCCCGTCGCCCTTGATTTCGCCAAGGACTTGAGTGGTGGCGTTGGTTTGCGTCGGGTCACCGCTCACCAATTCAAGCACGGCAGAGAAGTGGTTGGTTCGGAGACCGTCCCGGGCGACGATGGCCACGGCGCCAAAGGTCCAGATTCCGGCCGGGTCGAACTCGCGGGTGTATTGATACCATTCGCCCGGATCATTCCAGCCGACCTTGTAGTTCTGGATCATCGTGTAGTCCGGTCGCGTCAGATTGGCCGCCGCGGTGACCTGGATGATATCAACGTTGCCCAGCGGCTCGGGTTCGGTCGGCGGCTCACCCATGACGACCCCGAACCGCGACCAGCCGTTGCGATACTCGTTACCGAAATCGAGGGGGTCGGGGCTGGACTGGCTGACCAAATGGAAATCAATGCCCGGCAGACCGTCCTGGCCGGCAAAGTAGCTATCAGCCAGTGGCATCACGCTCGCCCCCGGCAGGGTCTTTCCGCCGCCGAAATTGAAGTCCTCCGCCTCGACCACGAAGGCGCCCCGCATCAGGGCGCGGGAATCATCGTCCGGCAGGTTGCTGACGGTGCCGTCCGCGTTGGAGACCTCCACGGAGTAGTCGCCGATGTGCTCCACTGCTCCGCTGGGAATAATCAGCGCAGAGTTGGTGGCGCCGGCGATTGCCTGCTTGTTGTGAAACCACTGGTAGGCCAGCGGCAAGCCGGACTCGGCGACCACACTGAACGTGAGGCTTTCGCCCCGATGGTAGTGAACGGTCGACGGGCGCTGGACGATGACCGGCGGCGCGGCCACGGCCCGAAACCAGGCGCTAGCGCAGACCAAGAACAGCAGCAACGTGGGGCAGCGGGGAACGGGGAGCACGAAATGTGTCATGCGTCCGGAGGGGGTGTTCGTCCAGCGGAATTTCCGGCCGGCCGTTCGCTGATGAAATGTGCCTCGGCGAGCTCGGATTCGGTGCCGGTGTCAGGCTGAAGGAGCTCGGCATTTGCCGCGTTAATTTCCCTTAACCCACCGGTTCACAGCTCCGCCGTCGCCACCTTGCGCAGCCCGAGGCGGAGCGGGAACCAGCCGGCGAGGAAGCTGACCAGCACGAAGGCAACCCAGGTTGAAGCCGCTCGGGCGGGGGCGAATTGGTCCGTCATGTCGGGCTTCCAACCCCACGGGCTGCTGACCGCCAGCAGCACGACCGATACGAGGATGTAAACGAAGCTGAGCACGAGGCAGAAGGTGCCGCCGAAGCCGCTCACGATCTTGTTCGGGTTGGTTTCCCGGAGGTTCGGATACAGGGCGCCGAGGCCGACGGCGATGGCGTTGAGCGTGAAGGTCATCACGGTGACCGACAGACCGAAGAAGAGGGTGTGCGCCGCGTCGAGCCCGAGCATCGAACACGAGAGCAGCACGAGGCCGAGCGTGACGCCTAGGGTCGCGACACTGGCGAGCCAGAACTTGAGCCGGACGACCCGGACGAGGCCGATTGGCGCGAGTCCCACCAACCACACGCGGCGGCCCTCGAGGGAGAATTGCGGGAAGACGAACCGGGTGGTGAGCGTGGCGAGGTTCAGGGCGCAGGCGCCCATGTTGAGGAAGCTGACCAGCGACAGCCAGAAGGCCGAGTCGAGCTGTCGGGTGAAGTGCCGCAGATTGATGATGTAGACACCGAGCAGGCCGAAGAGCATCGCGGTCTGCGCCCACTGGGAGGTGTCGCGCCAGAACATCCGCATGTCCTTGGCGACCAGCGCGCGGGTGTCGGGCCGCAGGAGGCCTCCGAACCCGAGCAAGGTGTCGAGCCAGTCGCGCGGGGCGAGGAGCAACGAGCCGGCATGGGCGCGGTCAACCCGGCCGGCGCGGGCCTGAAACCATTGCCAGCGGGCGAAGATGCTGCCGCGGCTGCTGACGCGGTTGGCGGCCTCGTAGAACGCGCCCCCCAGGCGACCGCAGGCCAGCGAACCGAAAAAGAG
>JBEISV010000039.1:0-18092 GCA_040375265.1 Verrucomicrobiales bacterium
CCTTGCGCCACGGCATGTCAACAGTGGCTTCGCCGCCAAACCGGAAACCGAATCGCCACCTGGGTGCCGGCTTCTTGACGGCTGTCCGGCAGCCCGGTCCAGTGGGGAAAAGCCTATGGACAAAGTCTCCGATCCCTTCCGAGAAGCCCGCGCCGCCGACGGTATCCTCAAGTGTCCGTTCCAAGGCGAGGAAGTGCCGATGATCCTCCGCCACGAGGACGTGAGGAAAGCCGCCAAAGACTGGGCGACGTTCAGTTCCGACGCGCCGTTCCGCGTGCCGATCCCGTCCGAGGAAAACGTCCGGAGCATGCGCCAGTTGCCGGTCGAGACGGACCCGCCTGACCACACCGATTACCGGAAAATCGCCGAACCCTTCTTCCAGCGGGCGAAGGATCCCCAGGTCATCGCGCAGGTGGAGGCCCTCATCGGCGGCCTGTTGGCGGAGGCGCTCCGGCGCGACTCCATCGAGGTCGTCCGCGAATTCGCCCTGCCCATCCAGTCACGAGCCCTCGCCTACCTGCTCAACGTGCCCGAATCGGAGGCCGAGCTGTGGATCAGTTGGGGCACCCACGTGTTCCGGGACGGCGGCTCGAAGGGTTCCGCCTTGGAGACCTACCTGCACGAGCGGTTCGACCACGCGGTCGCCGCGCCCGGCGACGACTTCTTCAGCGCGCTGACGCGGGCCACGTTCCGCGGCCGGCCGCTCACGCGCGAGGAGATGATGGGCTTCGGCAACCTCACCTTTGCCGGCGGGCGCGACACGGTGATCCATACGATTTCCTCCGTGCTCGGCTATCTCGCCGGCCATCCCGAGGCGCTGGAATTCCTCCGGCAGGACCCGGCGCGGATCATCCACGCGGTCGAGGAATTCTTCCGCGTCATCTCGCCGCTCACCCACATCGGCCGGGTGTGTCCGGCGGAAACCGACGTCCACGGCGCGACCGTGCCGGCCGGTGGGCGCGCCTCGCTCTGTTGGGCCTCGGCCAACCAGGACGAAGCCGCCTTCGACGCCCCGGCGGAAATCCGGCTCGACCGGAAGCCGAACCCGCACCTGGCCTTCGGATTTGGCGCCCACCTGTGCCTGGGCGCGGCGCATGCGCGGCTCCTCGTGCGCACGCTGCTCCAGCAGTGCCTCCAACGGGTAGGAGCCATCCAGGTGCTCGAAGCGCAGGAACACGTTGAGCGCGAGGCCCGTTACCAGCGGGTCGTCGGTTACGAACGGCTGCGGGTGCGGCTGGTGGCCCGCTGAGGGACGCTTCCGCGGAAGGCGGCCGGCAATGAAGATTTCCCGGCCGCGGATCGCGGGTTCAACGTGGCCGGACCAGCATCTCCTCCACGACCACCCGCGCCGGCAGCAGCGCACAGAAGAGCGCGCAGTCGGCGATGTCCTCGGCCTTCATCATGCGTTCGCGGGCGGTGGCGTCGGGCACGACCGGGCGCTTGTTTAGCAGCGGGGTGTCGATGTCGCCGGGGAAGATTGCGATCGCCCGGACGCCGCGGGCGCGTTCCTCGGCATTGATGGCCTGGGTCAGCCCGGCGAGGCCGAACTTGCTCATCACGTAGGCCGGACCCGCCTTGGGCGAAGCCTGTTTCCCGGCGTCGGAAACGATGTTCACGATGGTGCCGGACCCGCGCGCCCGCATGCCGGGCAGGAATGCCTGCACGCAGTAATAGGCGCCGTTGAGGTTGGCGTTCATCATCCCGTGGTAATCCGGCAGCGACAGCACCTCGAGCGCCCGCTGCGGCGCGTTGGTGCCGGCGGCGTTCACCAGCAACTCCACCTCGCCGAAGGCCACGAGAATCGTCGCCGCGGTCGCGGCCACCGCCGCCGCGTCGCCAATGTCGGTCGGGCACACGAGGAACTGGCGACCAGCGGCCCCGGCAAGGCGGACGGTTTCGGCGAGGGCCTCGGCGCGGCGCCCGAGCAGGGCAACTCGCCAACCGGCGGCGGCCAGCTTGAGGGCGGTGGCTTGTCCGACGCCGCTGCCGGCGCCGGTGACTACGGCGTTCTTGGACATGCGCCCAGCATGGCGACGGACGCCCGCCGGTGACCAGCGCGGCTTTTTCGGCCGGGCCTACGCCGCCGGGAAGGTCACCAGCTTCAGCTCCTTGAGCGCGTTCAGCAGGAACTGCATGGCGATGGCGGCCAGGAGCAGGCCCATGATGCGTGTCGTGATCCGGAGCACGATCGGGCTGAGCCACTTCGCCCCCTTCGCGGACAGGGTGAACACGTAGTAGCTGCCCACCGCCACGGCGATGATCGCGCCGAACAGCACGAAGTGTTTCGCCCAGTCGCCCTCCGCCTTGGCCTGGAGCAGGATCACGGTCGAGATCGCGCCCGGCCCGGCCAGCATCGGCACCGCGAGCGGCGTGACGGCAATGTCGGCCTTGGCGGCGCCGGCCTCGACCTCGGCGAGGGTTTCCTGCGCCTTCGAGCGTTCCGCCCGGAGCATGTCCAGGGCGATCATAAGCAGGACCACGCTGCCGGCCATCTGGAAGGCCGGAATGGTGATGCCCAGGTAATGGAACACCCACCGGCCAAGCACCGCGAATACCAGCAGCAGCCCGGCCGCGACCTGGCACGCCAGCCGCGCCATGCGGACCCGCGCCTCGGGCGTCTCGGTCGGCGTCATGGCGAGGAACGCCGGCACCGTCGCGATCGGGTCAATGATCACGAACAGCGAGCTCAGGGCGAGCAGGGCGTATTCGAGCAACGTCATGGTTGCGTCGGCCGGAAGCCGAGCCGCAGCAAGGCTCGGACCGCGGAATCCAGATTGGAAGCTTCGAGTAGCGGCACCAGGTCGAGCCCCGAAGGGACGCTGTTGGTGTTCCGAGCCGGGCCGGATTCCTGCCAACTGGAAAGCCAGAACTCGCGACTCTCGGCATCTTTGTCGCGCCATTCTGCGGCTCTGCGACCTAACCCTTGAATGGTGCCACAGAAGTGGCGTTCACTCTCCAGCCACCGGCCGTCACTGGTCCGCGCCAGCGCGTGGCTCTGCACCCGCCCCGCATGGGTGTCGCGGTAGCGGATGGCCACCCAATCGCCGTTAGTGAAGGTCAGAAACGTGCCCAAATAATTCACCGCTGCCCGGGCAGACTGTTCGTTGTTTGCCGCCGACAAGCGGGCGACCGATTCCTGGCGGGCCCGTGGTAGCCAGACCCTTGGCTCGTAATGATACCAGCCCACCAGCGCGGCGGCGGCCGTCACGACAGCCAGGCCGAACCAGAAGAGGAGCCTCCGCAGCGTGATGCCTGGAGCAGGCGTCCGACCTTCGTTGTTCGAACTGCTCATAAGTCGTTTCCGCTCACTTGAGATGCTTCCGCAGGAACTCGAACGTGCCCTTGCCGTTGATCGAGTGCGGGCCGTCGAAGAACTCGATTTCGGTGCGGTCGGCTAGGCTCATTTTCACGTAGTGGCGGCGGGTCTTGGCGTATTCGTAGGCAACCCATTCGTCGGGCGCCACGCCGTCGTCGTGGCCGCGCTCGACCATGAAGGGACGCGGGAAGATGAGCCACGAGAGTTCGGCGTAGTTGAACTGGTTCGCGAGGTTCCATTCCGGCATGTCGTATTCGCTGGTCCACAGGTAGCCGTAGGGCGAGCGGGCGGACACGTTCTTCCAGATCCACTCGTTGTAGTCGGCGGAACAGATGCTCAGGCAGTAGCGCGGCACCAGGATCGGCACGCGCATGGCCGACTTGCCGCCGTAGCTGAGGCCGTAGAAGGCGATACGGGCCGGGTCCACGAAGTCCTGCCCGGCGAGCCAGTCGGTGATGACCTCATGCTGGCGGTGGATGAAGGACCAGAGGGTGAGCCCGAGCGGTTGGGCCTTGCGGAGCACCTGGCGGAACTTGGTCTGGCCGATGTAGGGATTCTGCGGGGCGAAGGTGACGTAACCCTGCTCGGCGAGCTTGAGGCCGTATTGGTGGTAGAAGTGGCTGTTCACCGCCGGATCGGAAACGTCGGTGGGACGGCCTTCGAGTCCGTGCTGGCAGACGACGACGGGACGCCGCTGCGGGTTGGAAAACCCGCGCTCCCGGGAGGGCGGACTTTCCAGTCCGCCGGGCACGCACAGGATGCCGTAGGCGAAGACGTCGGGATGCACGTCGAGCACGACGTCGTAACCGCGCACGCCGTTGGTCTCGAAGCGCAGGCGCGTGCGAACGTTGGGCGGGAGCGACGCGGCGGGAATCAGGCCCACGACGTCGTCGCGGAACTGCTGCCGGAGCAGTTGGGTGGAGTTGGTGAACTGGGCGGCGCCGGAGAAGTCGGCCCGTTGCTTCCAAAGATCGCGCCGGACGTATTCGCTCTCGCGCATGAGGTGCTGGGTGTCCTCGAGGAGCTGGAGGTATTGCCGTTTGGCGCGGGCGTAGGTGTCGGGCCGGGGAGTGGTGGTGGGTTTTGGAGCCTCGCTCTGCAAGGCACCGGTTCCGCCGACGCCTAGGACTTGCAGCGTCACCATGGCCGTGGGTTGGCCGACCACGGCTTCGTGGCCGGGTTTGATGAAGGCGAGGTTGGGTTTGGCGTCGGCGGGCAGGACTTCCCGGGCGCGGTTGATCTCGGCGAGCACGGCGGATTCCGTGGGCCGCCAGAGTTTGCCGGGCGCACCGCCGTGTTGGTCGGTGTGCGTGACGGCCGGATA
Organism: Verrucomicrobiales bacterium; assembly: GCA_040375265.1. Lineage (GTDB taxonomy): Bacteria > Verrucomicrobiota > Verrucomicrobiia > Limisphaerales > UBA9464 > CAIWAH01. The sequence continues at coordinate 4,641 of JBEISV010000039.1, forward strand.
GGCCCCGGCTTCCACAATGAGCGGCCGCGGAGCGATGAGCTTGGCGACCTCGGCGTCGCCGAAGCGCTCCAGCAGCGACCAGACGTTGCGGTAAATCGGTTGCGCCGAATTCTCTTCCGCCAGCCCGAAGGCGCCGCTGACCACGGCCGCATCGAACCGCGGGTCCAGTGCGGCCGCGTAGAGCGCCAGCAGACCGCCTTCGCCGTAACCGACCACGGCTAGCTTGTGCCGCAGTTGGACGAGATCGGGGCCGCGTTTGACCGTTTTCGGCGGCATCATCCAGTCGGCGGCGGCCAGCAGCTTCTGGATTTCGTAGCCGAGCGGATGGCGACCGACCTCGTAGGCGGCGCGCCAGAGCGTTTCGCGCTGGCTGTGCTTCACGGAACGCACGCCGGGATTGCCGGCGAACTCGGAGCCGCGGTCCACCAGCGCGGGCACCAGAACGCGGCAACCGGCTTCGGCGAAACGCCGCGGAAACTGCTGTTCGCCCGGCACGCCGGGCACGAGGCCGATGGCCTGCTCGGGCGTCCAATCGCAATCGGGCACGGCGATGACGTCAGCTACCGCGGGCGCATCGGGAACCAGCAGCAGGCCTTCGCCCTTCACGCCGCGGAACACGTCCCACTCGACGGCGAAGACGCGGTAGCCGGGTCCGGAGGCGAGCGGGCCGGAGAGCGCGGCGCCGTTGGTGCCGGCCGGCGTGACGAAACGCATCGCCGGCTGTTCCCGCGTGTCCACGACGCCGAGCAGGCGGGCGAGCCGGGGTCGATTGCTGGCCTGGGCGCGTTCCAGGGCGTCGAGGGGATTCGCCTCATTGCGATACCAATGGCGATCCCGTTGGCCGCGCAGTTCGGCGGCGTAGCGGTCGAGGTAACGGTCCAGCCCGCGCACCATGTCCGCCGCGAGATCGTTGGTGCCGGTAAGCGGCTGGGTGCCGGCCAGGGGTGTCTCGGCGGGCACAAGCCAGGGAACGCAGGCGACCAGCACGAGAGCCAACCGGGGTAAGCGCATGCCGGACGTTGGCGGGACCGGGTGGCCTTGGAAAGGCCCCAACCTTGGCGCGGCGATGGGACGGCCACGTTCGCCTGCCGACACCTACGGATTTTTCGCGCGCAGTTCGGCCCGCACCAGTTCGCCGGAGGGCGACCGTTGTTCCGCGGTCCAGTTTCCGTTCGCCGGGGCACCAGGCTTGAGCGCTGCCGTGGTCTCCGCCTTGTCGGCCACGGACCAGTTGCACCAGCTCAGTTGGCGGCGCTCCATGAATTCCCACCAGCGGCGTGTCTCGGCTTCATCCAGCATCCCGGCTCCATCGGCGGAACCAGTGCCCCACTCGGTTACGAACAGCGCAGCGCCGCTCCGCAGGGCCGCCTCGGCTTTTTCCCGCAGCCGTCCCCGGTGCGTGCCGGCGTAGAAGTGGAGCGTGTAGGCCAGGTTGTCGCCGCGCACGGGATCCAAGGCCGCCTTGTCAACGTCCTGCGACCAGGTTTGCGTGCCGAGCACGATGAGGTTGTCGGGGTCCACCGCGCGGATCTTGGCGACGAGGGTCTCGTGCCACGGCTTGATGAGCTTGCTCCAGTCATGGTCCTGGAGCGGTTCGTTCCAGAGTTCGTAGATGACGTTGGGCCGGTCGCCGTAGAGCCGCGCCATTTCCTCAAAGAATGCCGTCGCCTGCGCCGTATGCTCGTGGGCGCGGTGGTCGTGCCAGTCAATGATGACGTAAAGGCCGAGGGCAATGGCCGCATCCACCGCGGCCCGGACCTTAGCCTGTTCGCGGGCGGGTTCGCGCAGGAAGCCGCCGCCCTCGACACCCAGCGCCACCCGCACCACCGAGCAATGCCAGTCATCGCGCAGCCAGCGGATGGCCTCGGCGTTGTAGAACTGGCCCTGCCACTGGCTCCAGAACAGCGACATGCCGCGGAGGACGACGGGTTGGTCGTGCGCGTCCACGATCCGGTTGCCGCGCACGCGCAGCGCCCCGTGCCGCTCGACGGGCGTGGGCGCCGCCTGCGCCCCGGTGGCGGCGAGCAGCAGGAGTCCGGCGAACAGGCGGAAAAGGAGCGGAAAGTTCATCAGGGACCACGGGCTAGACCCGCGGGCGCCCGGCAGTTACGCCAAAGTCGGCCGGGAGGCGAGCCTTGCCGGCGTTTGCGTCCGGGGTGTGATCCGCCACAGTCATGCCGCCGTGACCAACGCTCCGCTCCAGCAGTTGCCGCCACTGCGCGACGCGCTTCTGGCCCTGCACAAGACGCTCGTCGACTCCGAACGTGTGGGCTACGAGGCCGCCTTCGGCCCGATCCCGTCGCCGAACCACTTCCTCAAGCTGCTCACCGGCGATCCGTGGTTCGAATGGCTACATCCGCTCTCGCGCCTGATCGTCGCGATCGACGAGGCGCTGGAAGACAAAGAACCGCTGACGCCGGCCGCGGCCGAAAACCTCGTGCAACAGGTTCGGGCGCTGCTTGTCGCGTCGGAGGATGGGGATGGTTTTCCCCGCAGCTACTTCGAGGCCCTGCAACGCGATCCGGATGTCGTCTTCGCGCACGCGAAGGCCGCGGAACTGTTCCGGCCGCGCGGTAATTCCCGCTGAAAAGCCGACTCCGCTCGGGAAGAGTGAGCGCCTAGGTCAAGTCGCAGAGGACGGAGGAAAGAAATTGGTGCCGATGGAGGGACTCGAACCCCCACGCCCTCTCGGGCAACAGATTTTGAGTCTATCGCGTCTGCCATTTCGCCACATCGGCACCGGGCGTCAGAAACGCGGCGATTGGTATGCTTGAGCCGCGCCCGGTGTGCAACAGAAAGCTCGCGGGAATTCGGGCGCCGTGACGGGCCGGCCTGGCCCGGAACTCAGGCCGCCGCGCGCCGTAACCGGTCGGCGATGCCGCTCCATTCGGGCGAGTCCGGGAGTTCCTCGACCACGATCCATTCGGCGCCCTGGTCGTCGCACCCGTGCAGTTCGCCGTAGAGCCCGCGGGCAAAGGCCTCGGCGTCGTCTGGGATGACGTGGACGTGCGGCAACCGTCCACCGAGCGGGATGCGCGAATGGGCGATGACACAGGTCCGTTCCAGGTTGGCGCCGAGCCGTGTCAGTTCGGCCAGCAACTGGTCCTCGTCTGCCCAGCGGAGGACCACCAGCCGGGCGCGCGGCGAATAGTGCTTCTGGAGCAGGCCGGGGCTGCGCAACGGGCCTGCGGCCAGAGTGGTCCCGCCGGATTCCAAGCTGGCGCCGCCGATCGCCGCGAGGACGGCCGGTCCGTGGATCATGCCGGGCCGGAGAACTCGCGGGTAGGCCTCGGTGAGGTCCACGACCGTGCTTTCGATGCCCACGTTGCTGTCGCCGCCGTCCACGATCAGGGACAGCCGGTCGCCGAGTTGGCGGGCCACGTGGCTGGCGTTGGTCGGTGAAAGGCGGTTCGCCAGGTTCGCGCTGGGGGCGGCGAGCGGGAAATCACACGTCCGGATCAGAGCCTGCATGAACGGATGCTGCGGCCACCGGATGCCCACCGTGGAACCGCCGGCCGTGACGATGTCCGGGATGATGCCCGCCTTGGGCAGCACCACCGTCAGCGGTCCGGGCCAGAACGCGGCGGCCAGCCGGTCCGCGGCGGCCGGCCACACGGCGGCACAGGCGCGGGCCATCGCCGGCGAGGCCACGTGCACGATGATCGGATTGTGGCTGGGACGGCCCTTGAGCGCGTAGATGCGGGCCACCGCCGCCGGGTCCAGCGCGTTGGCCGCCAGCCCGTAAACCGTCTCCGTGGGCACCGCGACCACCTCGCCGGCACGCAAACATGTCGCCGCGCGCTCAACGGCGGCGGCCAGCAGCGCGGGGGTGTGGGTGGACAAAATCTCGGCGGACACGACGGGGCAGCCTACCGCCAGGCCTTGGTCGAGCCGAGCCGGAAAATGCGCTGGCGCACCCACGGCGAAAGCCTCATCGGTGGGCTTGGTCGCCTGTCCCATGAAACGTCACCATCTGTTCGCCCTGATTCTGGCCACCGGGTTGGCCACCCTCGCCAGCGGTTGCCGGACGCCCCCGGAACAGACGGAAGCCCGTCTGGAACGCCAATTGGAACGCCTCGGGCGCGAGCTGGAAGCCGCCACCGACGAGTCCGGTCATTCGCCGGCACAATTGGCCGAACGCCGGCGCCGCCTCGAGGCGGAGATCCGGAAGACCTTGGCCGCGCTGACCCGTCACTTGGAAACCATGGTCGCCAAGGAGCTTCAGCCAGCGGCCGAAACCGGGAAATCCGCCCACGGCCAATGAGCGAGAGGGAACGCCCTACGTTGTCCGCCGCGCAAATAGGGTTTGCGGTTGGGACGGCGGTCCCGCAGCTTCCGCGCGGGTCGGGACGTGGCTCAGCCTGGTAGAGCGCTTGGTTTGGGACCAAGATGTCGCAGGTTCAAATCCTGTCGTCCCGACCATTTCTTTCTTCTCTGTCGTGTCGCCTTTGATTCGTCGCCTCGTTTCCGGCCTTGCCAAGCGACTATTGCGAATGCTGGTCCGGTCCAAGGTCGCTTCGGGCCCATTCTGCGGGATGAGCTATGTTGCGTCTTCCAGCGGAAGCGGCCTCGGGGCGAAATTGGTCGGATCCTACGAGTCGGAATTGCACCCAATTGTTCGCTCGCTGCCGAACTTGGAGGTTTCCGTTTACATCGATATCGGTGCCGCGGAGGGATACTACGCTGTGGGCTTGCTCAGATCCGACAAGCGTGACAGGCGGGTGGTGGCCTTTGAGGTCGAGCAGGCGGCTCGTGATCTTTGTGCCCAGCTAGCCGAATTGAACGGTGTCTCGTCCCGGCTCACGCTGCTTGACCGATGCTCCCCAGAGGTGCTTGCCACGGAATTCGAAAAAGTGCCGGGGCGCGCCTGTGTCATCTGTGACGTAGAAGGTTACGAGGCTGAACTCCTCGATCCTGATCAAGTGCCCGGACTTCGCTCCGCCTTCATCCTGGTTGAATTACATGAGAATTCAGTCCCCGGGGTCACCCGCCTGATTCGCGAACGGTTTTTCTCTACTCACCTGGTTCAAGAGGTGACTGCACAATCCCGCCTGCCCTCGGATTTTCCCCTCTCATGTTGGTGGACCCGATTGCTGCCGGCTGGGGTCAAGCTGGCCATGATGGCCGAGCATAGAGGTTACGCGATGGCGTGGCTGTGGCTGCAGCCACGCGCATAGTTTAAGTTTGCCTTCCCGACCCTGCGGTCATTCCGCCGTCGATCGGGAACGCGGCGCCGGTGACGAAGCTGCTTTCGTCCGCCGCCAGGTAGAGCGCCAGTGCCGCCACCTCCGCCGGTTTGCCCATGCGGCCGTTGGCCTGCGTGGAGCACATTTCCCGGTAGGCCACCTCGGGGTCCGGGTATTCGGCGAGGCGCGACTTCACGAACGCCGTTTCCACCCGGCCGGGGCAGATGCAGTTCACCCGCACGCCGGACAACGCATGGTCGAGCGCGGCGCAGCGGGTCATTCCGACGACCGCGTGTTTGCTCGTCGCGTAGGCGAAGCGGTCCTTCAGGCCCTCCAAACCCGCGGCGGAGGCGAGGTTGATCACCGAGCCGCGGCCGCGGACGACCATCGCGGGCAGGAATGCCTTGGTGACGTTGAACACGCCGCGGACATTGACCGCGAAGATCCGGTCGAAATCCTCCAGCTTGGTCGTGATCAGCGTGCCAACCGCGCCGATGCCCGCGTTGTTGACGAGGACGTCCAACGGGCCGTGCGCCGGATGAATCTGCTCGGCCAGGGCCGCGCAGGCCTCCGCCTGGGTCACATCGAGGGAAACATACTCGCCCTGACCACCCGCAGCCTCGATCGCGGCCAAGGTGTGGCGGCCGCCGACCTCGTTGACGTCGGCGATGAAGACGAACGCGCCCGCGCGGGCAAACGTTTCGGCGATGGCGGCGCCGATGCTGGAGCCGGCGCCGGTGACGAGGGCGGTTTTTCCTGACAGCGAGAACATGCCGGAATCATTCCCGGACCGGGGCCGGTCGTCAGCAGCTTTGTCGGTCGTCAGTCCGGTCTTGGTGACGACAGGAGACTGAACTGGATGGAATCCGGGCGCGTCGGCAATCCGTCGGCCGTGGCGGTCAGGCACGCCGCCAAGCTTTCCAGCCGGACGGTTCCGGTGTCGGGACAACTGGCTTCGGCCACGATGCCCTCCAGTTCGCGCAATCGTTCCTCGTTTTCCTTCAGCTTGGAAATGTCGGACAAGGTGACGAGCAAGGCCGGTTGCCCATCCCAGACCGTGGGTGAGGTCCGCATCTGGGCGGTCACCTGCCGGTCCGGATGTGAAAGCGTGATTTCGCGGGATTCTCCGGCCCGGGGGCCCAGATCGGCGAGTTGCTGTTGAATTTGCCCGGCGGTGCCGCGGAACAGGCGTTCGGCGGCGGGATTGGCAAACCGGACCGCTCCCGCGGGTTCCATGACGACCAAGGCGTCGGCGGAATCCCGGAGCAGGGCGCGATGATTGGCCTCGGCGGCCCGGAGCCGTTGCTGGGCGAGGCCCAGTTCCCGGTTCTGGGCGATCACATTGTCGTAGGTCGCGACCAAGAGCGTCAGGAGTTGCCGGCGATTGGCGGTCACCTGATGGCGAACGCCGTCGATGACGATCTCCAGGGGCTTGGCGGGCGGTTCCTCCTCCGGTTTCGGCGGGTTGGCGAGCATCTGCTCGACCCGGTCGAACAGCATCTGGGGGTTCACCGGCTTGGCCAGGAAGAAGTCCGCCTGGGCGTTCAGGCCCTCAAGGATGTGTTCCGTGGAACTGAGCGTGGACAGCAGGATTACCGGAATGTGCCGCAGCCGGGGGTTCGACTTGATGTGCCGACACAGCGTGTAGCCGTCCACCGCGGGCATATTGATGTCGCTGATGACCATCTGGCATTGCCCCTTGGCGACGATGTTCATCGCCTCGTGGCCGTCCTGGGCCAACGTGACCTGATAGCCCCGGCCCTGGAGCCGGCGGCGGGTCAGGAGGGCCTGCGTCACGTCGTCCTCCACCACCAGAATATGGGCGGAGGTAGGCTTCATGACACGGCGGTCCGGGCGGAAGCCGGGCGGGATGGGCGACCATGACCGGACCGATGCCGCACGCCGCACGGGCCGTGCTGGCGGTGCCGGAGCGCCGGACCGGTGGCGGCGAGGCCCGTGGCGCAGCCGAGGCTGATCACGCACTCTTTGCCGGCCCAGCCCCACTCTCCGTCCAACGACTGGTTTTCACCCAAGGAAGGTTGTTTCACGTCTCCAACAGACGCGCCGCCCGGGGCACTCTCAAGCTACCAACACTAGGTAAATCGCCGGGCCGGATACTGGAAACTGGTGGCGCCCCCTGCCCTCGGACTGGCGCCGACGCCCCCGCTGTCCCTACGTATTCTTACGTAGTCCGCTCTCGACAATGCGCTCGCAAATCCGGGGCAAACCGTGGCATGCCTGCAATTGTTCGCCTTTGGAGCTCCAACTGCCGCCCCCCATGAATGCCCCTCGCTTCGCCCTTTCCGCCGTCCTTGCCGCTTTTTTCCTGGCCGCCGGCGGCTGGGTCGCCCGCGCGGCCGACCTGCCGCCGGGTCTCGTCGGCTATTGGCCCGGCGAGAATGACGCGCTCGACGCCACCGGCGCCAACCCCGGCACGCCGGCCAACGGGGTCGACTTCGTGGACGGCCGGGTCAACCGGGCGTTCCACCTCGACGGCGTGGACGACTACGTGGACGTCGGCGCCCTGCCCACGGTTGCCGGCGCGGATGGGCTGACGGTCATGGCCTGGGTCCGCCGGGCGCACGGCGACTACTCCGTCGGCGGCATCGTCGGCCAGTGGGTTACCAGCGGCAGCGGGCAGAACCGGTTCCTGCTCTACAATTCCGAGGGGGCCTTGGCTGGTCAGGGCGGTTTCGTGGTGGAATTCACCGATGGCAGTGCCTTGAGCGTCAGCGGCACCACGGCCATGCCCGTTGGCGAATGGGTGCATGTCGCCGCGGTCTGGCGGGGCTCGGATGGTTTCATCGGCCTCTACAAGAACGGCGCGCTCGAAAGCTCCAACTTCGGTCCCGCCGGCAAACGGCTGACCACCGGCGCCGTGGACACCGCCAAACTCGGCGAATGGGGTCCGGTCCGGTCCGCCGCCTACAAATGGCCCGGCGACCTGGACGAAGTCGCCGTCTTCAACCGCGCTCTCTCGCCCGCGGAAGTCCAGCGCGTCGTCAGCGGCGGAATCCTGAGCCTGCCGCCCGAGACGGCCAACGACATTGCCGAAGGCACGGAACTGCTCATCCAGGGCAGCTCCGCCAAGGGGCATCTCAACTACGAGACGGACGGCTTCCGCAACGCCGGCTCGGTCCGCCTCGAATCCATCAACGCCGGCTACACCTCCGGCCTGACCCTGTGGGGCGGCTACCTGACCAACGACCTCACCGGTTTCGTGACGATCAACCCCGGCAGCGGTGGGCCGCGCTTCATCCGCGGCGGCCTACTGAACTACGGGACGGTGAACGTGAACCATGAGGCGGAATTCGGCGGCGTGGACGGCTGGTTCCGGAACCTCGGCACCTGGAACATTGAGGCCGGTGACACTGCCACGCTCGCCGGCGGCGGCACCCGCTTCGAGCAGGCCGGTGGCGTGCTTCAACAGGACGGCGGTTTCGTCGTGAATGGAACCCAGTTCATTTTCTCGGGCGGCGAAGTGAAGGGGGGCTACGTCTACGTCGATGGTGGCCAGCTTGATTTGGGTTCCGGGGTTCCCGGTGAAGGCCGGTTCATCCTGACCCGCTCCAGCACCCGACTGACGGGCGACGTCGGACCGCAAACGGAGGTGTGGGTGCGCGGTGACAGCCGGGGCAATCACACGCTGGCCAAGGCCGAGACCGGTTTCGCCAACCGCGGCACCCTGCGCTTGGAAAGTGCGAACGCCGGTTACGCCAGTTCCTTCCAGGTGGACGGTGTGCTGACCAACACCGGCACCGGCAAGATCATCTCCAACGGTGGCGCCGGCGGTGGCCGCCAGTTGGTCACCGAACTGCGCAACGAAGGACTGCTCACGCTGAACTACGGCCTCGGCCTCGGCCGTGCCGACGCCCGCCACGTCAACCGTGGCACCATCGACATCCTCGCGGGCAACTCGCTGGTGCTCGACGCCGGCGCTCAGGTCTTCCGGCAGGAGGCCGGCGCCCTGAACATCGCCGGCGGCTTCGACGCCTCAAACACGCAGTTCGAGTTCGCCGGCGGCGACATCACGGGCGGAGCGTATCTCGACAACAGCCGGCTGCTGGTGGAGCCGGGAGCGACCGGTCCGGGCTACTTCTACCTGACCCGCTCCGGTTCGCGGCTGGGCGGCAGCCTGCAATCGGGCCAGACCGTCCAGGTCCGCGGCGACAGCCGCGGCGGCCACACCCAGGTCACCGTCGAGCCCGGCTTCGTGAACCGCGGCGAGGTCAAACTCGAAAGCGCCAATGCCGGCTACACCAGCAGCCTTGCGCTGGCGGAGGGTTCCTTCCGCACCGGTCCCGGCGGCAAAGTGTCCATCAACCCCGGCGCCGGCGGGCCGCGCAACTTCACGGCCGAGCTCTTCAACGAGGGCGACTTCCTCGCGAACTACGGGGTCAACCTGGGCCGGGACAACGCCAGCCACACGAATCGCGGCACCTTCACCGTCGCCGAGGGCGTCGGGCTGCGGTTGGACAAGCCAGGCCAGACCTTCCGCCAGGAAGCCGGCCGGCTCAACGTGCTCGGCGGCTTCGATGCCGCAGGCCTGCGGTTCGACTTCGCGGGGGGTGAAATCGTCGGCACGCCCTACCTCGATACCGTCACGCTCAACATCGTCCCGGGCAGTTCCCGACCCGCGTCTTTCATCCTCACCCACAGCGCCTCGCGGCTGGAAGGTGCCCTGCATGCCGGCCAGACCGTCTGGATTCGCGGTGATGGCCGCGGCGGCCACACCGACCTGACGCTCGCGCCTGATTTCCCGAACCGCGGCACACTCCGGCTCGCCAGCGCCAACGCGGGCTACACGACCAGTTTCCACCAGGATTCCGGCGCCTTCCGTAATCTCCCCGGCGGCCGACTACTGGTCGAGCCTGGCGCCGGCGGCCCCCGGCGGCTCGGCACGGAATTGCAGAATGACGGCGAAGTCGTGCTGAGCGATAGCACGACCCTGGCCCGGCAGAATGCGATCCATGTCAACCGGGGCACCTTCACCGTGGCGCCGGGAGTCGGCCTGACGCTCGGCGGCCTGGGGCAGACCTTCCGGCAGGAAGCGGGCCGGCTGGATATCGCGGGCGGCGGCGACTTCACCGACCTGCGCTTCGAATTCCTCGGCGGCGCCATGACCGGCACGCCTTATCTCGACGGCTGCACGCTGCTGATCCCGGCAGCCAACGCGAGTCCCGGCAGCTTCATCCTGACCCGCTCCAGTTCCCAGCTCCTCGGCGAATTGCATGCCGGCCAGACGGTCTGGGTGCGCGGCGACCACCGCGGCGTCCACACGGAGGTCTCGCTCGCGCCGGAGTTTTCCAACCGTGGCCTCCTCCTGCTGGAAAGCGCCAACGCCGGCTACACAACCTCGGTCAGCAAGCCCGAGGGTTCCCTCGTGAACCAGGCCGGCGGCGTGATCCGCGTCAATCCTGGCGCCGGTGGGCCGCGGGTCATCCGCGCCCAACTGGTCAACGAAGGCACGATCGAGGCCAATCAGGGACTGACCCTCGGCCGCTCCGGGGATGTCCATGTCAACCGGGGGCAGTTCCTGGTCGCAACGGGAGTCGGACTCGGATTCACCGCGGAAGGGCAAACCTTCCGCCAGGAGGCCGGTGAGCTGAAGCTGGACGGTGGCATGACCGCCGTCGGCCAGCGGCTCGAATACCTTGGAGGCCTGATCGAAGGGGACGTTTACCTGATCGGATCCGAGCTGGTCTTCGGCCCCGGGGCGGGCCCAGGCGGTCTGTTCACCGTCACCCGGTCCGACTCACGGCTGTTCGGTTCCGTGCCGGCCGGTGCCCGGCTGACGGTGCGCGCCGACCACCAGGGTGTGCACACGGCGGTCGTCGCCCCGGAAGGCTTCGCCAACGCGGGTTATCTCCAGGTCGTTTCGGTCAACGCCGGCTACACGTCCGCCCTCGACGTTACCAGCGGAGCCTTGGTCAACGAAGCCGGCGGCATCCTCGAAGTGAACCCCGGTGCCGGCGGTCCGCGCCGGCTGGGCGCCCGGTTGGTCAACCACGGCGAATTCCGCGTGAACCATCCCGTCACGCTCGGTCGCGGCGGCGAGGCAGGCGAATCCGATGGTGTCATCCGCCTGGCCGACGGCGCCACGCTCACGTTGGACGGCCCCCTTCAGGTCACCGGCGGCCAGCTCGCCGGTAACGGCACCTTCGCCGGGGACATCGTCAGCCGCGGCACGGTGGCTCCGGGCGCCTCGGCCGGCGCATTGCGCTTCACGGGTCGCTTCACGCAGGAATCCCGCGGGGCGCTTGAGCTTGAGCTGGGCGGCACTGATCCCGCCGCCTTTGACCGGGTAACGTTTGTTGGTGCGACCCGCCTCGACGGTGTCATCCGGGTGCGCCTCGTTGACGGGCACCAGCCGGTCGCCGGCAATCGTTACTCCGTGATCAGCGGCGGTTTCGCGGGCGCGCCGCGCCTGGAACTGCCGCCCTTGGCCACGGACCTAAAATGGCGCGCCGACTTCCAGGGCGGCCTCACGTTGGTGGTCGAGGAAACCCCCGTGACTGAAGTGGCGATCACCGGCCGGGTCACCGACTCGCAGAACCAACCGCAATCCGGGCTCGCCGTGCAGGCGGTCCAAGCCGCCTACCTCGGGCTGGTGGCGGAGTTCTGGAACCAGCAGTCCACCAACGGCACCCCGGCGGCGCGGCGCCTGGATACGACCGTGGATTTCGACTGGGGCAACGGGGCTCCGGCGGCGGGAATCACTGCGGATAACTTCTATGTCCGCTGGACCGGTGAGCTGACCCCGCAGTTTTCCGAAACCTACACGCTTTCGACCATTTCCGACGACGGCTCCTGGCTCTGGATTGATGACCAGTTGGTCGTGGACAATGGCGGGCTGCACCCGATGACGGAACGCGGCGGCACCATCGCCCTGGAAGCCGGCCGCGCCTACCGGGTGCGGATCGAGATGCACGAGAACGGCGGCAGCGCCGGCTGCCGGTTCTACTGGTCGAGCGCCAGCCAGACCCATGAAGCCGTCCCCGCGTCGGCACTGCGGCCCGGCGCCGACCTAAGCGACTTGCCGCCGTCCGACTACGTGACCGTGGCCACAGTCACGGATGCCACCGGCAACTACCGCCTGCCAGTGGTAGCGGGTGAGTGGAGTGTCACAGTCAACGGCGCCGACGCATTGGGTTTCGAGCCGCCGGCCCCGCAGATCGTTACGGTCGCCGCCCAGGGTGCCGTCGCCAACTTCACGCTGCTGCCTTCGACCGCCCCGCGCTTCCCCGACCTGATCGTCACCGAAGTTACCGCACCCGCGACCGCGGTTGGCGGACAGACGATTGAAGTGGCGTGGCAGTCGCGGAACCAAGGCGAGGGCGTCGCCCCGGCACCTTGGCGCGAAACCGTCTTCTTCGCCCGCCAAGCGGGCGGCTTCGGTGCCCAGCCGTTGGGCTCGCTGGACGTCACCAATGAACTTGCCGCCAACTCCGGCGTCACCCGCCGGCTGGCCGTCACGTTGCCGGCCGGCAACGTGGGGCGTTATTGGTTGCTGGTGCGCACCGACGCCACGTTGCAGGTGGACGAGGGCACTCGCGAAGGCAACAACCTCACCGCCTCCGCCCAGCCGACGGACCTGCTCATCGGCGATCTCGTCGTGGATCGCGTCACGGCGCCCGCCGAGGTGAAGTTCGGCGAGACTGCCGAAGTGACTTGGGTTGTCCGCAACGCCGGCGGCGCTCCCGTCAACCTGCCCTGGCGCGACGCCGTGATTCTCTCCACCGCCAACAACGGTGGCGGCACGACGCTCGAGCAACCGGCCGCCCCGGTTGCCCTCGCGCCGGGCGAAAGCTACACCAACACGACCATCATCACCGTGCCGCTCGCCGGCCAGAACACGCCCGGGCCGCGTTACGTGCTCGTCCGCACCGACGCCGGCACGCAGCAACTGGAGGCCGATGAAGGCAACAACCTCGGTGCCAGCGCGGCCATCAACCTGCTCGCGCCGCCGCCGCCCGATCTCGTCGTGACGGAAGTCATCGCGCCCGCCATCGCCCCGCTGGGCCAGCCGGTGCCGCTCGTCTGGTCCGTGAAGAACCTCGGTCTCACCCGCGCCGTGGCGCCGTGGTCAGAGCGCCTGCGCCTCGCCACCAACGCGACCGGCGCCAACGCCTTCGACCTCCTCACACTCACGGTCAACGAACCGCTGGAACCCGGCGCGGAGATCCGGCGGACCAATCAAGTCATCTTCCCGGCCGGCCAGGTCGGCGAGCGCTTCCTGCTCGTCACCACCGACGTGAACGACGAC
>JBEISV010000326.1:0-5518 GCA_040375265.1 Verrucomicrobiales bacterium
ACCCGGACCGTTGGTATCGGTCGACACGGTGGACTTCGCCATGCTTGAATGGAGCGTGACCCCATTGCAGACATCGCGCGCCGCTGGCCGGCGCCGGGCAGCCTTGCTCCTTCGCGGTTTGGTCCTGCTTGCCTTCACCACGCACGCCGGCGCGCTGACGCTCCAATACCGTTCCGGCGCGACGAATCTCGTCCTAAACTCCAAGGATGCCCGGCAGCAGTTGCTCGCGACCGTGGGTGATCGTGACGTGACTCGCGAAGCCACCTGGTCCACCGAACCCGCCGGCATCGTTGCCATTGATCGGTCGGGTCGGGTCACGTCGGTCGCGGATGGCCAGGCTGTGATTACGGCCAAGGCGATCGATGGCGCGGTCGCCAGCTTTCCGGTCAGGGTCGCGAACTCCGGCCAGTCCGCGCCGATCCACTTCGCGAACCAGATCGTCCCTATCTTCACGAAGAACGGCTGCAACGGCGGCGGGTGCCATGGCAAGGCGGCGGGGCAAAACGGCTTCCGGCTTTCGCTGCTCGGCTTTGAGCCGGCCGAGGATTACGAACATCTCGTCAACGAGGCGCGCGGCCGCCGGCTTTTCCCGGCCGCCCCGGAACGCAGCCTGTTGCTGACCAAGGGCGCCGCGCAGCTGCCGCACGGCGGCGGCAAGCGACTGGAACCTGGCTCCGACGATTATGGCCTGCTGGTCCGCTGGATTGCCCAGGGCATGCCCCTGGGCAAGGCCGATGCTCCGACGGTCAGCCGCGTCGAAGTGTTTCCGGCGGCGCGAACGTTGGCCCTCAACTCCGAACAGCAGTTGGTCGTCACCGCGCACTATTCGGACGGTTCGACGGAGGACGTGACCCGCGGCGCGCTGTTCGAGCCGAACGACAAGGACCTCGCCAAGACCGATGAGCTTGGGCGGGTGAAGGTCTTCAACCAGCCAGGGGAATTCGCGGTGATGGTCCGTTATCAGGGTAAGGTCGCCACCTTCCGCGCGACGATCCCCCTGGGCGCGCCCGTCGAAGACCTGCCGCTCGCGCGGAACTTCGTGGACGAACTGGTCTTCAAGCAGCTCAAGCAGGTCGGCATGCCGCCGAGCGCCGTGGCGGACGACGCCACCTTCCTTCGGCGCGTGACGCTGGATGTCGCGGGCCGCCTGCCGACGGCCGACGAAGTGGCGGCCTTCGAAGCGGAATCGGCCGCGGACAAACGGGCGCAGGCCGTCAACCGCCTCCTCGCCACCACCGACTACGCGGACTACTTCGCCAACACGTGGGCCGCCCTGCTGCGCAACAAGCGCAGCGACGCCAAACAGGCCCGCGGCACCTACGCCTTCCACGGCTGGATCCGTGACTCGCTCGCGGCCAACAAGCCCTACGACCAGTTCGTGCGCGAGATTCTCACGGCGTCCGGCGATCTCGCCGACAACCCGCCGGTGGCGTGGTATCGGCAGGTGCGGACGATGCAGACGCAGTTGGAGGACATTTCGCAGCTCTTCCTCGGCCAGCGCCTCCAGTGCGCCCAGTGCCACCATCACCCCTACGAGAAGTGGAGCCAGGCCGATTACTGGAGCTTCGGGGCGGCCTTCTCCCAGGTGGGCTACAAGCCTGGCAGCCAGCCCGGCGAAGACAGCGTCATCCACCGGCGCGGCGCGGCGCAGGCGACGAACAAGAAGACCGGCCAACCCGTGAAGCCGGCCGGCCTTGCCCAAGCGGCCTTCAACCTGGGCGTGGACGACGATCCGCGGCAATTCCTCGCGGACTGGATGACCGACCCGAAGAACCCGTGGTTCGCCAAGGCCGTCGTGAATCGCTACTGGAAACACTTCTTCGGGCGCGGCCTCGTGGATCCCGAGGACGACCTGCGGGAGACCAATCCGCCCACGAACCCGGAACTGCTCGACGCGTTGGCCGACCACTTTGTCCGGAGTGGCTTCGACCTGAAGGAACTGGTCCGCACCCTGGCCGGCAGCACCGCCTACCAGCTCAGCGCCGAACCCAACGAATTCAACGGCCGCGACCGCCATCACTTCGCGCGCTTCTATCCGCGCCGGCTGCCCGCCGAGGTGCTCTTTGATTCAGTCAACCAACTCACTGGCAGCCAAAGTCAGTTCGACGGCCTGCCCGCCGGCACGCGTGCGGTCTGCCTTCCCGACAACAGCTTCAATGCCGGCAGCTACTTCCTCACCGTGTTCGGCCGGCCCGAGAGCAGCAGCGCGTGCGAGTGCGAGCGTAGCCTCGAAGCCTCGCTCAGCCAGAGCCTGCACCTGCTCAACTCCAAGGACATCCAGGCCAAGCTGGACGCCGACACGAGCCGCGCGGCCCGCCTCGCGGCCGATGACCGCCCCGACTCCGCCAAGCTCGACGAACTCTATCGCCTGGCTTACGGCCGGCCGGCGCGGCCCGACGAGGTGAAGTTCGCCGCCGACTACTTGGTCCGCAAACTCGCGGCGGTGAAGCCCGGCAAGGACGCCGCCGAGACCGAAGCCGCCCGCGGCAAGGCGCGCCGGGAAGCGTGGGAAGACACGCTCTGGGCGGTGCTCAACACCAAGGAATTCCTGTTCAATCACTGAGCCATGCGGCCGTTTTGTTTCGGAGTCCTGGTCGCGTCGGGCCTGCTGACGTTGAGTCCGGCGATCGCGCAGCTGCCCGTGACCAAGCTGAACTGGATCTTTCCGCCGGGCCTGTCCGTGGGCGCGACAAACACGCTTACGGTGGCCGGCTCGGACCTCGACGAACCGGTCGGGCTCCGGTTCTCCGATTCGCGGGTGACCGCCGCCGCGGTGCCCGGCCACGCCGACCAATTCCAGGTCAGCGTGCCGGCGGGCCTTGCTCCCGGCCGGGTGGAGGTCCGTTTTGCGGGCCGCTTCGGTTTGTCCAATCCGCGACCGCTCGCCCTCGGAACGCAGCCGGAATTCACCGCGCCCACGACCAACACGAGCGCCGCCAGCGCGAGCGAACTGCCCCTCGAAACCGTCGTGGACAGCCGGGCGTATCCGAACACGGCGGCGTGGTTCCGGTTCACTGCCACTGCCGGGCAGCGAATCGGCGTGCGGGTGGAGGCACGGGAACTCGATTCCCGGCTCGTGCCCGACCTCACCGTGACCGACGCCGACGGCCGCGAACTGGCCGTTGCGCGGCGCCGCCAGTGGTTGGACTTCACCGCGCCCACCGGAGGCAGCTACCGGCTGAAGCTCCACGACCAGACTTTTCGCGGCGGCGACGACTACCATTTCCGGCTGCGGCTCACCGCATCGCCGCGCGTCGCCTTCGCCGTGCCCCAGGTTCTCCGCGTCGGCGAGACGAACCGCGTGACTTTGTTCGGGCGCGGGTTGCCCGGTGGCCAGCCCGGTCCGGTGAATGACGTCGATGGCCGGCCGCTGGACCAAGTTGCGGTGGAGGTGGTGGCGCCGACGACGGGATCGCCGCTCGCGGACGTGGTCGAATTGCTGCGCAAGCCCGCCGCGGCCGCGTTGGCTGCGGAAGCCTTCGTGTGGCGCTGGCCGACGACCAACGGCCCGACCGACCCGCTGCTGTTCACGCTGACGACTAATGCGGTCGTGGCGGCGCCCGGCGACGGCTTGGTTCCCGTGACGCCACCGGTCGAATTCTGCGGGGTGTTTCCCGCCCGCGGCCAGCTCAGCGGCGTCACGTTTCCCGCGCGGAAAGGCGAAGTCTTCTGGTTGGAGCTGTCTTCCGACCGGCTGGGATTTCCCGCGGACCCGCACGGAGTCGTCCAGCGCGAGCGCACGACGAAGGGGGACCAGGGCGAGACACTTTATGCCGACGTGCTCGAACTGGGAGATTCGGACGCGAACCTCGGCGACCGTGAGTTCAACACTTCCTCCCGCGACGCCGCGGCGCGCTTTGAGGCACCGGAGACCGCCACCTACCGAGTGGTGGTCCGGGACCAGTTCAACCTCGGTGACGGCCGGCCGCGCTACCCTTACCGCCTGAGCGTGCGGCGCGAGACGCCGGACTTTCGCCTCGTCGCGTTGCCGTTACCGCCGCCTCGGGTCGGCGAGGATCGCCAGGTGCACGTCCTCCCGCTGGCCGTGCGTCGGGAGCAGACGGTCGCGCTCCGGGTGCTGGCCTTCCGTCGCGACGGCTTCGCCGGCGACATCGAGTTGACCGCAACCAACCTGCCTCCCGGCGTTAGCGCCCATCCGGCCTGCATCGCCGCCGGGCAGAACAGCGGTGTCCTGCTGCTAACCGCCGGCGGTGAGGCCACCGGTCTCAGCCAAGCTACCATCGTGGGCCGCGCCCTCGTTGGGACCAACCGACTTGCCACCGCCAGTCCGCTGGCCTCCGTCCTCTGGCCGGTGGCCGACTACAACAACGAGAATGCCGTCGCGCGACTTCACCGCGATTTTCCGGTGGCCGCGATCGCCGCGGAATTGGCCCCCCTTACGGTCGCTACTGCCGAGGCCAAGCCCTTGACCGCGGATGCGGAAGGCAAGCTTGCCGTCCCTCTGCGCATCACGCGACGTGGGGACTTTCCCGCCGCCTTCAACCTGAAGGCCGCCGGGCATTCTGCCCTCGACAAGGCCAAGGAGGTAGCCGTCGCGGAAAAGGCCACCAACGCCACGTTCGAGCTCAACCTGGCCGAGGCCAAGCTGCCCGTCGGCACCCACACGCTGTGGCTCCAAGGCTCGGTCACCGGCAAATACCGCAACAATCCCGAGGCCCTCGTCGCCGCCGAAGCCGAGTCGAAGGCGGCGGACACCGCGCTGGCCGCGGCCGCGACCGCCGACAAACCGAAGGCCGAGGAGCGGAAGAAGGCGGCGGAGGCCACCAAGAAGTCCGCTGAGGATCGGGCCAAGCCGAAGGACGTCGCGGTCATGGTCTATTCGCAGCCTTTCACCGTAACCGTGAACCCCGCCCCGAAACCGGAGGAAAAGAAGTGAGCCCTGTTCCCTCAACAGGTCGAGGTCGATGTCTCCGTCTCCGGACCCTAGCTTGGGTGCTGACCGCTTGGACTGCGTTGGCGGCGGACGACGCGGCGCCCAAGACCATCCCGGTCCTCAAGCCGGCGCGCACCGACGCGGTGGACTTTTACCGCGAGGTCGTGCCGCTGCTCCAGGCGAACTGCCTTCCGTGCCACAACCGCACGACCACCAAGGCCGACTTGCTCCTGGAAACGCCGGCCGACCTGCTCAAGGGTGGCGAAAGCGGTCCGGCCGTCGTGCCGGGCAAGTCGGGAGAATCGCTGCTCCTTCGCCTGTCTACGCATGAGCAGAAACCGCGGATGCCACCGAAGGACAACAAGGTCAACGCGGTCAACCTGACGTCGGAACAGCTGGGCCTGCTGGCGCTGTGGATTGACCAGGGCGCGAAGGCGTCGGAACGCCGGCAGGAGGTGATCGCCTGGCAACCCGTCAGTGCCACGTTCAACGCCATCTACGCGGTGGCGCTCTCGGCCGACGGTCAGTTTGCCGCCTGCGGCCGGGGCAACCGCCTATTCCTCCACCATGTCCCAACCGGCCGGTTGATCGGTGAACTGGCCGATCCCGCGCTGGCAACCAACG
>JBEISV010000609.1:0-2537 GCA_040375265.1 Verrucomicrobiales bacterium
CTCGCGGAGCACGCGGTTTTGCACCCGCCGGATCTGACCGGAACCGCCGGGAGGTGATTGGCGGTTCACGACCACGGCCAGGTTCGGGAAGCCGGCGTCTTGGCGGGCCTGCTCTATCCAGGCGACATAGTTTGCAAACACCTTGGCCTCGTCCCTTTCAGGCCAATCGTTCTGGCCTTGGTCGGCGAGGATCGCGCGCAGGCCCGTGACCGCACAATACCTCTTCAGCGCATGTTCCAGACGCAGGTAGGGCATGCGGAGGGAAGCGTTCACGAACGGGTGCTCGAAAGGTTCGCCCCGGGCGGACTTCGCCCAATGTTCCAGGCTGGTGCCACCGAAGGCCGCGTTCAGCAGCAATACCGGGACGTCCTGGGCCTTGGCCACCTTCTCCGCAAAGGCGGCCCAGAAATAGGTCCCACGTCCCGCAGGTGCGGGCTGGACGTTGGAATCGAAATGGGTGCCGACTAATTCCGGTAGAAAGCGCGGGTCGCCCGTGGCCTGGTAGCGGCGCTGCGATTCCATGTCGCCCGCCGGCAGCGCGATGGTGCTCACGCGGTCGTCCCCGGCTCCGGGAAGATTGATCTGCCCGCCGTGCGCGACGGAATGGCCCACGACCAAAAATACTTCGCCCACGCCCACGCGTTCGACGGAGGCGTGGGCGGATTTCTGGCCGCTGCGAGCACGGACTTCCAACGAATACCAACCCGCCGAGTTCGTGAGCTGACCCCGATAGCTGAAGTCCGGCCGCACCGTTCCGAGCACGGTCCAAGCTCCCGCTTTGCCCGTGGCAACGCTCGCCATCCGCGCCTCGATCACCGCTCCCGGCCACGCGCAGCTTCCGGCGACAGGGATCGTCGCGTCTCCGGTCCGGCTGCGCTGAAAGACAAGCCGGTTTGCAGGTGAAGTGACCGACAGCGTCGTCTTGGCCGCCGCGCCTGCGGTCGGGCGCAGACGAACCAGCGCGATGGCCGGTGCCTTCAGCGTTAGGTGCAAGGACGCACGTTCATCCGCCAACGACTCCGTCCACGCCTCTGAGAAATCCCGGGTGGCGTCGACGATGCGGATTTCCGCCGTCGCGCCGCCGGTCCAGGCGAAGGCCTTCCAGCCAAGGACGATGTCCGAACGCGGATCGGCGAAGTTGCTCAAAAGCATCGAAGCCTCCCGTCCGTCCGGGCTGAGTCCGGCGGCGAAGGCCAACTTGCCCGCGACGGCACCGCGGGTGGCCACGCGCCGGGGAGTTTCCACCAACCCCTGGAAGGCGCGCAGGGCCTGGTAGGCCTTCAGCGGCACACCTTGTTCGGTGAAGATTCCGAATCCGCCCAATTCGCCATGATAGAAATTGCCGACATCCATCGGCGCGTCCTGCAGTTCAATCAGGGAGGCCGCGACGAAGGCGGCACCCGGGGCGCCCGCCATTTCCCCGTAGAACCGCTGGCGACCGCTGGCGGTGCCGGACTTGTCCATCGGCTGCCACGTGTTTCCGGGAAGGAAATTCCATTCGTTCAGATGGTTCTCGGTTTCGGTGAAACCATGGGCATCCAGAAGTCGCCGGATAGCCCGGGAGCGCGCGGTCAGTTCTGCAGGGTTGGCCGTGTAGCAATGCCAGGAGAAGAAATCCAACGGCACGTGGTCCTTCCGGCACATGGCCAAAAACTTCGCCGCAAACTCCGTGGGCACGAATTCGCCTTTGACGAAATGACCGCTGGCTCCGAGCGCCGGGCCGCCGACCTTCAGGGCCGGGAACTGCCTCTTGATGGCGAGCGAAGTGGTGCGATAGAGCCGCAGGTAGTCGTCGTCCGTCCCAGTCCACATGGCAGGGCGGTTTTCGGGTTCGTTCCAGATCTCCCAATGGCGGATGTGGTGATGGAATCCGCCAGCCCAGCCCTCGTTGTAGTGCCGGATGATGCCGAGGCAGACCGCTGCCCATTTCTCCATGTTGGCGGGCGGATGGACATGACGCTTCACGCTGGTGTGCTCGATGCTCTCGCCCAGTCGATAGATCGGTTCCGCGCCGGTCTGGCGCACCGCTTGGATGTATTCGTCGGTCAACCGGAAGTCATAGCTCTCCGGCAGTGCCGGATCGGCATTCGGGTCCGGGAAAACCGCGTGGTGATCGACGACATACGGATTGGGCCAGCCACAGTCGTGCAGGCGCGTGAATGGAATCCCCAGCTCCTTTTGTTGCTGGATGACGTCGAAGATTCCGCCGGGTGCCAGCGGCCCCTTGTTGATGCCGTGGAGCGGGCGGACGGCTCCGGTGTGGACCGAGAAGTCCGCGCTCAGAACGGCCTCCTCGGCGCGGAGCGGGACGGAGGTGAGGAAGGCTGCGATGAGCCATCGGTGGCACAGCAGGGAAAGCAAACGGAGGACATTCATGGCTGGTAAGGTTCTGTGCCTCGACCGCTTGTCGGGCCCAGTTGACTGCCTTGCATCCGGACGGTGTCTGCCGAGGTGGTGCAGCATCGGCCACAGCCCTCAAAACTTCACGTCGTGTCTCTGACCCGAGGCGAGCTTCAAGTTTTACGGTCCGTTCAGGC
>JBEISV010000300.1:0-5929 GCA_040375265.1 Verrucomicrobiales bacterium
AAACTCCCGCATGCCCGGCGTGTCGATCACCAGCGTGCCGTTGGGCAGCGGGATGATTTCGCGCCAGGTCGTCGTGTGGCGGCCTTTGCCGTCCTTTTCGCGGACCTCGAGGGTGTCCTGGAGCGCCTCGCCGTAAAGCCGGTTGATCAGGCTGGACTTGCCGACGCCGGAAGTGCCGACAAAACACACCGTCTCGCGCGGGCGGAGGAGCTCGCGCAAGGGCCCCAATCCTTTGCGGGTCTTCGCGCTCATCACCAGGGTCGGGCAATTCCCCGCGGCCGCCTGCGCCTGCTCCAGCAACGCCTCGCGTTCGGCGCAGAGGTCCGCCTTGTTGAGGAGGACGACCGGCCGCGCGCCGCCCTCGTGGACCATCACGAGGAAGCGTTCGAGCCGGCGGACGTTGAACGACGGGTCCAACGCCTGGACCACGAAGACGAGGTCGAGGTTCGCCGCGACGACCTGTTCCTCCGCCTCACGGCCGGTGACCTTGCGGGCCAGCTTGGAGCGCCGGGGCAGCACGGACTCGATGACCGCCTTGCGCTCGCCCGCCACGTGGCTCATGGCCACCCAGTCGCCGACTTTGGGCAAATCGGCGTGGGATGAACTCCGGTGCAGCAGGCGTCCGGGAATGATGCCCATGCGGTCACCGTCGTCGCCCACCACCGTCACGGAATGCTTGTCCTCGCTCACCACCCGGCCCGCGACGAAGTCGGGCCGGTTCAGGGCGGCCAGCGCATCCGCGAACTGCGGACACCAGCCTAGGGTGGTGAGATCCATTGCTGGCGAAGGGTGGCCCAACGGGCCCGGGGCCAGCAAGCGCCCGCCATCATTCCGTCCGCCCGATGTCCTGCGACAATTCGAGCCGGCGAACGAATTCCTTGCCCCGGATCCATTCGGCGTGGCCGTCGCAGAAGACGCCGTTGTAGCCGTCGGCGCCGTGATTGTCCCACTTGTCCGGATAGTCGTTGCGCGCCGGCGGGCTGAGCGGGCGATTGCCAGGACCGACGCTGGGGCCTTCATCGGCATCGACGAACAGCCAGATCGCCGACGGACCGGGAATGGTGCCGCGGAGACCGAAGGAGACCTTGCGGTGGACGTAGGTCAGGACGTTGTCGGCGGTCTTGGCCACGTGAGACGGATTGGCCGGGTCCACGGCGCCCATGAAGCCGTAGAGTTCGTAGCTGTAGCCGTTGGTGGCCCACTTCGCGCGGGCGACGTCCTGCAAGTCGGTGAGGCCAAACCGGCCGAGGGAGGCGTCAAAAGCGCCGTTGGTGCGGACCCGGTTCTGGGTGTTGGGACAGATGAAGGAACGCACCGCCGGAACATAGCTCGGATACATCCAGTTCAGGTTGTCGTCGGAATAGTTCGTCGCCCCGGTGAAGCGTCGTTTCGAGTCGTCATCGGAATACATCAGGCAGCCGAGCCCCATCTGCTTCACGTTGTTCAGGCATTGGATACGCAGGGCGCGCTCCTTCGCCTTGGCCAACGCCGGCAGGATCATCCCGGCGAGGATCGCAATGATCGCGATGACGACCAGTAGTTCGATCAGGGTGAATCCTGCCGGCGACCGGGAGCGGTGCGTGGGGCGGAGCGACAGGGAACCAAGACGGTCAGTTGACATTGCCTGTGGTGGGACGGAGCCTGAGCCAGCTTCAGGGGCTTGGCCTCGCGCCAAGCTCGCGGGAGCCCTCCTTCTCCGCAAGTTCAAGCCATGATCACGAAACACCCTCGACTCCTCCCCGTCGCTGTTTGTGCCGCCGCCCTGCTGGCCGTCCCGGTCCTCGGCCAAAGCATCCTGTTCAGCGACAATTTCGACACCGACACCACGGCCAGCTGGACCGTCCGGGAAGGCTCCGTTTCCGGCACGCCGGACTTCGGCGCGGTGTTCAATTACGACTACAGCCAGAAGGGAATTCCCGCGGCGCCCAACAGCACCGGCGGCACCACTCGCGGCGTCTGGCTGACCGTGAACAAGGACAACACCGCCGACCAGGCGGCCGTCAGCATCTTTCCCACGGGCCAGAGTTTCTCGGGCAACTACGCGCTGCGGTTCGACATGTGGCTCGGCTACAACGGGCCGGCCTACGGCGGCAGCGGCTCCACGGAATTTGCGACCTTCGGCCTGAACCATTCCGGCGACTTCGCGCAGTGGTCGCTCTCCGCCGACAGTGACAGCGGGCTGTTTTTCGCCGTCACCGGCGAGGGCGGCGCGGCGCGCGACTGGCGGGCCTATCTCGGGTCCCCGGGCGGCGCTCCCTTGGAACTCCAGGCCGCCGCCGGCGGGTTCCTGGACCGCGACGGCAGCGGCTCGGTCGAAAATGAGGCGTTCAACCTCAATCCGGCCACCAGCCCGTTGCGTTTCATGTTCCCGGAACCGCCGTTTGGCACCCCGGAAGTTCCCGGCAAACGCTGGGTCCAGGGCGAAGTGCGCCAGCAGGACGGCAAAGTCACCTGGTCCCTGAACGGCTATGTCATTGCCCAGCGCGATCTCGATGCCTTGGCCGCCTCGGGCAACATCAGCCTCGGCAACATGGACATCTTTGCGTCCATCGCGGACCCGAAGGCGGACAACTTCGTGATCTTCGACAATGTCCGGGTGGTGAACTTGGATGCCGCCGGGGTCGCTTTGCCGCAGGTCAACGTGGAGTCGACCGACGCGGCCGCCTCCGAGCCCAGCGACCCGGCCGTCTTCACAATCGCCCGCACCGGCTCGACGGTCGCTGCGCTGGATGTTCCGTTCTTCCTCTACGGCTCCGCCACCCCGGGCAAGGACTACGCCACCAACAACCTGACAGGCAGCGGCACTAACTTCGTCGCTACCATTCCCGCCGGCGCCACCTCCGTCACGATCGCGCTGAACACCCTGAACGACCTGCTCGGCGAGGACGAGGAGTCGATCCGCTTGGCGCTGATCAGCACGCCGGGCACCTACGAAGTGGGCCCCGGCATGATCGGCCAGGCCGCGCTCGCTAACGTGGGCGGCGGCACCGCGGTCGACATTTCGGTCGTCAAGGCCCAGGCCTATGAACGGGACGCCGAGGACGTTGCCACCTACCGACTGACCCGCGCGGGCGACACCACGGCAGATTTACCGGTGACCGTTGCCTATGGCGGCACCGCCACCGCGGCCGATTTCACGGGCGGCGTGACCTCCGTCGTCATTCCCGCCGGTTCCACGAGCGTGGATGTCCTGCTGGCCCCGAAGGACGATTCGACGGTGGAAGGCGCCGAGACCATTGTCGTCGAGGTGAAACCCGGCGCCGGCTACATTTTGGGCGCCGTCACGGCCGGCACGATCACGCTGCGCGATGACGAAGGCCCAACGACCGCCCCGATCTTTGCCGACAACTTCGACGCCGGCTCCGCCGCCAATTGGCAGGTCGTCTTCGGCGCGGCCAACAACATCGAGGATTACGACGCCCTGTTCGCCTACGATTACAGCGCCGACAACATCCCCGCCGCCCCCCATTCCGTGGGCACGACCAAGGGCCTGAAGGTCACCGTGAACAAAAAGGATGCCACGGCCACGGGCGCGGCCGCGGTCAACGTCTATGCCAAGGGCCAGAACTTCACCGGCAACTACGCCGTCCGCTTCGATCTCTGGATCAATGTGGACCTCACAGCAGCCGGCACCACCGAACACGCGCTCATGGGCGTGAACCACAGCGGATCCCGCACCAACCGTGCGAGCTACCCCGGCGGCGACGGCCTCTGGTTTGCCGCCGGCACCGACGGCAGCACCAGCGCGCTCTACCGCCACTATGTCGGCAACTCCACGGCCAATCCGACCTCGGAGACCATCGGCGAGACCGCCTTCACCTCCTTCTTCAGCGCCCCGCCCTTCCTCGCCCCCGGCGCGGTCTCCGGCCACTGGGTGGACGGCGAAATCACCCAGATCGACGGCGTCGTAACGCTCAAGTTCAACGGCGTGCCCATCTTCACCAAGACCAACGCGACCGCCTTCACCGGCGGCACCCTGATGCTCGGCCATGCGGACCTGTTCAACAGCATCGGTTCGCCCAGCAACTTCAGCGTCTTTGACAACGTCCGGGTCTATCAGCTCTCGGAACCTGTCCAGCCGATCGCCATCCAACCGGTGACACTCGACGGTAATGACGTGGTCGTGACCTGGACCGGCGGCGCCGGCACGTTTGAAGTGCAGGGCAAGCTCAGCCTCAACGACCCAACCTGGCTCGTCCTCAAGACCACCACGGAACGCTCCGTCCGCATTCCCGTCACCGTGCCGATGTCCTTCCTTCGGATCACCGATGGCTCGACCAAGACGGTGAAGCTGTTCAAGGCGACCTTGAACGCGGCGCAGGAAGTCGCCACTCCGGCGGTCAACTCTCCCGCCACGGGCTCCGGCCTGCTTTTCCTCGACGGCACCACGGCCACATACCTGATCGGGTATCAGGATCTCGTGGGCGGCCTCACCGCCTCCCATTTGCACGGCCCGGCCGCCCCGGGCGCGAATGCCGGCGTGAAGCTGGGCTTCGTGGTCGTCACCAGCACCAAGGAAGGCGTTATCAACGGCCAGGGCACGCTGGATGCCGCCACAATTTCGGCCTTGGAGTCCGGCAACACTTACTTCAATATCCACACATCCACCTACGGCGGCGGCGAGATTCGCGGTCAAGTCCTTTTGGTGCCTTGATTTAATGGTTTTGCCCGTGAGTGCGGGCATTCCGGCGGGCTCGGGCGGTGCAAGCGTGTGTCACCCCCAAGCCCGCTTTTCTTTTTCCCGGGACGCCCGGAACTAGTCGGCGCTGCGCTCGACGGTCGGTCGGCGCAGCCCGACGACCGCGTCGCGCAGTGCTTTCGCCAACACCTTCCGGTCCCGTCCGGCACTGCGGGCGAGGCCAAAGGCCACCCGCGCCCCGAGCCAGGTCCGCCCGAGTAAGTTCACGAAATGGGGTCCGAAGGTCATGTCGCCCCAGTAAGCCACGTCCTTGGCCACCGAGCCTTCGCTGACCGAATAATCCAAGCCCACCGGCGCTACGCTCCAACCGGCTTGCACGGCCGGGGCGAGCAGCGACGGCCGGAACGGCAGCACGTCGTCCCCGCCGGAGCTGGTGCCTTCGAGGAACACCACCACGGGCACGCCGGCCTCGATGACCGGATCGAACTGCTTCACGACGTCGAGCAGGTCGCCCTTGCGCTCACGCTGGAGGTAAATCGTGCCGGCGCACTGGGTGAGCCAGCCCACGATCGGCCAGTTGCGCACCTCCGCCTTGGACACGAACACCATCGGCGTGACCGCGACCAGGGCCACGATGTCGAGGTAGCCCAGGTGATTCGCGCAGAGGATTTGCGCCGCGGGCACACTTCCCTCCGATTCCACGTTCATCCGCAGCACCCGCGCCAGCCGCCGGGCATGCCGGTGGGACCACTCGGCCCGGCGACGGTAATCCCGCCGGCCCAGGCGGCGTTCCTCAGGGCGGACATGGCGCCAGAAGTCCCAAAGCGTGCTCACGCAAAACCACAGAAACTGAAAGGATCGTCCCGTCACCCGGAACGGCTGCTGCATCATGCCGTGATTTTACGCGGCGGACCGGGCCGCGGGAAGCTTCCGTGGGTCGGGCGGAGATTTCTCCCTGCTTTCAGGGAGTGAAGGTCCGCTTGCGTCGCGCGCCCGCCGCTCGGCACACTCGCCGGACTAACATGGCTAGTTCTCCTGCTCCGCTTCGCACCTACAAGGCCGACCAGCTCAACGTCGAGGTCTTCGCCAGCAACGACGACCTCTCGGCCAACGTCGCCCACCGCGTCCGCGACCTGCTCGTCGCCACCATCGCGCGGCAAGGCTCCGCCGCCGCGATCCTGGCCACCGGCAATTCGCAGATCCGCTTCCTGAAGCAGCTCGTCGCGCTCGGCGGGGTTGAATGGTCCAAGGTCACGCTGTTCCACATGGACGAATACCTCGGCGTGCCGG
>JBEISV010000582.1:0-2764 GCA_040375265.1 Verrucomicrobiales bacterium
CCAAGGCCAGGCCTTTCGGGTAGTTGAACCGGGCGGCGGCGCCGATGCCATTGGCCGAGCCCACGGAATTCTCCAGTCCCGCCACCGTGGTGACGTCACCCGCGGCGGTGATCTTCCGGATCGTATGGGTGCCCTCGTCCGCCACATAGAGGTTGTCCAACGGATCCATCACCAGCGCCCGGGGCGAAGAGAACAGGGCCTGATCGGCCGGACCGTTGCGCTCGCCAGCGGTGCCGGCGACTCCGGCGTAAGTGCTGACCGTGCCATCCGTATCAATTCGGCGAATCGTTGCGCTTTGGTCGGTCACATACGCCCGGCCGGTGGAATCCACCGCAATGCCGGTCGGCCAGCGGAACCGGGCCTCCAGTCCAACGCCGTTGCGGAAGGAGTAGCTGGGGCCCTCACCAACGAACTTTTCGAGCCGCAGAACGGAGGGCTCGGCGGCCGACAGAATGCCCGTCAAGGCGACGGGAAAGACAATGCGGGAAAGGCCGGTGAGATGCATGGCAAAGCAGTGGTCAGGGATGTGGCGGCAGTTTGGACCGGGCCACTGCCAGGACAACTCCATTTCAGCAAGACGCCGCCGGGGAATCCCGGCGGCGTGAGCAGACAGGCAGTGCCCGGAGGTTCAGCGGACCGCGCTGAGTTCCGGCCCGAGCTTGTGGATCGTGCCGATGACCTCGGAGCGGACCTCCGCGCCGTTGGCGGCGGTGAGCGAATATTTCACGCTGTATTGGTTGGCCACTTCCAAGCCGTCCACCTCGAGCAGCAGGGTCTTCTTGTTCGCGGACAACTTGGCGGACTTGACCTCCAGCTTGTCGTGGCCCTGTTTGCCGGGCGTCTTCACCGAGAACTCGGGCGACCCATAGGCGCCGGAGTATTTGTAGTTCCAGAGCTCGACGGCGTAGCTCTGCACGTCCTCGGCACTCTTGGCGTCGAGCTCGGTCGCGAACGTCAGCTGGATGCCGTTCTTCCCGGTGCGGGTCTTCACCGGCATGGTGACGGGTTTGCCGGTGTAGCGGACGCGGTAGAAGCCGCCGTCGCGCGAGGCGGCGTTCTGCCAGCCCCTGAGGCCGGCGAGGTAAAGCTGGCCATCCTTGGTGCTGAACCGGCCACGCATGACGCCGCTGGCGAACTTGAGCCCGAAGGGCACGAGCGCCGCCTGGGTGGTGTCGCCGACCTTTTCGGTCATGACGCCGTAGAGCAGGCACTTGCCGTAGCTCATGAAGAGCGGTGCGCCCTTCCACGGACCCCATTTGTCGCTGGTGACGTAGACCTGGCCGCCGCTGGAGTTGTCCCAGCGCATGGGCAGCCATGCGATCGGCTCGTCGTAGGAGGTGGGAATCGGCATGGCGCTGTCCCAGCCCTTCAGCTTGTTGGCCTTGCGGAACTCGGGATCGCTCGGATTGCCGACGATTTCGGTGCCATTGGTGTAGCGGAGCGTCAGGGATTTCTGCGCCGTCGGGGTCATGCCCATGAAGGCGCCGGGCTTCACCAGGTTGAGCTTCGACGAAGGCATCCAATGGCCCTGGTTGTCGCCGACGAGCACGGTGTCATCGGGCCCGACGGTCATGCCGTTCGGCGCGCGCAATCCGCTGGCGAAGACTTCCATTTTCTTCCCGTCGGGCGTGACCTTGAGGATCGTGCCCTGGTGCGGCGAACTGACGCTGGGTTCCCACGGGGCGCCCTTGGCGTAGTAGAAGTTGCCCTTCGAGTCGGTATGGAGGTCGAGGACGAACTCGTGGTAGTTCGGCGTGACGACGGTGTCGTTGTTGAAGTTCTCGTAGAAGTCCGCCTCGCCGTCCTTGTTCACGTCCTTGAGCCGGGTGATCTGGTCGCGGCCGGCAACGTAGATGTCGCCCTTCACGACCTTGAGCCCGAGCGGCTGGAAGAGGCCGGTGGCGAAGCGTTTCCAGGTCAGCTTCTCCAGCTTGTCGTCCAGGCCGGAAACAACCCAGACGTCGCCGTGGAAGGTGCAAATGGCCGCCCGGCCGTCGGGCAGGAAGTCGAAGCCGCCGAAGAACGTGCTGACATTGTAGGGGTTCGGGAACGGCTCGGTGATCGTGTCCACCTGATACGGACCCTCCTCCGTGCCGACCTTGCCGACGGTGGTGACGTCCTCGGGCCAGTGGACGCCGCCGCCTTCGGTGTAGGGCCGGAGGTCGAGGGGCTTCTTCTGGCTCACGGCAAAGAACCCGCCTGGGTTGGCCTCGCTGGAGAACAGCAGTCGCACGGAATCGTTCTTGGAGAGCTTTGCCAACTTCACCACCAATTTGCCCTCGGGCGTGGATTCGAGCCGGGACCCCTTGGGCAGGCCGCTGCCGCCGATGGTCAGGCTGCGACCGTCGGCAAACGACACGGTGACGGGACCGGCCTGGTCGCCGACGAAATCCGTGGCAACGGTGCCGCTGACGCCGTCCGCCAGCAGGACGGTGAGATTCTGGGCGCCCTTCGGGAATTGCAGCGTGCGGGCGAAGATCGGCTGGCCGCTGGCGTTCACGAAGCCGGGCAGTTCGAGCACCGGCGTGGCGCCCACCGTGTAGCTGAGCACGACGCGGTCATCGTGGACGTAAAGGCCGGAATAATGGGCCCAGTCCTTCGGCAGCGGGCCTTGCGTGCCGGACCGGGGATCGGCGAGCGAGCCGGCCTTGTCGGCCCAGCCGGGTCCCAGCTTGGAATCGAACACGATGTTCGTGCCCTTCACGGTCGGGGGCGGCGGCCATTCGATCTTGGTCAGCGTATTGCCGAATTCGAGGAATTCGCC
>JBEISV010000274.1:0-6329 GCA_040375265.1 Verrucomicrobiales bacterium
GCCCTGAGACAGCTTTTGAGACCGCGTGACGGCCTGGTCTTTCTTCTTCTTCTTCTTCTATTTCAATACTTTAGAAAGAAAGAAAGAATGAACGGAGATACCAAAACCAGAGCTGTCCCCGCTGTCCCCGCCAAATAAGGGTGTCGTATACGCGCACGCGGCAACCGGACTAAGTTTGTCCGCTTCAGTTCAAAAGGAGTCAGTTTCATTAACCTGAGAGTGTATAGGGGTAGCATTTTTCGTGGGGACAGCGGGGACAGCGCCAAAAAATCTTCGCAAGTGATTGGAGTGCAGCTATTTGCATTGTCCCGCGAGCTGTCCCAAAGCTGTCCCCGCTTGGGGACAGTTGATGGCCGTGATGTAAAGACGACAAACCCGCCCTACTTTGTCTGCTTTCTGCGCTGTTTTTGAGGGGGGGGGGGCATTTGCCTTCGGTGCGGCGCTGGGTGCCGCGCCTGGTTGGGGCAGTTTTGGTGTCGGCTTGACCAAGTTACGAAGTGCCAGGAGGACGGACTCGCGGCGAGAATTGACCATGTCGTCGTTGATGCCGTAGTGCATGGCGAGGGCATCGTTCATGATCTGCGACTTCGAGATCCCGGTGGCGGCGCTGACCTTGTCGAGCAGGTCCGCTTTGTCGGGGGAGAGGTTGAAGAGCTGCTTGGCCTCGAGTTGCTCGGCCAGGACGAACTCAACTCCCGGGACCAGCGCCTCATCGAAAAGCGGCGCAAGGACGCCGGATTCCGTGATACCCGCACGCTGGAAGACTTCGGCTGGCCCTTCAATCCATCGCTCAAACGCGCCCATTTCTACCAGTTCGCCACCGGGGCCTTCGTCCGCGAACATCGCGTTCTGATCTTCCTCGGCCCCCTGGGCTGGGCAAGAGCCATCTCGTTCAGGCCATCGGCATGGGCGCATCTACGCACCGTGTGAGGACGGGGTGGTGCAAAGTTCTTCCCAGTGGTGGTTGCGGCGGGCTTCTTGGAGGGCGCAGAGGTTGCGGAGTCCGGTGGAGGTCCAGAACTGGCCGGCCCGCTTGAAGCGGCACTGCCGCTGGCGGCAGGCCGATTCCACCGCCCCGCTGCCGATGGGGCCGCTGGCCGCCAGTTCGCGGTAGCGCATCCGGGGGGGGCATGACCGGCCAGGTAGCGCTGTGCGCGAGGAACGGTTTCGCCGGCCGCCCCGGCCGGGGGGCTATCGCGGCCCCGTTGAAGCCCTTCCACGGCAGTGGTTTCCCGCAGGGAAAAAACTTATCTCCGCACCCGCAAAAGTGCGGCCCGATTGAAGCTACAGGAGTGGGGAGATGGGAGTGAGGACACCCCTCACCCCGGCCCTCTCCCTGAGGCATTTTCGATTTGGGCATTGCGGCCGATTCGGCCATCACCGTGGCGCAATTCTTTGGCTGGCGCCGCGGCGGCTTCAGCGATCGGATCGCCGGTAAGCCGCGTGATTGAACAGGCCCCCAAGTTGCCGTTCAGTGCCAGGCATGAGTTCGGCAACTTTCAGGCTATGCCCGCTCCCCTGATCAACCTGACGAAGGCCCGCGAGGCCCTGGCCGAGGCTGACGCCCTGCTGATCACCGCCGGCGCCGGCATGGGCGTGGACTCCGGTCTGCCGGATTTCCGAGGCACCGAAGGCTTCTGGCGGGCATATCCGGCCCTTGGCCGGCTCGGACTGCGCTTCGAGGAAATGGCGCGACCGGGGTGGTTCCGGCTCGATCCCGGGCTGGCGTGGGGCTTCTACGGTCACCGGCTGAACCTCTACCGTGCTACTGTGCCCCACGTTGGCTTTAGCATTCTGAAGGGCTGGGCGGAACGCTGCCGGCTTGGTGCCTTTGTGTTCACGTCCAACGTGGACGGTCAGTTCCAGCAGGCGGGGTTTGATCCGGACCGCATCGTGGAGTGCCACGGCTCGCTGCGGCACCTGCAATGCCTTACGCCCTGCACCCCGAAACTGCATGACGCGGCCAGAGTCACGGTCACCATTCATGAGGCGACCTTCCGGGCGGAGGAACCGCTGCCGCGGTGTCCGCGTTGCGGCGGCATGGCGCGACCCAATGTGCTGCTGTTCGGCGACGGCGGCTGGGTGCCGGACCGCACGGAAGCACAGCAGGCTGCACTGGAACGCTGGCTGGCAGAAGTGCGAAGGGAGCGCGCCCGGCTGGTCGTGGTCGAACTGGGCGCTGGCACTGCGCTGCCGACCGTGCGCGACTTCTCGGAAGAGGTCGCCCGTGGGCTCGGCGGGACGCTGATCCGGATCAATCCGCGCGAAGCGCAAGTCCCAGCCGAACATTTCGGACTCGCCCTGGGCGCGCTGGAAGGTCTGCGCCAGTTGGACGCCGCCGCGGCTCCGCATTGAATGCGAGGCGCCCGTTTCAGGCGCATCGAATCCACCGTTCCCGCCAATCGCCCCATTGGGCCGCCTCGCCGGGACCGCACGGCACCATCAGGACCCGACCTGCGTCCAACCAGAACACCGCGTCCTGCTGGAACTCCTGGCCCAACGCGCGGACTTGTTCCCGCGAAAGGCCACCCAGGCCGAACCCGGGCTCCAGATGGCGGGCATCCCGGCTGCCACCTGCCACCGGAAAGGTGGTCACCCCCAGTTCATCCAACCGGGCGCGCGACGCTTCGGTGCGGCGCTCATTCTCGGAGGCGGTTATCTGCCGTCCGGACGGATTGCAGGCGGTCACGACACCCAATGCCGCCGGCACCCGTTCAGGCGGCAGCGGGCAATGGAATCACGCCTCGAAAAACTCCGGTTTCATGTCAGCGGCGCAGCAGGTCGAGCGCTTCTTGCACGGGCAGAAGCTCCGGGCGTGACGCTACCAGCGCGGACAGGTCATCCGCCCGGTAGCTGCTGTCGTGCAGGTATTCGGCGATGTGACTGGCCGACCCTGAATCCACCTCGGCGATTGCGTCCGCTCCAGGGCCGGATTGCCCCCAGCAGAACCGCTCCCCGGCCGTGCTCCGGAGCTGGTCCGTCCATCGCCGGGAGGCGCCGGGATCATCCCGGCGGTTCTCCCGCAGCACCCGCTACGGACCGAGGCCTTGGCGGGTTCGTCCCGCACTTCCCGGCGGCAGGAGCGCCCGCAGTCCGGCTTCCAGCGCTGCCAGATCGCTCGGCAGCACCGCACGGAAATACCGGCCGAGGATTGAGACGCCGACCCCGAACTGGACGAAGTGCCGGCGTAGGTGCGTGGCCAGCGCCACGATCTCGGCCACCAGTTCGGTGGCGACCTGGATGGACCAGCCCGGAGGGGGCACGCCGCGGAACCAGCCTTCGACCGGTCGGAAGCTGAACGAATCGAAACCGGGGCGACCCAATGGCCACCAGCTCCTCCACGGGGATGGTCTGACTCGCCTGATGTGTCTCTGTCAGACGTGTAAAAACTGGAGCAGAACCAGCCGGACTGCATGCGGCAGCTGTGGCATCGGATCATTGGGCTTTGTAAATGATAGCTTGACGAATCGTAGGAAATGTGAACTTGACGGTTTCGTTGCGCCTGACCAAAGCCCCGCCATCTGGAATGGCCGGCGGCGCGGATCGGCAAACTGATTTTATCCATGAAACAGAAGATGACACTGCCATCCCAGAATGATGACCGCCTGCTGAGCAAACTGGAGGCGATCGCGGTGCTGGGGATTTCCAAGCGGACGCTGGAACGCCTGACGGCGGGACGAAAGCTTCAGCCCGTGCGGATCCTGGGTGCGGTGCGGTTTCGCTGGTCTGACATCGCAAGGGCCATGCAGACCGGGCTGTAGCCGGCGGACGTGGCGTTGCTGTTTCAATTCATTTTCCGCATTCCCTCCGGAAGTTACCGTCTTCGTTGTCCGAATTCC
The DNA here is from genome assembly GCA_040375265.1 of Verrucomicrobiales bacterium. Classification (GTDB taxonomy): domain Bacteria; phylum Verrucomicrobiota; class Verrucomicrobiia; order Limisphaerales; family UBA9464; genus CAIWAH01. The sequence goes on from JBEISV010000274.1 coordinate 3,840, forward strand.
CCATCCGTTAACATGCACGTGTTCAAGCCCCGCCGCCGGAAAGGCGCCAAATCCGTGGCCGCGACGAACTATTCCGGCCGGTTCCGGCTGTCCGGGGATCCGGAGTGGCGCACGGTCGCCCTGAAGGTTACCGACAAAGAAGTGGCGCGGCGCAAGCTGGCCGACCTGGTGCGTCAACTGGAGCGTGAGGAGGCGGGGCTGGAGCCGGCGCAGGCCGTGGTTGCCGCGCTGCGGCGTCCGCTGCCGGAGCATCTGGCCGAATACCTGGGGGACGTGGCGGCCAAGGGCCGCTCGGATGGCTACGTCTACAACCTCCGTGCCCGGTGCCGACGGCTGTTCCGTGAATGCGGCTGGCGCTGCGCCCGTGACATCTCCGTCGAGTCGTTTCTGAAGTGGCGGGCGGGGCAGGGGAACAAGGCGCCGAAAACGCTCAACGAATTCCTGGATGCAGCCCGTTCCTTTCTCAACTGGATGCACCGGGTCGGGCGCATTCCGGCCAATCCGCTGGTCGTCGTGGAGAAAGTCCAGACCCGGGGGCGTGAGCGGCGGGTGAGGCGGGCCTTCACGCTGGACGAACTGCGCCGTCTGCTGGCCGTGGCGGGCGAACGCCGGAGCGCATATCTGGTCGCCGCCTTCACGGGGTTGAGGCGGAACGAGCTGGCCCACCTGCTGGTCGCCGACGTCCGGCTGGGGGAGCCGGTGCCGTTCCTGATGGTGCGGGCGGCAACGACCAAGAACCGCAAGTCGGCGCGGATTGAGCTGCATGCGGACGTCATCGCGGCGCTGAGCGAGCTGCGGCTGGAGACACTGCCGGGAAACCTGCCGGTCTTCCGGCGGCTGCCGACGGTCGGGGAGCTGCGGGCGGACGAAGCTGCGGCCGGGATCCCGTTCCGCGACGAACTGGGGCGTCTGGCCGACTTCCATGCATTCCGGCATACCTTCACGACGATGCTGGCGCAGGCGGGGGTGCCGCCGCAGGTGGCCAAGGAGCTGACGCGCCATTCGGATCTCCGGATGAACGGCCACTACACCGACGCGACCCGGCTGCCCTTGGCCAACGTGATCCGTGCCCTGCCGTCGGCGCTGGAACACTACGCACACATATGCGCACAAAAAATAGGCGCGGAGGGGCAAAACGGGGCACTGCTGGACGCTTCGGCACCTAGGGAAACGACCGGGGGATGGGCGGTTGAAAAGTCGAAAAACCTGAGCAAAACCCCAGAAAATGGGTCGGCCCCGAAGGCTGTGTTGCCTTCAGGGCCGTTGGTTGCGGGGCTAGGATTTGAACCTAGGACCTTCAGGTTATGAGCCTGACGAGCTACCGGGCTGCTCCACCCCGCGATCGAAGTGGGCGGACGTTAGAGGGCGGACTAGCGGGCGCAAGATTCATTTTCTGAAATCTCGCGTAACCTCCTTCCGCCGAACGGACTTCGCCCCGTTTTCTCCCTTCGTTTCTCGCCGTGGGCGGGTTTCCCTCTTCCGCCATGGACATCACTCCCACCCGGCAGGGGCTGCGCCTGAGCCAGCATGGCGTGGTCATCAGCGAGCTGCGGACTTCCCCGGGACCGACCCACAGCGTGTTCGACCTGCTGGCGGCGTTGGTCACGGTCTTGTCCAAGGACGACCGGGTTGGCCTGCTGGGCTTTGCGGGCGGAGGAATGTTGGCGCCGTTCGCCGGTCTCGGGTGGACCCGACGGTTTGACGCCGTCGATCTGGATCGCGACGCCTACGAACTGTTCCGGCAGCATTGTCCCCGCTGGCAGCATCAGGTGGCGTGGCACCAAGGCGATGCCGTGGCGTGGCTCCGGCGTCAGCGCACCCGCTTCGGCCTGCTGCTGGATGACCTGTCCGTGCCAATCGACGGCGACGTGTTCAAGCCGGCCGTGTGCTGGGAAGCCTTGCCCGCGCTGATTCGGACGCGCTTGCGACCCGAAGGCGTCGCCGTGTTCAACCTGCTTCGATCGCCTGGCGATGTTTGGACCTGCACCGTGCCGCGGGTGGCGGAACACTTCCGCGAAGCGAGGGTGATCCTGCTCGACGACTTCGAAAACCGCCTGCTGGTTGCCGGCGCGACGTTACCCTCCGCCCGCGAGCTGACGTTCCAGCTCCGCACGGCGCTCCGGCGGCTGCGTTCCCGGCAGGCGGATCGGTTTCAGGTGCGAGCTGTCCGGCGGTGACTCGGCCAAGGTGTGCGGCGGCGCCCGCCTCCTGCAGGCGTCCCGAAAAAGCCTAGCGTCCCTCAGGCGGAGCGGAGAGCCTGACGGGAACTTCGATGGAACGCATGTCCCGCCTCCCGCTTTGCCTTTTGACGGCCGCCGTGCTGGCCCTTTCCGCCTGCAAACCCAAGCCCGCCGGGTCCGGAGCGGCCGCCGCGGGCGGCTTTGCCGTGCAGGTGATCGCCGTGCCGACCAAGCAGCAGCCCGTGGTGGAATCCATCGGCCTGGTCGGGACCGTGACGCCCAACGAGATGGTGGAACTGAAGTCGGAGAC
>JBEISV010000661.1:0-2038 GCA_040375265.1 Verrucomicrobiales bacterium
ACCGCTGTAATCCTGCTCGACGATCTGCGCGACGGCGTGCAGGCGGGCGATGGTCTGGGGCTGGGTGTGTGGAATCCAGAGCGTTAGGAAGTCCCGGATCGGCTTCAGCATCGCGCCCAATTCGGCCATCAGTTCCGGGAAACCGACGCCGGTCTTCGCAGAGACGCACACGGCCTTGGCGAATTGCGGCACCAAGGCCTGCGCCGCGTTCCGCCCGGCTTCGCGGTCCACCTTGTTGAACACCATGAGGGTCGGCTTCTGGTCGGCGCCAATTTCGGTCAGCACCTCGTTCACAGCCCGGATCTGCGCCTCGGCGTGCGGGTGGCTGGCATCCACGACGTGTAATAGCAGGTCCGCCTCGACGACCTCCTCCAGGGTGGCCTTGAAGGCTTCCACGAGGCCGTGCGGGAGCTTGCGAATGAAACCCACGGTGTCGGACAGCAGCACGTTCTGGTTGGTCGGCAACCGGAGCCGGCGCGTGGTGGGGTCGAGCGTAGCGAAGAGCTTGTCCTCGGCCAGCGCATCAGCGCCGGTGAGCGCGTTGAGCAGCGTGGATTTGCCGGCGTTGGTGTAGCCGACGATGGACGCGAGCGGCCACTGGTGGCGCTGCCGGCCGGCACGCTGGGTGGCGCGTTGTTTGCGGACGGAGGCCAGTTCGTCGCGGATCGAGTCGATGCGCTGCTGCGTCTTCCGGCGGTCCGCTTCGAGCTGGGTTTCGCCTTCGCCGCCGATGGCGCCGGCCGCGCCGCGTTGACGGGACAAGTGTGTCCAATAACGGGTCAGGCGCGGGAGCAGGTATTGGAGTTGCGCCAATTCGACCTGGAGGCGGCCCTCCCGGGTGCGGGCGCGCTGGGCGAAGATGCCCAAGATCAGGGCGGTCCGGTCGAGCACCTTGCAGGAAAAGAGCTTCTCGAGGTTGCGGGTCTGGGCCGGCGACAGTTCGTCGTCGAAGATGACGGTGTCGACCTCGTTGGCCTGGCAATACTGGGAGAATTCCTCGGCCTTGCCCTTGCCGACGTAGGTCGCGGGATTCGGGGATTCCAGTTTCTGCAACCCTTCGCCGATCACCTTCGCGCCGAACGTGCCGGTCAGTTCGCCAAGCTCGTCGAGCGAATCGCGCACTTCCCAGGCGGAGCGGGTCTTGAGTTCCACGCCCACCAAGAAGGCGCGTTCGGACTTTTGGTTGGCGTTTTCGACGAGTGATTTCAAATGCGGAGGCGCAACAAGTGCCCGGAAGCGGCGGCGGGAGCAAGCCAAGGCGCGGCGCGGCCGTTCCGGCAGCCGGCCTCAGCGCGCGACTTCCTTCGCGGTCGTGCGGTCCTGGAGCCAGGCCACGTCCACGCCGTTGGGCGATGGGGTGCGCGTGGTGACCGTCACCCGGCGGACCGGTTGCACGGTGCCCGCATCGCGCCAGCGGTGAATTTCCGCGTGGCCATCCGCAAAGCTGACGCCGGCCGCCCGGTGATGGTAACTCGCGGGCACATCCCAGATCTGGGCGGCGTCGCCGCGCCGGATCACGTCCACCACGAAGCCGCCGCCGTTGATGCTGTCCTCGTGTTCGTCGAGGAACACCCAAGCCTGCGACGGGGATAGCACACGGTAGTCGGACTGTTTGCGGTAGATGAAGTAGCCGGCCTCGAGCCCTTGCACCGCGAGCGGGCCCATCCAGTTGGCGCCCGTGTAGAGGTTCATGCTCACGCTGCGGACCCGTGGGCATCGTTTCCCGTCGATCTCCACCCACGAACGGTCGGCCGGGCAGTGGAAGAGCTTCGCCTCCGGGACATACGGCCCGAGCAGGCCGCCCCAAGGCCGGTCGCCCACACCGGGGCGAATCAGGTAGTTGACGTTCGTGTTGTGCGCGCTGGCGGTGTAGGCCATCCAGCCGGCCGCCCATGAGGGGCAGCTTTCGTCCTTGCCCGCCTCGGCATTGCCCCAGTTCGGCACGAAGGTTCCCGCCTGGTCGTCCGCATACATCTGCCAGCCGAGCTGGAGCTGGCGCTGGTGGTTCATGCATTCGGCTCCCTGGGCTTTCTGCCGG
>JBEISV010000387.1:0-4708 GCA_040375265.1 Verrucomicrobiales bacterium
CCACGGTCGGGCTGTCCACGCTCCAATAGCCGCCACCTTGGTGCGATTCACGCATGGCGCCGCCGCGTTCGCCGGCGAACAGCCGGAGTTGCGCGCCGATGCCGTCCGGATTGCCCGCGGTCCCGGCGAGGCGAACCCGCAATCCCGGTTTTGCAGCCGTATTGCGGAACAGCCGCGTCTGGCTGCCGTTCTGGCCGACCGCCAAGTCGGTGCGACCATCCCCGTCGAAATCGGCCGCAGCAGCGCCGCGACCGTCGCCGTAAACGGTCGCGCCGGTGTCCGCCCGGGCCGTGAAGCCGGCCCGGCCATCGCCGTGCAGCAACAGGCCGCGGCTGCCGTCCTGGCGCGCTTCGTCGGGACTCACGCTGTGGAAGTTCTGCGCCAGGAAGGCGTCGTTGTGACCGTCACCGTCGAAGTCCGCCACGGCGATGCCGAACGTCGGCGCCAACTGCGTCTCAACGGGCAAACGCCGCGCCTCAAATCGGCCGCCCCGGTTGAGGAACACGGTGGTGCCAAACCACGCAGCCTCGCGAACCGGCAGCTTGGCCAAGGCGTCCCCGTAAATCTCCGCCACCGTCGCGGCGCCGTAATCGCCCCGGCTCGCGAAACGATCGCGCAGTAACGGCAGCGCGTTGGCCGCGGCGTCGAACTTGCGATACGGCAGCTCGCGGCCGTCGGGGCCGAAGTAGGACTCAATCACGTCCGCCACGCCGTTGCCGTCGAGGTCGCCCCAGCGGATGCGCCGGCGATTGGCGGCGCACGGTTCGGCTCCGTCGAGCGGAGCGCGCGGCACGGGAAAGCTGTTCCAGCCCCAGTTGCCCGCGAGCAGGTCGGGCCGGCCGTCTTCGTCGAAGTCACCGACCGCCACCGAATTCCACCAACCGGAGGTGTCGGCCAGACCTATGGCCGTGGTCACGTCGGTGAACTGGCCGCCGTCATTGTGGAAGATTCGCAACGGCGACCAGTCGGCGGCGATCACCAGGTCGGGCCGGCCATCGGCGTCCACGTCGGTGAACACCACGGCGTTCACCACGCCCAGTTGTTCAAACCGGTGGAGCACCGTGAAACGGCCGCCGACCACCTTGACGAGCAGCGAGGGCGCCGCTTCCGGATAACGCCCGGGCAGCGTCCGGCCACCGAGGAAAAGTTCCAGCGCGCCATCGGCGTCCACGTCGGCCGAGGCGAGCGGGCCGGCATTGAAGGCCTGCCCGGCGAGGACTTCGCCGCTGACGTTCCGCGCGAGGTCCACCAGTCGAACCGGGCCGCCGTTGGTCTGTCCGTCCTCGTAGTTGCTCAGCCCCGCCAGCAGGGCGCTGGATTGGAAGATCACCGTCGTCTGGTCGCGGGCGGTGGTGCGGAGGAGCGGAGCGTTGGTGGCGCGCACGAAGTTCCCCGCGCCGGCGTTGTGGAAGACCGCGAGGTTCCCGCCCGAGCCCGAGCCGACGATCAGGTCATCGTCGCCATCGGCATCCAAGTCGGCCCAGGTGAGGCCTGGCCCACCCTCGCTCAGGTTGCGGGTCAGCAACGGCTGGCGGGCGAAGTCGTCGAACGCGGTCTCCGTGTGCGAGTGGTTCAGGCGCGCGCTGACATCCTCGAACCACGCCACCGGGGCGGGCGTCGCGGAAAGCACGGTGCCCGTTTCGGCCGACCCGTCCACGAGCAAGGTTCGACCGAGAACGACGTCGTTGAGCCGGCTGGTTTTCCCGTCCGGCCACCGCACTTCGACGGTCAGCGACTTCGCAGTGCCGGCGGCGAAACATCGCACCGGATCGTCGCTGCTCAGGTAACGACCACCGGCGATCACGACCTGGGATTGTTCCGGCACCGGGCCACCCCGCACCGTGATGCGCGCACCAATGCCCTGGCAATTGCCGCGGGCGCCTTTCAACCGCACCAGCAAGCGCGGGGCCGTCGCCTGGTTCTCGTAGATCGCGGGAACGTCGTTGAGATTGTTGGCCACGACGTCGAGGTCGCCATCACCGTCGAGGTCGGCCAGGGCCATTCCTTGGGTCACGGACTCGGTGGCGAAACCCCATTCCCGGCTTACGTCGGCGAAGGCGAGGTTGCCGAGGTTGCGGAAAGCGGCCTTCGGCGGCGCGAACCGCTGGAACATCCGGCGCAGGTCGAGCAGGCCCCGTGCATCGAGGCTGCGGCGGGACTTCGCCTGTTCGGCCCGCGCGGCGACATCCGCGTCCATCATGTCCATCTCATGGCCGTTGGAGATGAGCAGGTCCTCCCAGCCGTCGAGGTCCACGTCGAGGAACAGCGGCGTCCAAGCCCATTCGCTGGCCGCGACGCCGGCAAGCCGCGCCGCCTCGGCGAAGCTGCCGTCACCACGCCCGAGGAAGAGGGCGTTGCGCGAGAACTGCGGCCGGTCCAGCCAGCGCCCCGGTTCGTGATGGCTGGTCGGCAGCGCATCCACCTGGAAGTTCCGTTGCCGGTGATCGCGGCTCAGCATGTCCAGCGTCAGGAAATCGTCGTGGCCGTCGCGGTTCACGTCGGCGGCGTCCACGCCCATCGAGAATGCGGACGAATTCCGCCACGCCGCCAAGCTGATCGCGCGGAACCGCACCGGACCGCCGGGGGCGGTTTCGTTCAGCCAGAAACGGTCGGGCGACTCAAAGTCATTGCAGACGTAAAGGTCGGGCCGGCCGTCGCCGTTCAGGTCGCGGAACAGGGCGCTGAGCCCCCAGTCGTAGGGCGCCGAAGCGAGGGGTTTTCCCGCCTCGTCGAGAAACGCACCGTCGGTCCAACTGACCGGGGTGAAGTGAGCGAGTCCATCGTTCAGCAGCAGCACGTCGGGCTGGCCGTTTTCCTTGGGTCCCGTGGGCGTCAGGTAGAAGCGACCAACAAGATCCGGCGCCGTCGTGGGGCGACCGTTGTAGGTGACGATCCGCTGGCGGGCGCCGTCCTGCTTGATCCCGAACTTGCCGTTCGGTTCATCGCGCAGTGTCACCGCGCGGTAGTTGGCCAGGTAGAGGTCGAGGTCACCGTCGCCATCCACGTCGGCCGCCACGGCGGACATGCCGGCGCGGTCGCGGTTGAACGGCGCGCCGGCCGGGCGCAGGCCGCCGGTGGGCGAATTGGTGAACAGCCACGTGCCCTGGTTCACCGTGTTCACCAGCAGGTCCGGCCCACCGTCACCGTTCAGGTCCGCGCCTAGGCTGCCGGTGACGTCCAGTTGGGCCGGCCAGTCCGCAATCATGGTGACGGTCGCGTCGGCGAGGCGGAGCCCCCCGGCGTTCGTGTAGAGCCGGCTCGCCCCGGCCATTCCGCCCACGAACACATCGGGCCGGCCGTCGCGGTCCCAGTCGGCCAGGCTGATGCCGGAGCCGTTGAGGTAGATCTGGTTGGTCAGGTAGCGGGACGGCGGCACGGAGTTCGTGACGCCGCCGAAGCCGAGGCGCCGGAAGCCCGCCGACTCGGCGCCCAACGCCACGGCGCCAGCCAGCAGCAATCCGCCGCCCAACAACCAGGGGCGGCGGGCCAGGGACCGGACCAAGTTGATTCGCACCGGGGGCACCCGCGGAGATTCCGGGAGGGTGCTCCGTTGGTCCAGTTCGCTTTGCGGCTTGGGCCCCGGCGGAGTCCCGCGGCGCCTGATGGCGGCAATTCCCTGCAATTGCATCGCGCCGCCTTGCCGGCCGGCCTAGGTTCCCGGCCGATTTCGCATGAACGAGGAGATTCGCAGCCTCATCGACAGCATCCGCCGCGGGCAATACGAGGACCCCGCCGGCAAGATTGAGCTGCTGGCCGCCGCCCTGCAGGAGCATGGCGCCGGACCGGACTTGCTCGCTTCGCTGTTTGCCGCCCCACAGGTCCCGCTGCGGCTGGCCGTGCTTGAGTTCTGCCGGCACCGCAAGGACGGGGGCCAAGGCGCGTGGTATCTGAAGCTGGCCCGGGACGCCGACACGCGGGTCCGCTCCAAGCTGTGCGAAGTAGTCGCGCTCCTTCCCGACGAAGTGGCGACCGAGCCGCTGAAGGTGCTGGCGGGCGACACCGATTCGGACATCCGGGAGCAGGCGCTCAAGGCGACGAACGGCAGGCCGGAGTTCCTGGAGATACAGCGCGAACGCCTGCGGACCGACACCGACTGGAGCGTGCGCCATGCCGCCGCCGCCGCGCTCGCCGAGCAAAAGGATGGCCTCGGCCTGGGCGACCTGCTGACGGCGCTCGCGAACGACGACGATGCCGACGTGCGCCAGCGCTGCGCGGAACAACTCGAAAAGCACCTAGTCCAGGACCGCGAGGCAGCCCTCGCCCGCCTGCCCGCCGACATCGCGCTGCTGGCCAAAGCCGAGAAGCAGGCCGGCACGGTGGGCGCCCGCGTGCCGCAGTTGCAGGCGTGGCTCCGCGGCCAGACGCAGCTCGTCGTCAACCCGCAGGAGCTCGCCCGTTTCGGCACCGATCTGACCGCGCAGGCGCTCAGCGGCACGCTACCCCGTGCGTTCCGCCTTGAAGGGCAGGTCGGAACCCTGCTCGAACGGCTGAAGCGCGAACGCCCGCGTTCCCTCGCACTGCTGGGCAAGTCCGGCGCCGGCAAGAGTTCGCTCGTCCATGAACTCGTCTACGCGCTCGCGAAGCCGGAGCACGGCTCGTGGCGCGTCATCCGCATGTCACCGACCGACTTCATGGCCGGCACCAAGTATGTCGGCGACTGGGAGACCAAGGTCGGCGAACTGATCGAGACCTTCCGCCGGCCGCGCCG
>JBEISV010000544.1:0-3091 GCA_040375265.1 Verrucomicrobiales bacterium
CGAGGTCGTCCGCGGCGAACAGCTCTTCGCGCAGGTCGGCTGCAACGGCTGCCACACCGTGAAGGCCGACGAGCCGCTGAAGGGGCCGTTCCTCGGCACCATTGCCGTCACCTACAAACGGCGCGAACTGGCCGAGGCGATCCTGGTCCCGAACAAGACACTCGCCCAAGGCTTCGTCGCGAACCACTTCGAGCTGAAGGACGGCACGGAACTCGACGGCTTCGTCGTGCGCGAGGCGGCCGACGCCGTGACGATTCGCACCATCACCGCACAGGAGCAGACCCTCGCGGTGAAGGACATCGCCAAACGCGAGAAGCAGGAGAAATCCCTGATGCCCGAAGGCCTCGCCGCCGGGCTGACGCTGAAGGAATTCGCCTCGCTCCTCGACTACCTCGAAGCCCTGTCGAAGGCGAAGTGAGCTTCGATCTATCCGGGAGCGCGGCTCTCTGAGCCGCGAGTCTCCCCGCCGTCAGGCGGCTGCCGGACGGTGTTCCAATTCCAGCGCCCAGCGGCGGCACCACCAGAGCGGCAGGGCGCCGAAGACGCCGAACGAGCAGTCCACCAGCCGCCACCAGAACGGGATGTCGCGCACGGCGCCGAAGACCAGCGCCCAGGGTATCACCGCCGCGCACGCCAGCAGACCGAAGTCGTAGAGCCAGCGGTTGCGCACCGGGTCCCGCAGCGCGCCGATGAAGGCAAGTCCGATGGCGACGTGGCCGAACGCCAGCCAGTCGGTGCCATACCAGACGAACGGCGCCTGCGCGGTCGTCTTTGTGACCCCGGCGTAAGCCTTGGCGAGCCAGTGCGCGACGAACTCGGGCACGAGGCCGCCGCCGCTGAAATCGGCGCCCAGCCAGCGGGCCGCGAGGTCGAACTGGGTCTGGATGGGAATCGCCGTCAGCCCGCTCAGCACGAGGCCGACGAGAAAGAGCCAGGTCCAGCGGCGGAGGCGGCGGTGAAGCAGGGCGGCGCGATTGAGTGGCATCATGCGCGGATGAAAACCTAGTTCGAGGCGGGCACTGGCCAGACAAATACGCGAGCGCCGGCACAATCAACCACGGCGCGGGACTTAAAGAGAATGTCGGCGCCCAACAATCCCACTAGGCCCGAACTGTTCGTCGCTCCGATGTTCCAGTCGGTTAGATCGAGCGCCGCGAGACCTGGCTCAGCGAGATGAAATGGCCCGAAGGCGAATTCCTTGCACTTCCATCGTCGGATCGGCTGATTGGCGGTAAACAATTGAATCATTGCCGAGTCCTTGCCGGTCGACCGCTGCCCGATTTCCTCCAGGAAGTTTAGAGCGAGTGAAGTGTCTGTGGTGGTTGTCGACAAGACCAGCAGGTTGGTTCTGCCTGAGACCAATGTCGGGAGGCAGACAAAACCATTCGTGTTGGTTGAGGTGCTGACACTGGCAAACCCCATTGCCGTCAACTTATCCGCTAGCTGTTGTGATGGGGTTTCATTGCTTGAAACCGATGAGAGAAACACCTGCTTTCCCCGGAAATCCAACAGGGCCCGGTTGCTGAGAAGAAAATCCAAGCCGAGGACAATGTCCCAGTTGATTTTGGCCGATACTTCCGTAGTGCCGTTCGGGGCGTAGTCGGAGCCTTCCAACTTCACGGCCCCCGCGCCAACCGGCGACGACGCTCGAATGCGCCTCACGTAAACCGGCGAGTAGAAGTCAAAACATTCCAACGGAACCTGGGCGAACACGTGTCCATCCGCCGAGGTCATCGTGATGGCGCCGGAGCGGTCATCGCCAACCCAATGCTTCCGGAGGTGCCTTACCAGGTTGGAGCGAACCAACGACACAGGGCACAAGGTATCGATGATGCAGTGCAGACGGCGGCTCCCGACCTTGGTGTCGATACTGGGAATCTCATCGCTGCCGGTCGCGAGCCAACGGCTTTGGATCGGTCGGTAGCCAGCCAGCTCAGCCGCCGCGGATACCTCTCGCGCACTTGGCGGTGCCGCCATGAGAACGCCCAGGCGGAATCCAGGCGACGCTCCGGCCAACACCATCAAGAGAAGCAATTTTGTGAGCGCCTTCATTTTGCATAGGTTTGGTCAGGATTCCGTTCCTGTGAAGTATCGGTTCTCCAGCTTGGCCGTGGGCGTTGCGTCAGAATTCCACGCCCACCAGAGCGACAGCAACAGGCCGGTCATCGTCAGCGTGAAACCCCAGGTGCGCGGGTGGTCCCAGGGCCAGAAGAACCGGCTGACGATGTCGGCCGAGAGCCGGCCCGGGGCAGTGAGCACACTCCAACTGTTCCAGCGCTGGAAGCGGCCGAGGTAGATGCCAAAGCTCGCCGCCAACAACGCGGCCACGGTGAAGCCATGCGCCATCCAGGTTCCGCAGCGCGCTGCCACCAACCGCCGCACGACGCGGAGCGAGGCGAAGCCCAGCGCGGTGCCCAGCAAGGCGAAGTGCAGCAGCAACGTCAGGTCCAGCCACGGCGGCGCATCACGGCGCGGATGCCAGTGGAGCACGTCGGTGAGCAGATACGGCGCGTTGGGAAAGAATAGCAGCCACGCCACGCCCAGCGCGAGGTTCGTAGGACGAAGCCACGGTTCCTGCTTCAGCCGGAGCGCGAGGAGTTCGGCGAAACCCAGCGGCAGCCAAGCGAGGAACAGGTTCCACACCAGGAACCCAAACTCGAAGTGGCCGCTGAACCGCCAACGAATGTTCAGCAGGACCAGGCCGAACGCCGTGCCTGCCAGCGCGGCCCGACGACGCAGGGCAAATTGCCACAACCATGCCCAGATGGGTCGGATGGGAATGCGTCGGTTGATCCAAGGTGTCATGGGGCAAGGGAATTGGTTTCGCGGACCGGTCCGGCGGAGGTGATTTTAGCGGGCACCTTCCACCGGCAAATCACCGGCCCGCATGGAGTCGCCCCAATGCTGGAGGAAGAATTTCTTCTCCGTGGGCAGCAGCGTGTCCGCCTTGCCGATGATCGGCCGCAATGCGGTGGTCATCTGGAGCGCGACCACGACGAACAGGCAGATCCAGAAGTAGAACGCACCTTCGCTGCGGGCGCCGAGCCGGGCCATGCCCAGGTGCATGAACCTCGCCCCGAACAACGTCGCG
>JBEISV010000450.1:0-4035 GCA_040375265.1 Verrucomicrobiales bacterium
CTGGTGCCCCACTTGCGAGAAGACCGCGGCGTGGATCCTGGAGATGATCCGGGGCTGGTATGCCCAGGAAGCCCCCTCCCGGCCTACGGCGTTGGTGGTCCGGTAACTTTTGTCGGCGCGGGGCGGCGGTGTCCGAGTCTGAAACGATTGGTTTCCTCCTCCCTCCCCAATCCTTGCAGATCGCCGTTGCTCCGCGCCCTTTGTCCTTATGACCCTGTTCGAACGCATCATCGCCCGGCAGATTCCCGCCGACATCGTTTACGAGGACGACCGGGTGCTGGCCTTCCGGGACATCAATCCGCAAGCCCCGGTGCACGTGTTGATCGTGCCCAAACGAGTGATCCCGCGAATCAATGAGGCCACATCAGCGGACGCCGAAGTCCTTGGCCACCTGCTGCTGAAAGCCGCGGAAGTCGCCCGCCAATTGGGCCTGGGCGACACCGGCTTCCGGTTGGTGCTCAACAACGGGGCCGATGGCGGCGAAACCGTCCCGCACCTGCACTGCCACATTCTTGGCGGCCGCGCGCTCGGTTGGCCGCCCGGCTGATTGACGCCCGGGTGACCGTCCCTAGTGTCGCCCAATGCTTTGGGTGAACGGGAAGCGCTGGCTTCCGGGAATTTGCGCGTTGGGACTGCTCGTCTCGGGCTGCGATCTGCTGAATCGCACCACCGGGGACGAGGAGCGCGAACCCCATTACGTCCGCGGCCTGAACTGGAAGATCCAGGGCCAGACCGACAAGGCGATCGAGAGCTTCTCGCGGTCCCTCCAGACCAATCCCAACAGCGCCGCGGCGCACCTCGCGCTCGGCGACTTGCACTACCACTCGACCGGCAAGTTCATCGTCGCCGCTTACCACTACGGCGAGTTCCTCCGCCTCAAGAGCGCGACCAAGACGGGTTACCGCGACCAGACCGTCGAGGACCTGATCAAGAACTGCGAACTGCAGATCGCCGCCAAGTATGCCAATGCGGTCGCCCGACAGGAAAATCAGGTGGCGCTGGAATCCCTCCGCCTGGAAGTGGCCGGACTGCGCGAGGAAAACCGCGTCCTGAAGCGCATGGCCGGCATCGCCTCCCTGAGCGTTACCCCGACAAACCCGCCCCCGCCGGTTCCGCGCCCAGCCCAGCCGGTGCCCAACCCAACTCCGGCGTCGCGCCAAACGCCGGTGGTCAACCCGGAACCGGTCCGGCGCACGCCGCAACCCACGGCGCCCGCGCCCGCCCCGGTGGTCCGCACCCATAGGATTGCGGCCAACGAAACCCCGTCGGTCATCGCCCGCCGCTACGGTGTCACCACCAAGGCATTGATGGATGCCAACCCGGGCATCCGTGCCAACCAACTCCGAGTCGGCCAGGTGCTGAACTTGCCGCCCAAATGAGGCCGGTCCTTAAATTCGAGGGGTTGTCGGCACTCCGGACCGTCGGCACTGTCACATCTGTGTAAACCATGGCGGGTCGCATCAGCTTCATCGCCATCACGGTCTTCTGGATCGTGATGAATGTCCTGCTCTGGCGGGCCGAGTTCGGCCGGGGCCGGGAAACGCTTTCCGACGTGAACCCGGCGACGGTGATCGACCGCCTGCTGAATGCACCCGACGCCTCCACCCTGCAGGTGCTCCACCACGGGGCCCCCATTGGCACGCTGGATTGGCGCCCTTCGGTCACCGAAGGCGTCGCCGCGGGCACCGACCCCGGCTCCGTTCCCGAGGGCATGGTGGACGCCGCCGGCTACAGCCTCGACGCCGACCTGCTGCTCACGGCGGAACGGCCGACTGACCGCTGGCGCGTGCTCAGCCACCTCGAACTCGACACCAACAAGGTCTGGAAGGAATGGACCATCAACGTCCAGCAACGCCCGGCCACCTGGCGCATCGTCGCCCGCCAGGGCGAGGACGAAATCGTGCTGAGCTACGAGGAGGGCAAGGAGCACTGGGAAAAACGCTTCTCGCTGCGCGACCTCGCCAACCCGCGCACGGCGCTCGGGCCCTACGCCCTGCTCCTGCCTGGGCCGCTGGCGCGGAACCTCGGGCAGTTCAACGTGGATTCCGCCCGGCAAAGCTTCCAGTGGCGGGCCAGCAACGACTGGCTGCGCGTCGGCAACAACCGCGTCCGCGTGTATCGGCTGAGCGCCAGCCTCTTCGCCAACTACGAGATGGTCGTTTACCTCAGCCGCGCCGGCGAGGTGCTGAAGGTCCAGTTGCCGGACACCTTCGTGCTCGTGAACCGGCAACTGCCCGCCCTGCGCAAGGACTGAAGCCCTGCCCCTCATGATCGAACTCAACCAACTGGTGAAGCACTTCGGCGACGTCCGCGCGGTGGACGGCATCTCGCTGGTGGTGCCGAAGGGCGAGTTCTTCTGCGTGCTGGGGCCCAACGCGGCCGGCAAGACCACGACCATCAAGATGCTCGTCGGCCTCATCAAGCCCACGAGCGGCTCGGCCCGGGTCGCCGGCTACGACGTGCAGGCCCAGCCGCTCGAGGCCCGGTCCCGGCTCAGCTACGTGCCGGACTTTCCCTTCCTCTACGACAAGCTCACCGCGTGGGAATTCATCCGGTTCACCGGCCAGTTGTTCCGCATGGCCGACCCGCAGATCCGCCAGGCCGCGGAGGAACTGGTGGCCCGGTTCAGCCTTGGCGAATGGCTCCACAAGCCGATCGAGGGCCTGAGCCACGGCACCCGCCAGCGGGTCGCCATCACCGCCGCGCTGCTGCATTCGCCGGAAGTCTTCGTCATCGACGAACCGATGGTCGGCCTGGACCCGCACCACGCCCGCATCGTCAAGGACGTGCTCCGGGAGCGGGCCCAGCAGGGCATGACCGTGTTCATGAGCACCCACCAGATCTACGTCGCCGACGAGATGGCCGACCGCGTGGGCATCTTCCACCGTGGCCGGATCATCGCCGTGGGCACTCCCGCCGAACTCCGACGCAAGGCCGGCACCGACGGCGCGCTCGAAAAGGCCTTCCTCGCGATCACGGAGGAAGAAGGGACCGCGGCCGCACCCCAAAGTCCGGCCAACCCGGCCCCGTGAACCGAACGGCATGAACGCGAACCCCAGCCCGGCCGCAGCCCCGACCTCCTGGTCCGGGGCTCCGTCGCCGCTCCTGCTGCTGGTCCGCATCGCCCTGCTGTCCTCCTGGCGCCGGCTGCTCGCGCTGCGGGAACAGTCCTGGTTCCTGCTCGGGGTCATCGCCACGTTCCTCGTCGGTTACCTCGGACTGGCGTTCACGCTGTTCTACCTCGGACTGCGGTTCATCTCGAAGTTCCCCGGCCTGGGCGGGCTGCTGGTGGAGCGGCTGCTGTTTGTCCTGTTCGCGTTCCTGTTCAGCCTCCTGCTGATCTCCAACCTGGTCATCAGCTACACCAACCTGTTCAAGAACCGCGAGACCACCTACCTGCTCGCGCTGCCGGTGCCCACCCGCACCATCTTCCAGTGGAAGCTCGTCGAATCCACGCTGCTCGCCTCGTGGGCCTTCATCTTCCTCATCGCGCCGCTGCTTTGCGCCTACGGCCTCGTGAACCACGTGGACTGGCACTTCTACCCCATGGTGCTGGTCCTGCTCTCGCTGTTCATCGTGCTGCCGGGCGTCCTCGGCGCCTGGGGGGCGGTGACGCTCGCGCGCTTCCTCGACCGCAAGGCGTTTCAGGTGCTCGTGGTCACCGGCCTGCTCGCGCTCATCGGCCTGATGATCTTCCAATTCCGGCCCCAGCCGGTGACCGACGAGGAACTCGAGGCCCGCGTGCTCGCCGTCATCGACCGACTGCTGGAGAACACCCGCTTCGCCAACTTCCCGCTGCTGCCCAGCTATTGGATGAGCGCCAGCGTCCAGAACTGGAGCGAAGGCGCTCTCGGCACCGCGGTCTTCTTCGCGCTGGTCATGCTCAGCAACGTCCTCTTTTTCGGTTCGCTGGCCTGCGGTCGCCTGGGGGGCGCGTTCTACGAGGCCGCCAACCGCGTCAGCAGCCGCGGCAGCATCTTCGCCCGCTGGCAATGGTTTCAGGCCCGCGCCGGCCGGGTTGACCGCGCCCATGCC
>JBEISV010000601.1:0-2626 GCA_040375265.1 Verrucomicrobiales bacterium
GAAGCCGTAGTTGCTCTGCAGCCACGGCAACACCGCCGTGGGCGCGACCTTGTTCTTGGCGGCGGTGCCCGCGGCGAGACCGGCCGTCCAGGCGCTGGCCGAGGAAGTCCCGGCCACCGAATAGGTCTGGTCGCCGAACTGCACGTAGGCGGTCCCCGGCGCGGCCAGGTCGACGAAGCCGCCGGTATTCGCATACGGGGCGATCTGCCCGCTCGCGTCAAGGGCCGTGACCGCGTTCACCCACGGATCCGCCGCCGGGAACACAAGCTGGGTGCCCGGCCGATTGCCCGCCGCGGCGAAGATCACGCCACCCTGGGCGGCAATCTGACGGTTGATCTCGCCCAGCAGCGGAGAAGGCGAGTTGCCGCCGAGACTCTGGTTGAAGAAGATCGCTCCGTCCTGGGCGGCCCGGATCATCCCACGCGCGACGTCGAAGCTGGTGGTGGTCTCGCCGCCGCCGTAGACGTCGTAGGCGCGCACCTGGACCGCCTGTCCCGCCTCCTGCATGCCGGCGATCAGGGCCTGCGCCATCGAGGTGCCGTGCAACAGGCTGCCGCCCGCCGCGGTGCCCGGAGTGAGCTGGGTGCGGGAGAGCATCAAGGCTTCCATCTCCTTGGGCAGGCCCTGGACAGCGGTGTCAATCAAGGCCACCACGGGCCCCTTCTTGTCGCCCAACGGCGGCACCTGCACGCCGGATCCCGCCGCCCGCGCCTGCTGTTCCGGCGGGAGCTCCGGCTGGGCGAGGCGGAAGTTGTCCTCGGCCGTCACGTCTTCGTTCGCCTTCAGGATGGCGGCCCGCGCCTTGTCCGCAGCCTCCGCCGTCGGGAAACGCAGGCGGTAGGCGCCCAGTTCATCGATGCCGGCCACCAACTCGCCGCCAAACAGCTTGGCGATCCGGGCCACTTCCCCGGCCTTGAGCTTCACGCCGGCCTTCACGCGCAGGATGAACTCCTCGCGGATCGGGCCGTCTTTCGAATCCTCGGACTCGGCCTCGACCAACTCGGTCGCGCTGTCGCGGGACGAGCGGAAGATCAGCAGCCGGGCCGGCGCGTTGGAGCGGGGGAGGACGGCGAAATTGAGGTCGCCCAGAAGCCGGCCGAGGGCTTCGCGCTGGCTGAGGCCGGAGAAACCGGCGGTCACGGTCCGCTGCGTGCCGGGTTCCACCCGCACTTCCCAGCCGGTGGCGCGCGCCACGCGGGCCAGCACCTTGCCCAACGGCCAGCCTTGGATCCGGGCCTCGACCCGATTGGAAGCGGCCTGCCAGTTCAGGTGGTTCGTCTGCGCGCGCACCGGGAGCATCGCCGCCGAAAGGGCAAGCAGAGCGAGGGCGACGAAGAGGCGAGGCAGGTTCACGGGCGTAATGACGCAGGCAGCGTAGCAGCCGGTCCCGGAAAGGCGAACGGCGTTTGGGGGGCAAGGTGCTGCCGGCTTCCAGCCGGGAGTCCCTGGCGGCTCGCTTGGCAGCCGGCGGGGAGGACTGCCCTCGGCCAGGGGACATGCTTGTGTCGGGGTTCCGCCGGCTGGAAGCCGGCGGCACGTTGGACCGGCTGCCGGAGCCGGGAAAACAAAAGGCCCGGCCGCCATGCGCGGGCCGGGCCTGTGAAGGCACGCATCCAAGGAACCGAATCACGACTGCCGCGACCGGCGCCACACCCCGAAACCGAGCAGCAGGGCGCCGGCAAACCCGGCATAGGAGGAGGGCTCGGGGACGGGTGCCCCTGTTACGGAAATGTCGATGTCATCCAGCGCGAACTCATCGCGAGAGCCAGCGCCGGAAACGTCAGCCCCAGACCACTGGAGATAGAAGAAGCTGCCGTCGGTGACAGTCAGGCCGGTGACTGAGACAGACCGGGAATTCGAGACCAAACCCAAGGCGTCCAGGGTCGCAGTTGAGGTCAGGTCCGCGGAGGCGACCGAAGTGTAGGTCGTGTTGTCCGTTGAATAGGAAAAATTAAACGAATTGGCCCTCCCCTGATCGTTTCGGACATAAACCGTATAGTCGACGGAAACGGATGCGATTGGGCTGCCGGATGAGTTCTGAACCCGCAGCGTCAAAGTCCCTGGAGCCCAATCGCTGCCGCCCGGTTGAATCCCCAAGGCCCGATTCACGCCCCCGACCGTGGCGTCCACATCGTAGCCATAGATGCCTCCGGTCGTGACGCCGCCACCTGTAATGCCGCGGGTATAGTCGGTAGCGGCGGTAGTCTGCGTGCCGCCGAATGCAAGATTGCCGTTACTCCATCCAGTCACTGCCCATGCGTCGGAATCCAACTGGCCGGCCGTAGGGCTCGATTGGAAGCCCGTCCCGGTGAATGCGCCGTTGTTCACCCCGGACACCGTGTTGTCGAAGTCAATTGTCTGGGTTGTGAACGAGGTGAAGACCACCTGGGCATGGGTTGCGATGGCTCCCGCGAGACTGGCGACCACGGTGAGTGTCCTAATCAATTGAAGGTTTTGAATTGGTTTCATCCTTTAGTTTTCTCCGTCGCCGGGCGGGGCATTACCCGGACACCTAGGGATTTGCTTCCGCCGGCAAAAACCCTCAAGCCGAATGTAGCCAAATGGGGTTACTTTTTCGCGCCGTTCCGGCCGGGACGATGAGGCGGACGCCGAGTCGGTCCGGCCA
>JBEISV010000181.1:0-8421 GCA_040375265.1 Verrucomicrobiales bacterium
ACCGGTTGGTTGTCGGCGATCGCGGTGGTCGTGATCGTCGGCGTGTATGTCTCGGTGACGAGCGCGGCCGAGGCGGTGCCGGCGGCCAGCAGGGCGGCGGTGAGGAACGGGAAGGTTTTCATGGCGGTCGGAGAAACGTTTTGGAAAAGGGGCGTCCGCAGATTGCGCCGATGACGCAGATTGAAGGGCGTCCCCGGGAAACGGGGCGGCCGGTCCTGAATCTGTGAAATCGGCGTCATCTGCGGATGAACTGCTGGGTTCAGGGATTGCTCACGGCGCGGTAGAAGCGCACCGGACCGGGCGGGTTGACGTCGGTGTGGGTGACGACGCCGTTGGGGGCGGCGGTGTAGATGGCCGGGGAGATGAACTCCTGCCAGTAGTAGTTGGGCGGGCCGGCGGAGCTGTATTGCACGCGGAAGCTGCCGCCCGGGACGCCGAGGAAGGTGACGACGAAGTCGTTTCCGCTCGGCACGAGGGTGAGGTAGTTGGGCGTGCCGCCGCCGCCACCCGAGGTGGTGGTCTCGGTGACCGTGACGGTGCCGGTGACGCTGTGGGCGCCGGCGCTGAGGGTGTAGGTGAAGCTGCCGTTGCCCGCGTTGTTGGCCGGCGCGGTGTAGACCACGAAGTTGCCGGCGAGCGTCACCGTCGCCCCGGCGGGCAGGGCGTTGCCCACGGCGGTGAGGGTCAGCGGGTCGCCGTCCGCGTCGCTGTCGTTGGCCAGCAGCACGCTCTTCAGCACCTTGGCCGCCGTCGTCGTGGTCGGGCGGTTCAGGCTGTCCGCCGCCGCCACGGGGGCGGCGTTCACGACGGTGACCGTCTTGGTGCCGGCGCCGGCGTGGGTTCCATCCTCGTCCGTGAGTGCGACGGAGATGTTCTTGTTGCCAACGCTGGCGTAGGTGTGGGTCTTGGTGGTGCTGGCCGGATTACCGGTGAAGTTCTCCGTGATGCCGTCGCCCCAGTTGATGCTGAAGGCGGACACCGTGTCGGTGCCGGGATCGGTGATGGCGCCGAGGTTCAGCGTGTAGGGCGCGCCGTTGGGCACGGTGGCGTTGCCGGTGAGCGCGATGGTCGGCGCCACGTTGTTCACGTTCAGCGTGAAGGTCGTGGTGCCCGCCGCGCCAAAGCTGTCCGTCGCCGTGATGGTCACCGTGGTGGGCCCCGCCGCGCCGTCCGCGGGGGTATGGGACCAGTTCCAGCCGCCCGGCGAGGCAAACTTCACCACCCGGCCATTGTTGAAGTCGGCGATGTAAACGCTGCGGCCCGACGGCGGGAAGGCCGTGCCGTGCGGCAGCGCCAGGTTGCCGACCGTGGTGCTGGGGCCCAGCTTGTCCACATAGGTGCCGGTGGCCGTGAATTTCTGGATGCGATTATTGAAGATGTCGCCAACCACGATGTTGCCGCCGGGATCAATGCCGATGCCCGCCGGCGCGCTGAACTGGCCGTTGCCGCTGCCGAAGGAGCCCCACTTGCCGAGGAAGGTGCCGGCGGTGTTGAAATACTGGACCCGGTTGTTGCCGCGATCCGCGATGTAGAGCGTGCCGCCGGGGCTGATGCGCAGGCCCTGCGGGAAGTTGAACAGGCCGTCGCCGCTGCCGCCGGAACCCCACTTGCGGAGGAACGCCCCGGCCGGACTGAAGACCTGGATGCGGTTGTTGCCGGAGTCGGCGACGTAAACGTCACCCGCGGCATCCACCGCGACGCAATGCGGCCCGCTGAACTGGCCGTTGCCGCTGCCGAGGGAACCCCACGTGGACAGGAGCGTCCCGGACAGCGTGAACTTGTCGATGCGGTGGCCACCTTTCAGGGCGACATACAGCCAGCCATTGGCCGAATCCACGGCCACGCCCGTCGGATTGCCGGTGACCGTCCAGCTCGTCACCAAGCCGCCGCTGCTGTTGTATTTGTAGAGCCTGTTCTGGCCTTCATTGACGACATACAGGTTCTCCTGGCTGTCGAGGGTCAGCTCGATGGGCGTGTTCCCCTGGGTGAGGGTCTGCTGGTGATTCCAGGTGCCGGCGCCGGACTGGGTGATCGTGCCGACAGAGGCCGTGATGGTCACCGTGTCACCATTCGCATCGGCGAAGGTGCCGGAGTTGAAGGCGGTCGTGCCTTCCGGAACCGTCACGGTCGCGGCGTCCCGCGCCACGGTCGGGGCGGTATTTTGCGCGTGGACGAGTGCGGCCGGGAGCACGCACCACGACAGGAGGGTGAGACAGGCGGCCCGTAAGCCGGCGGGACGTGGCCGGCCAGGAACAACGGCCGGGCGCAAGGTAGGTTGATTCATAGCAATTTACTGGAAATCTCCGTGGAGGGTGACGTTTCCCGGCCACCGCCTCCCCCAAAGGATTGGGTGAACCGGAAAAACGTCCCTCCACGAGCTGCTAAAACGTCTGTGGCCTGGGGTAACAAGATTTCTGAAAATATTTTCGGGCCACCTGTTCCGCCTCCCTTTTGGCGCTGGCGGCGGCCTAGGTGCCGGCCTTGGGGACGGGGGAGCCGGAATCCCTGCCGCCGTCCAAAAGCCGGCGGCCCTTCCTCCCCAGCCGCTCCTCCCGGCGCGGGAAGCGAGGGGGGCCGCCGGCTGACAACGGGGGCATTGCCGAGAAGCGCCCGGTTGCGGCGGGCTAGGGGTTTGGGCGGGAAAGCTGGGCGATGCGGGCGGGGGAAAGGCCGCTCTGGGGCAACCAGGCCAAGGCGGCTTCCGGATTTCGGCCCATCCATTCCTCGGCGATGTTCAGCAGGCTCTGTTCCCGCAGCTTGGAGTCCGAAATGGTCTGGGCCCACCGGGAAATGTGGTCGAGCTCCTGGGCCGCCAGGACTTGGCAGTAAGCCGCCACCGCCTGGTCGCGCCGGGCCGAAGGATCCATGCCGTTTAGCCAGGTGCCGGCCGCCAGGGAATCGGCGCGGGCCCATTCGGTGGTGACGTTCCGCAGGGCCGGGATGGCCAGCCCGTTGTCCGGCAAAGAGCGCGCCCACTGGGCGGCGGCCTGCGGTGCGGTGCGACTCCAGTGGGTGGCGACTTCCTCCACGGCGGCGACCCGGAGCGAGCCCGCCGGCAGGGCGAGGGCCCAGGCGCTGGCGGCGGGCGCATCCCGGCGGACTTGCTCCAGGGCGATGCTCTGGACGTAGCGGCCGGTGTTGGGGTCGTCCTGCCGGGACAACGCGTAGGCGGTGGCGCTGGCCGGGTCATGGCGGGCCCAGCCTTCGACGAGCGCCCACGAATACATGAGCTGCTCGCCGGGATCGAGGCGGGCGGAAATCCACGCTTGGGCGGCCGCGGGATCCTTCGAGGCCCAGCCGGCGAGGGCAGCGCCCAAGGCGGCTACCTTGCCGGAGCCCGGCTGGGTCCGCGCGAACTCGATGGCGGCGGCGCCGCTGACCTGCCCCCACGCGTAACTGAACAGCTTCTTGCGCTCGGTGATTTCGCTCAGGTCGCCGGGTTGCGCCCAAACCTGGCGGGCGGCGTTCGTCGCCTCGTCCGCGGTCAACGCGGTCAGCCATTGCGCAAACTGGACGCGGTGCCGGAGCGGATCGGTTTCGGCCAGGATCGCCGCCAAACCCGGACGAGGGGCCGGGGCGATTGCGGCCGGGGCGGTCGCAACCGTCGGCGAGGTCGCGGCCTGACGGGTGCCAAGATAGTAGGCCAGGCTGGCGACCACGGCGGCCAGGAGCGCAGGCAAAACGCGTGAGTTCATGAAAGGGACGGAACAGGCAGCAAGGGCAGAAGGGGCGGCGAAGGGAGTGATGCCGTCTCGTCTGGCCTCGGTTAGAAGACCGCCGCCGGGCCGTTTGGCCCGGCGGCGGTTTGAATCACGCTAGTTCAGGCTGGAGTCGGCGCAGGAGCCGGTGCGGGCGCGGGAGCTGGAGCCGGCGCAGGAGCCGGTGCAGGCGCGGGAGCTGGGGCCGGCGCAGGAGCCGGTGCAGGCGCGGGAGCTGGAGCCGGCGCAGGAGCCGGTGCGGGCGCGGGGGCTGGAGCCGGCGCGGGAGCCGGCGCAGGCGCGGGGGCTGGGGCCGGCGGTTTGCGATCGTCATCCCGATCGTCGTCGTCGTCGTCGTGATCGTCTTCGTGACGATGGCAGCCACCGCGGCTCGGCCGGGCCAGCAGGTCAGTCAAGTCGATGAGCAATTCCAGTTCGGCCTTCACGTGATCCTTGGCCTGGCCGGCCAGCATCCAGTCTTTCGTCTGGTTGCGGCCCTGCAGTCCGTCCACGCGACGGTAGAGCTGTTCGAGGATGCGGACGGCGTCCTTCCACTCGCCGCGCTTCAGCTTCTTGGCCGCATCCTTGGCGAGGTTGGCGGTCGCATTGCGCTGGGCGGTGCGCTCGCTGGTCTTCTTGCCGACGAAGTTCGCCAGCGGCGTGGCCCGGATATAGGCCTCAAGGCTGCCGAGCAGGTTTTCCACGAAGTTGGCCGGGACTCCCGGGGTCGTGGGCGTGGGGTCGACGCCGTCGAGAACGCCGTCGTCGTCGGTGTCGGCGTCGAGCGGGTTGGCATGCGCGATGACTTCCGCGCCGTCCTTGAGGCCGTCGTTGTCGGTGTCGGCCACGAGCGGATTGGTCCGGATGCTGACTTCCAGGCCGTCGCTCAGGCCGTCCGCATCGGTGTCGGCCACCAGCGGGTTCGTGCCCCGGAGGGCTTCCTGGCCGTCACTCAGGCCGTCGCCGTCCGTATCCGCCACCAACGGATTCGTTCCGGCCAGGGCTTCCTGGGCGTCGGAGCGACCGTCGTTGTCGTCGTCGGTGTCGGCGTTGTTGCCGGTGCCGTCGCCGTCGGTGTCGACGGATTCCGCCGGGTCCAGCGGGAAGGCGTCATTCATGTCGGCAATGCCGTCGTTGTCGTCGTCGTTGTCGGCGCGGTTGCCGGTGCCGTCGCCGTCGGTGTCGACGGACTCCGCCGAGTTCAGCGGGAAGGCGTCGAGGTTGTCGGCCACGGAGTCGCCGTCGGTGTCGGCGCTGAGGGGGTTCGTGCCCGCCGAGGTCTCCGCCAGATCGCTCAGGCCATCGCCGTCGCTGTCGCTGCTCGGATTGAACGGGTTCACGTCGTTCACGTCCGCCACGCCGTCGTTGTCATCGTCCGTGTCCGCGTTGTCGCCCAGGCCGTCCTGATCGTTGTCGGTCGACTCGGCCGGGTTGAACGGGAAGGCGTCGGCCGCGTCGGCCACGCCGTCGTTGTCGTCGTCCAGGTCAGCGTTGTTGCCGGTGCCGTCGCCGTCGGTGTCCGCCGTTTCGGCCGGATTGAGCGGGAAGGCGTCATCCACGTCGGCGATGCCATCCTGGTCGTCGTCCAGGTCGGCATTGTTGCCGGTGCCGTCGCCGTCCGTATCCGCGGTTTCAGTCGGGTCCAGCGGGAAGGCATCCAGGCCGTCCGCCACTCCGTCACCGTCGTCGTCGGTGTCGGCGTTATTGCCGGTGCCGTCCTGGTCGGTGTCCACGGTCTCGTTGGAGTCCAGCGGGAAGGCATCCAGGCCGTCCGCCACCCCGTCACCGTCGTCGTCGGTGTCGGCATTGTTGCCGGTCCCGTCTTGGTCGGTGTCCACGCTCTCGCTGAGGTCCAGCGGGAAGGCATCCGCCACGTCCAGCACCGCGTCGTTGTCGTCGTCGGTGTCGGCGCGGTTGCCGGTGCCGTCGCCGTCGGTGTCGACGGATTCCGCCGGGTTCAGCGGGAAGGCATCCGCGACGTCCAGCGCGCCGTCGTTGTCATCGTCCGTGTCCGCGCGGTTGCCGGTGCCGTCCTGGTCGGTGTCGACGGACTCCGCCGAGTCCAGCGGGAAGGCGTCCAAGTTGTCGGCCACCGTGTCGCCGTCGGTGTCGGCGCTGAGGGGGTTCGTGCCCGCCGTGGTCTCCGCCAGATCGCTCAGGCCATCGCCGTCGCTGTCGCTGTTCGGATCAAACGGGTTCACGTCGCTCACGTCGGCCACGCCGTCGTTGTCATCGTCCGCGTCCACCACGTCGGCCACGCCGTCGCCGTCGTAGTCCTTCTGGTCGGGGTTGAAGACGTCGGGGGCATTGTCCACGTCATCGGGAATGCCGTCGCCGTCACGGTCCGGGGTCGTGCCGACGCCGGTGACGGGGAAGTCAAACGGGCCCTCGTTGGCGTCGTTGTTCGCAATCTGCAGCGTGGCGGCCCGGGTGCCGACGCCGCCGGGAACGAAGCTGACGGTGAACGAGGCCGTCGCGCCGGCCGCAATGCTCGCGGGAACCCCGCTGGCGCTGAAGTCGCCGGGGTTGGTCCCGGTGAAGCTCACCCCGCTGACCGTCAGCGCGGCGTCGCCGGAATTGCGCAGCGTGAAGGTGCGGGTCGTGTTGCCCGGAATTTGCACGCTGCCGAAATCCACCGGGGCCGCCTGACCGTCGGTCAGTTCGGGCGAGGTCGTGGCCGGGCCATTGTAGGCGGCGATCTCGGGCCCAATGTTGGCCAGGGCCAGCGTATACTTGCCGGCGAGATAGGAATTGACCGCCTGGATCTCATTCAACGGCAGCCGGCGCCCGTAGACGATGAATTCGGCCACGTCGGCATACATGAAGCCGTCATCGCCGTCCCAGCCCAAGCGGAGCGAGGATTGCGCCGCGGAGGCTTGGGTGCTGTCGGTGAAGGTGCCCAGGGAGGTGCCGTTGAAGTAGAACTCCGAGCCGTTGGCCGGACCGAGGTTGTTCCCGTTGATCACGTCGCCATCGTAGGCGGCGGTAAAGAGGTAGACGTTGCCCACCACGCCACTGCCCCGAATTTGCGTGTAGGGAGGATTGAACGAGGGCCCGCGCGAGGCGATGCCGTCGCCCGCGCCAAAGGCATTGAAGGCCGAATAGATGAAGCGGTCCCAGTTGCCGTTGTCATTGCCCCAGAGCGCAGAACGGCCGTTGTGGGCGTTCTGCCGGTAGACCGTGAAGATCGTGATGTCCGGCAGGGTCGCGGCGCGGATATCGATGCCCGAGAAGTTGTAGACCGCATTGCCGCTGAAACGCAGCACCGGCCGGCCGTTGATGCGAGAAGCGGTGGCGGACTGGTAGCTGGCGTTGGCAGTTCCGGCGAGCGTGAGTCCGTGATTCCCCAGTCCCGACTTATCGACCCAGGTGGCCACGGCAGCGCCATTCGCGGGCTCGTTGGCCGGGTTGCCGTCGCCGTCGATGTCACTGGAATCCAGCCAGGCTCGCAGGCCATTGGCGATGCCTCCGGGCCCCGTTTGCGCCGAGGCCGGGCTGACGGCGAGCGCAATGGCGGCGCCAACTGCGCCCAGCAGCGTCGAGGTTCGATGATGCCGGGACGGTCGCGGCGAGTGCCAACTGTCCGGCAGTGCCGGCCGCAAACTCGGGGCCGGGTTAGAGGTCGTGACTTTGTCCATAGTAGGTTCTGCGAACCGTCTCACCGACCGCTGGGAACTACGACTGACCAACCGGGTCGGTCGCATCCGCTCAGGCGGCGAGGTAACGGGTTCTACCTACTGCTACAACGTCCGGTGGCGAAGGTAACGCGGCGGCGAAGAAAAGGTTCTGGGAACTGCGTCGGGCAGTGCCGTTGGTCTCCCCTTCGCGGGCGCCGACCGCCGCCGAAGTGCTGTCGCTTGAAGGATGGGAACGGAAGAGCCCGCCGCCGGAGCGGTGGAATGCGGCATATGCTTCCGACGGAGCTTAGGTCCGGTCCGTTAGGTCGTGGCCGGTTTCACCAGCGGCCGCCGGATTAGGTTACTTCTCGGCCGGCACATCCGGGCTCCCATCCCTTCACCCGCGGAGCATCTTCAGCACATGCCCAATTTCTTCCTCGATGTCGCGGAGGTCGCTGACTTGGCTGGCGATCTCGACGCGGAAGAGGTCGCGGTAGCGCTGGCGGAAGCGTTGGAGGGCCATCTTGAAGGCGCCTTCGGTAAGCCCGAGCGGCTGGGCCAGACGGGCATAACCCAGTTCGGCCTGGGGGCCATCGGCCAGCACGAGCTTGAAGCTGTCGAAGCGTTCCGCCTGGCCGGCGGCGACGCATTCGGCCTTGAGGCGGTCGAGCACGCGGTTGACGACGGCCTTGGCCCATTTGCGCTCAAATTCGCGCTCGGGCGTTTCGTCGTGGCCCAAGGACTCGAATTCCACCTCGGACAGCTCGTCCAGCGGGACCAAACCCTCGCTGGGTGTGCGCTTGAGGCGCTGGGCGTGCTTGTGCTGGTTGGCGAGGTGGTTGCGCAGGCTGGCGAGCAGGAAGGTGCGGAACCGGCCGCGTTCCCGCTGGGCGGCGGCCAGGGCGCGGTTTGCGAGCAGGTGGGCGAAGAAACTCTGGGTGAGGTCTTCCGCCCGGTCCGTCGAGCCGGTGAGCGTCGCGACGTTTGCATGGACGGGCGTCCAATAGGACCGGCCCAGGGACTCCAAGGCAACCGCCTGGCCGGGAGAGAGGGTGTCCGCCGCGTCGCCGAGTACGGTCCAATGGGTTGTCGTGAATGTGCCGCCT
>JBEISV010000045.1:0-17663 GCA_040375265.1 Verrucomicrobiales bacterium
CGCTTGGCCAAACTATCCGAGCCCGCCGCCGACCGGAACGATCGTGCCCTACCTGCGCCCGCTCGCTGGCGGGACCTACTCCGGCGGGGGGGATTCCGCCGCGGCACCCGCCCAGCCGATTACTTATCGTCCGGTTTGGCCGGGCACGACGCCCGCATTGGCCTTCGGTGAAACCCTCACCGTCGCGAGCAAGGGACGCCCGGCGATCCGCGGACAAAGCAGCGCTCTCGTGCTTTACCAGCAGCCCATCGCGCTCGCCGCGACCAACCGGGCGAACTTCCCGGCCGTCACCCTGCACGATCCCACCCGCCAGAAGAGTTTCGCGCTGAAGGCCCTTGCCAGCGAGGGCTTGGCCCAGCTTCCCGGCGGCGTGTATGCCCAAGGCTACCAGGGCAAGACCTACTTCCCGAATCTGCCGCCGCACCTGGCGAACCGGTTCTACTTCGATCCGAACCTCGGCGCGCAAGGCAGCCTGGTGTTCAAGGGTGAATTCAAGGACGAGCCGACCGGCGAAAAATACGTACAGCTCAACCTGCTCACGGGCTCCGATCTGGCCACCATCAAGGCGCTTTGTCCCGGCACCGATCCGGACAAGTCTGCTTGGGACGCCGGAATCGACAGGCTGACGGCCGTGGTGGAGACGTTTTACGAAAACCCCGTGATTCCGGGGCAGTTCATCGTGAATCCCGCGGCCACGGTCACCCGCGGCATCGGCGACCTCGTCACGATCACGAACAACAATACCCCCGTGGACAGCTACGCCCTCAGCGCCGCCGGTCCGGGGCAGGGTTATCTCACGGTCATCGTCGGCAACGGCGAGGCCTTCACGCCGGCGGCCGAACCCGTGTCGATGTATGTTCTCCGAGTGACCGGTCAGCTCTACCAAGGTGAGGTGAAGGTCATTCCGTCCGACCACCCGCTCAGTGAGTTGATCACCTTCGAGCACACCGGCGACCTCGCCGCGCGCACGGCGGACTACGAATACGAATGGAAGTCCGCGCCGCCGGTGGACGGCTTCCCGCCGGTGAGCGACTCCGCGATGAGCCGTTACCAGCCGCTGACCAACGGCATGGACATCCAGCGGTACACCCTCGGCGCGAGCGGAATCCAGGTGCTCGCCGACAACTGGCTCGTGATGCGATACCGGCCGAAGAATCCGGCCCATCCGCTCTACAACACCTGGTCGACCTGGACGCCGCCGCAGTTTGCTGAGGGTTACGTCAAACGTGTCCTGGCCGGCATCAATCCCTTCAATCAGCGCACTTCCGACCTGAACAATAACGCCGTCAACACCGGTGCCAGTATCCTCACCCAGGCAGGCAAACGTTATGAAGGCGACATCGCGCTGAACCAGGACGCGCTCAATAGCTACGGACTCATCGAGATTTATGAGACGGTTCTCAACCGGGCCCGCAATCTCAGTATCAACGCCGGGATCAACTACGGTCCGGCCAACGATTCGCTGCTGCTGGCCGCTGGCTATCTGAGCGATCTCTACAAGCTCGTAGGCGACGACGCGACGGACGACGCGGACAACCCGACGATCGGCATCGGGACCAAGGACCGGAGCTACGGCGACGTCGCCACTGCGCTCTTCTCCTTCAAGGGACAGGTGCCCTCGCTGATTGAGGAGGAATTGGCGCTGCTTCAGGGCCGCGACGACGTGGCGCTGCCGGGCGTCCAGTCCGCGCCGGTCTACAACCGTATGGTGTGGAACTACACCGGCGGCATCGATTCCGGGGAGGTCATCTACGCGCTGAACTACAACATCCTCGACCAGAACGCAGACGGCAAAGCCGACGCGTCCGATGCGGCGGTGCTGTATCCGCAGGGCCACGGCGACGCTTACGGGCATTTCCTCTCGGCTCTGAAGGGCTACCATTCGCTACTGCTGAATCCCTACTTCGACTGGGTTCCCCGCGTGCAAGCCGTGACGGTGCTGGGGCTGCCCGTGACGGTGGGTTACATGGACGAACGGAAGTTCGCCGCGGCCGCCGCTTCAGTGGCCCGGGCGGGCCGACAGATCTTCGACCTCACCTGGCGCAAATACTACGTGCCGGGCGCCAATACGAGCTGGGAGCCGTTTGCCACCAACCGTGTTTCCACCCGCACGGTCCGCGACGGCACCAACGTCGTCAGCATTGTCCGTGAATGGGGTGTCGACCAATGGGCGTCACGCACAGGACAGGGCGCGCTGGTCAACTGGGTCATCGGCAATGCGCTGCTGCCCGACATCGACCCGGACCCGAGCCACGAAGGCATCCAGAAGGTGGACCGCACCACCGTGCCGGAGCTGAACGAGCTGGTAGCCACGGCCACCGATCTTCAGGTGGCTATGGACAACGCGGAAGGTCGCCTCTCGCCTCTGGGTGTGACCCAGGGCAGCCTGGCCTTCGACCTGAACCCGGCGCAGGTCGTCGGTGCCGATCCCAAGACGCACTTCGAGCAGATCTACGAGCGCACCAAGTTGGCTCTGAACAACGCCGTCGCCGCGTTCGACGACGCCAAGGACATCACGCGGCTGATGCGGTCCGAGGGCGACTCCCTGGCCGAGGTTCAGGCGCAGTTGGCGCAGCAGGAACTTGCCTTCACGAACGCGCTCATCGAGCTCTACGGCACGCCCTATCCGGATGACCTGGGTCCTGGCAAGACCTACGTGCAGGACTACGTCGGTCCCGACCTTTTCCACTACATGTACGTCGAGACGCCCGAGCTGAGTTTCCCGGGGATTCTCCAACCGAAGAGCACCAAGGTCTTCCGGCTCGATGTCCAAAACCTACCGTCAGGCTGGGTGACGGGTCTCCAGGCCAAGCCGGAGAGCTTTGACTTCCTGCAACTGGCCGACGACGGCACCGGCACCGATCCGCGTTCGTCGACGAACTACGTGGAATACACGCTGACGCCGCATGGCTACTTCGGGAAACCGTCGAGCTGGACCGGCAAGCGGCAGAGTCCCGGCCAGCTCCAGCAGGCCATCTCCGAGCAGATCAATGCCCGGGGCGCACTGCTCCAGGCCTTGGACGACAGTGTCCGGGCTAAGCAGTCCCTCGACGGCATGGTCCGGCTCCGTCAGTCGCTGGTGCAGGCCACGGCAGAAGCGGATCTGCTGACCCAGGGACTCGACGAAGCCGACCAGATCATCGACCAGATTGAGAACGCTGCCGAGATCTTCGGCATGGTGCAGAACGGCATCTCGGAAGCCTACAAACTGGCGTCCGACGCCGCCGCGACGTCGTTGCCGACCTCGTTGATCGCCGGGCTCTCCGCCGGCGGCGACCTCACGTCGGCCGGTCGCGGCATCTTCAAGGCGGCGACGGTGGCGGTGGAGAATTCCACCACCGCGATCGAGATCGCCCGCAAGACCGTGGCCTACGCCCGGGCCGCCCAAAGCCAGGCCGACGCCATCGGCATCCAGTATGGCCAGATCAAGCCCATCGAGCAGACCGAGGACCAACGGGCGGCGATGGTCGAACTGGAACACGCCCTGATTGACCTCCAGAAGGTCGCCTACGGCATCAACCGGGCGCTGCAAACCTACGACGACACCCAGCGCAAGGTCGCCACGCTCGTGGCGAAGGGGAATCGCATCCAGCAGACCCGGGAGATCGCCCGGCAGCGCACGGCGGCGGTGATCCAGGGCTTCACGACCCGCGACACGGCCTTCCGCCTGTTCCGCAGCGAGAAGCTGGAGCGTTACAAGACGCTGTTCGACCTCGCCTCGCGTTATGCGCTCCTCGCGGCCAATGCCTACGACTACGAGACCGGCCTGCTGGGCACCGACCAGGGCAAGGCCTTCATCGCGCGCATCATCAACAGCCGCGCGCTCGGCGTCGTCCGCAATGGCGAACCGCAGTTCGCCGGCAGCAACACCGGTGATCCCGGCCTGTCCAGCGCGTTGGCGGAAATGAAGAACGACTTCGACGTGCTCAAGGGCCGGCTCGGTTTCAACTCGCCGGACGTCTACACCACGCTCGCGTCGCTCCGGACCGGCAATCTGCGCATCCTGCCCGACACCAACGGCCTGGCGGCCTGGCAGGATTACCTCCAGCAACATGTCCTCGAAAACATCCTCGTGGACGCCGACGTGCGCCGCTACTGCCAGCAGGTGGATCGCGGCGACGGACTGCCGGTGCCGGGTTTGGTCCTGCCGTTCAGCACCTCGATCAACGCGGGGCAGAACCTGTTCGGCCAGGCACTGGCGGCGGGGGATGCCCAGTTCCATCGCAGCCACTTTGCGACCAAGATCAATTCCGTCGGCGTCGCCCTCGAGGGCTACCGCGGCATGAACGTGCCCGGCGTCAACAACACGGGCGACCCGAACCTCGCCTACCTTGATCCCCAGGCGCTCGCCGCGAATCCCTACCTGTATCTGATCCCGGTGGGCGTGGACACCATGCGCAGCCCGCCGCTGGGCGATTCGAGCGAACTGCGGACGTGGACCGTGGACGATGTGGCCATCCCGCTGCCGTTCAACATCGGCGGGTCGGGTTTCTCGGGGAAGAACTTCTACCAGTCGGCCGATTCGCTGACCGAGCCGCTATTCACGCTCCGCAAGCACCAGGCCTTCCGCCCGGTGGATTCGGCGGGCCAGTTCGCCAGCAATCCTTACCTCGGGACCGGGCTCCAGTTCTCGCAGTTCTCAAACCGGCGCCTGGTCGGGCGCTCGGTCTGGAACAGCCAGTGGAAGCTGGTGATCCCGGCGGACTCGTTGCTGGCCGATCCGAAGGAAGGCATGACCCGCCTCCTGCAGACTCTCACGGACATCAAGCTCCACTTCACGACCTACTCCTACTCGGGCAACTGACGCGAACCCGGACGCACCATGAAGAATCCCTCCTCCTTCGCCCCGGCGTGTTGCCTTCCACGGCTGCTCGTCCTGGCCACGCTGCTCGGTGACGGGGCGGCCCTGGGCTATCCGCCCGCGCCGTTCCACCTCTTCTACGGGATGCTCCGCGACGAATACGGCACGCCCATCAACCAGGTGGACGCGGACGTCGTGCTGGAAACCGCAAGCGGCGTAAAGGTGAAGACACGCATCAACCCTGGGATCGAGGCCGGCGCCAATTACCGGCTCGAAGTGCCGATGGATGCTGGCTTGCTGGCGGCGCCTTACCAGCCGACCGCCCTGCGCCCGTTCGTCCCGTTCCAACTCAAGGTCCAGATCGGCCAGGTCACCTACCTGCCCATCGAGACCCGTGGTGATTTTGCAGCACTGGGTCAGCCCGGCCAACGCACCCGCCTGAACCTCACCCTCGGGGAGGACAGCAACGGCGACGGGTTGCCCGATGCGTGGCAACGGTTGGTGAATGCGGATCTTTCGAAGGTCCGGCCCGAAGCGGATGCCGGCAACGGACTGACCTATCTGGACACCTATCTTGCGGGCACCTACGCGGTCGATCCGGCGGGCGGATTTGTCCTGAACATCCTGGGCGTGACCGACGGGGCGACCCAACTGGAGTTCGTCGCGGTCACGGGGCGCACCTACGCCCTGGTCGGCTCGCGGGACCTGAAGACCTGGGAGCCGGTGCGCTTCCGGATTCCGGCCGAGGGCGCCAACGCGCCGATCCGCACCAGCCTGCTCGCGGGCGCGATCAAGCGCGTCCAGGTCGAGGCCGTCCATGCGGACGCCGAAACCGCCCCGACCTGCTACCGACTGGTGCTGCAATAGGACCTATCCGCCGATGAAGCCCCTCGAAATCGAATCCCTCACGCCAACATCCCGGCGCGCGGCGTGGGGTTGGCTGCTCGCCGTGGCTGCGTTGGTCGCGGTGCTGGTGGGCCTTCGTCCCCGATCCTCCGCCCCGGCGGTTTCGTTGGACGTGTCGCTGGAACGCAAGGAACTGAAGGTCCGCGACGGGCGGTTCCACGTCCCCGGGTCGGCGAAACCCTTCACGGGTTGGTTGCTGGATCACTACGCCGACGGTTCTCCCCGGTGCCAGTCGGCCGTGGTGGACGGGCGCCTGCACGGCGAGTCCACCGGTTGGTTTACCAACGGCGTCGTGGAGCTGCAGGAGCAGTTCCAGGCCGGGCTCGCCGAGGGCACGCGGACCACGTGGCATCCGAATGGCCAGAAGCGATCGGAAGGCCGGCTTCATGAGGGCCGGCAGGAGGGACGGTATCAGCAGTGGGATGAGTCCGGTCGCCTGGTGGCCGAAGCCGAATTCTCCGACGGAAAACCCCACGGCCTTTCGCTGGCGTGGCACGCCGATGGTTCGCTCAAGGCGGAAGCCCGCATGCTCCGCGGCGAAGTCGAAGAACGGCATTTTTACGCCCCGGCGAGCGCCGCGAGCCTAGCTTGATGGCGCCCAACCCGAAACCCTTCAGCACGGCCCAATTGAAATGAGCATGTCCACGAATCATCTGGAATCAGGGCAACGGTTTCCCGGCGGACGCCCCGGCCTTAAGCGGTGCCTGACGACGGCTTTGCTGGCGGCGGGAACGCTGCTGTCGGCTTGTGCCGCAGCTCCGGTGAACGACCCGTTTGCCGACCAGCCGATCCTCGAAGGGGCCACCAACGTGGTCATTGTCTCCAACCTCGGAGCCACCGCGGAAACCGGCGAACCCGGCCATGCCGGAAGTGCCGCCGCGGCTTCGGTCTGGTGGACGTGGATTGCCCCGGACAACGGTCCCGTGGTCATCGACACCTTGGGCAGCGACTTTGACACGCGGCTGGCCGTCTATGTGGGCGATGCGGTCGGCGCCTTGGTTCCCGTCGCGGACAACGACGACGCGCCGGGCCTGCCCACGAGCGCCGTCGCCTTTCCGGCGGTGCAGGGGACGCGTTACCGGATTGCGGTGGATGGTTACCTGGGGGCCACCGGCGAGGTGGGCCTGCGGGTGCGCCTGCCGGTCCGGCCCACGGCGCCGGTCATTGTCCGGCAGCCGGTCAGCCGGATCGTGCCCGAGGCAACGACCGAGGCGGTGGGTTTCAGCGTGGCGGCGACGGGCAGCTGGCCGCTGGAGTTCCGCTGGCAGCAGGCCGGTCAAGATTTGCCGGCGGGCACCAACGCGAGCCTTTACCTCACCCCGTTCAGCGCGGCGTTGGCCGGGGATTACCGGGTCATCATCAGTAATCCGTTTGGCAGCGTCACCAGCTCGGTGGTCGCGCTCACGGTTCTCGCGGAGACCGGCCACGACCGGTTTGCCGACCGCGTTATGATTACGGGAGCCGCGTTTGCGGGTGGCGCTCACAACCTTGGCGCGACGACCGAAGCCGGCGAACCGGTGCATGCCGGCGTCGCCAGCGGGGCCTCGCTGTGGTGGGCGTGGACCGCCCCGAACTCGGGCTTGGTCCGCGTGGACACGGCCGGCAGCACCAATGCCGACGGCACGGTCCTCGACACCGTCCTCGCCGTCTACACCGGCACCACGCTCGCCGCGTTGAAGCCGGTCGGGGCGAATGACGATGAGCGTTTCGGCGTGGTGGTTTCCAGCCGGGTCATCTTCCGGGCGACCGCCGGTGTCACCTACCTGCTGGCGGCGGCCGGCCGCACTCCGCCCGATGGCATCCCGGCCACCGGCTTCGTCGTGTTGAACCTGGAACAGGCTCCCGACAACGACCACTTCACGAATGCCCTCCCTTTTCCACCGGGTGCCACCCAGGTATTCGACGACAACGTCGGCGCGTCCGGTGAGCCGGGCGAGCCCGAGCACACGGGCCAACCCGGCGGCCGGTCCGTCTGGTGGTCCTGGGTTGCGCCGGACAACGGGACTTACGCGCTGGATACCGTCGGCAGCGCCATCGACACCGTGCTCGCCGTCTACACGGGTGACGCGGTGGACGCCTTGGCGTTGGTCGGCGAGGACGACAACCGGAGTGATGACGGCGCCTCGTTGGTCAAGTTCGTCGCCACTGCGGGCACCACCTACCGGATCGTGGTGGACGGCTTTACCGGGCCGGACGGGATCGAGACGGGAGCCATCGTGCTGAACCTCAATCCGGCCGCCGTGCTGAACGACGACTTCGCCGAACGAGTTACCTTGGCGGGGCAGACGAATCGGGTCACCGCCGCCAACGTCGGCGCCGGCAAGCAGACAGGTGAACCCAACCACGGGAACAACGCCGGTGGCCGTTCCCTGTGGTGGACCTGGACCGCGCGCCTCGATGGCCCGGTCGTCGTCACGACGCACCACAGCACGTTCGACACGGCACTGGCCGTCTACACGGGCAGCGACCTTGCGGCGTTGACCCTCATGGCCGAGAACGACGACTCGAATCCGTTGGATCCGGGAGCTGGCAGCACGGTCGCATTCCCGGCGATTGCCGGGCAGACCTACCAGATCGCGGTGGACGGGTATCGGGCCGCGGACGGCAGCGTCGCGGCGGGCACGATCGCGTTGCTCTTGGCGCAGCCCACGCCACCGCAACTCGGCGGCAACGACCATTTTGCGGACCGCTCCAACCTGTCGGGAGCGACGAATGTCGTCTTCGGTCGCAACACCGAGGCCACGAAGGAGGCCGGCGAACCCAATCACGCGGGCAATGACGGCGGCCGCTCGGTCTGGTGGTCCTGGGTGGCGCCGGCGGCCGGGCCGGTGCGGCTCAGCACGGTGGGCAGCGAGTTCGACACGGTGCTGGGCGTCTATCAGGGCGCGGCGGTGGATGCCCTGACCTTGGTGGCGGCGGACGAACGCAGCGCCGGCGACGGCCGCAGCGTGGTCACCTTCGAGGCGGTCGCCGGGGCCGGGTATCACTTCGCCGTGGACGGCTTCGTCGACGGCGAGGGGGTTGGCTCCGGGAGGATTGTGCTCGCACTGCGGCAGTTCGCGGACGAGTCCCTGCACGCCAATGATGACTTCGCGCATGCCTCGCCCATTTCCGAGGCGTTCCCGCAGGTGTTCAGTTCCAACCTGGGCGCGACGCGTGAGCCGGGCGAACCGGCCCATGGCGAGATGGCGCAGGGGCATTCCGTGTGGTGGGCGTGGGTGGCCGAAGAGAACGGTCCGGTCACGATCTCCACCGAAGGCAGCCAATTTGATACCGTGCTCGCGATCTACACCGGGACGGACGTGGGCACGCTGTCGCTGGTCGCGGAGAACGACGACGTCGATCCGGAGAATCTCCGGAGCCAAGTGACCTTCGAGGCGGTGGCGGGCACCCGCTACCTGTTCGCCGTCGATGGCTACGCCAACGAGATTGGCTTCCTCACCCTCACCGTCACGCCGCTGCGGGCGGCCCCGCCCGCACCGGTGATCCGGCAGCAACCGGCGGCGCAGACCCGTTTTGCCCAAGGCGACGGCGGCGGCGCGGACGTGAGTTTCCGGGTGATCGCCACCGGGGCGTTACCGCTGACTTTCCAATGGTTCCGCGACGGGGAGCCGCTGCCCGGCGCCACCGCCAGTGCCCTGACCGTGACCCACGCGGGCCCGACCGACGCCGGCGCCTACCAAGTTGAGGTCGCCAACGAGCACGGCAGCGTCCGCAGTTCGGTGGCCGTGCTGACGGTTTTCGGCGTCCCCTTCAACGACGACTTTGCCGCGCGCCTCACCGTGGCGGGTGCCTCCAACGTCGTGCGCGGTTCGGTGCTGGGTGCCACCAAGCAGGCAGGCGAAGGCGATCACGGCGCCCAGGCGGGCGGGCGCTCCGTGTGGTGGAAGTGGGTCGCGCCGTCCAACGGCCCGGTCGAGATCCGGACGGAGGGCAGCAACTTCGACACGCTCCTGGCCGTCTACACCGGCGCCGAGTTCGCCGGGCTCCGCCGGGTGGCGCAGAACGATGATGCCGTGCGCGGCCAGCCGGCCAGCCGGGTGGTCTTCGATGCGTTGGCCGGGACGGAATACGCGGTCGCGGTCGATGGCCTGAAAACGAACGGCACGGCCGGCAATGTGGTGCTGACGATTGTCCAGCCGCCGCCCGGACCGAAAATCCGGATCCAGCCCGCCCGCCTGAGTTCCGTGCCGGTCACCGATCCCGGTTTGTCCCTCTCGGTGACCGTGGAGGGCGAAGCCCGGTTTGCCCGGTTCCAATGGCATTTCAATGGCGAGCCGATCCGGAACGCGACCAACTCGACCTATGCCTTCGGCCCGCTGGGCCGGGCGCGCAGCGGCGTCTATTTCGTGGCGGTCACCAACGCCTTCGGCGGCGCCGTGTCCGGCGACGCCCAGGTGTGGGTTCAGGTGCCGCAGGTCTTGGAACGCCCGGAGCTGTTGCCGGACGGCACGGTTCGGCTGCGTTTTGCCGATCCCGACGGCACCGTGGCGGCCGATGCGGGCCGGTTCGAAGTCCAGCATACGCCCAACTTGGGCGGTCCGGACGAAACGTGGATCGTTACCCCCGGCGAATTCGTCCGGGGTGCCGGGCGGTGGGTCTTCGAGGACCGGAGCGTCGTGCCGGGCGAAGCCGTGCGAGCCTACCGGGTGGTTGAACGGTGACCACGTTGGCCGGAGGAAATCCGGCTGCGACCGCGGGCGAAGGCGTCGCACGCTATCCCGGTCAACCGGCGGGTTTCACCGGCCCTGCGTCGTCCTTTTCCAAAACTCGGCCGAAAGTGATTCGGGCGAGTTGTTGATGTTCTCTGTCGCCGGACGCGAGTTTCTCGGTAATCGGGTTGTCCCGCTCCCCGGCAATTGTGGTTCCAGCTTGAACCGTCAGGCCAGCACCCGCTCCAGCAGCGCATTCATGCGCTTGAGCAGGGCTCGGGGGTCTTCCATGACGCCGGCGGCGACGCGGGCCTGGTCGAGGATCGTCTCGGCGATGTCGCCGGCGAAGACGGCGTCCTTCTGCCGGGTGGCTTCGAGGCGGACGATGATCGCGTGGGCGGGATTGATCTCTAGGTCGAGCTTGGTCGGGGCGACGGCCTCGTCGTCCTTCTTCATGGCCTTCAGCATGCGGCGCATGCTGTTGGTCATGTATTTGTCGGCATCGACCACGACCGCGGGGCTGTCCACCAGGCGCTGCGAGACGCGGACTTCGCCGACCTTGTCGCCGAGCGTGGTCTTGAGCCATTCGGCGAGGGCCTTGCCGGTGGCCTCGTCGAGGGCGCCTTCCTTCTTGGGCTCGTTGAGGTTCAGGTCAGCCTTTTCGGCGGCCTTCAGCGATTTGCCGTCGAACTCGCGCAGGTGCTCCATCACGAACTCGTCCCACGCGTCGTAGAGGAATAGCACCTCGAACTTCCGCTCGCGGAACACCTCGTAATAGGGGCTGGCCTCGGCGGCGTCGCGGTTCGGGACCTGGAGGCAGTAAATGTCCTTCTGCTCGGACGACATGCGCTTCACATACTCGGCGAGCGACGTGGTCTTGCCCTTCTCGGTGTGCGAGGACTCGTAACGGACCAACTTGCCGAGGGTCGCCTTATGGGTGAAGTCGGTGACGATGCCCTCCTTGAGGAAAC
Source organism: Verrucomicrobiales bacterium (assembly GCA_040375265.1). Taxonomy (GTDB): domain Bacteria; phylum Verrucomicrobiota; class Verrucomicrobiia; order Limisphaerales; family UBA9464; genus CAIWAH01. The sequence continues at coordinate 11,331 of JBEISV010000045.1, forward strand.
GCTGATATTCGGCATAGAACTTCTCGTAAGTTTCCGGGTCCTTCTCCGCGGTCTCGTCGAGGAACTTGAGGAAGCGCGTGGTGAGAACCTTGTTGAGCTTCTGCATCAACGAGGTGTCCTGCATCGTTTCCCGCGAGATGTTCAGCGGCAGGTCCTCGCTATCCACGACGCCCTTGAGGAACCGCAGCCACTCGGGGAAGAGCCCCTTGGCCTTGGCCTGGATGAGCACCTTGCGGCAGTAGAGGTTCACCTCGGACTCGACGCGGCCCACGCCCATCGTCTCCAGGTTATGCTGCGGCACGAAGAGCAGGGACTGGATCGCGAGCGGCGCGTCGGCGTTGAAGTGCAGGCGGAGCAGCGGCTTCTCGTGGTCGTGCCCGATGAACTGGTAGAACTCGTCGTATTCTTCCGGCTTGATCTCGTTCTTGCTCCGGGTCCAGAGGGCCTGGACCGTGTTCACCTTCTCGCCGTTCAGTTCGATGGGGAAGGGGACGAAGCTGGAGTAGCGCTTGATGATCCGCTCGATCGCGGCCTTCTCGCCGAATTCCTTCGCCTCATCCTTCAGCTCCAACGTGATCTTGGTGCCGCGGGGGAGATCCCCGGCGGCGGGGGTGATCTCGTAGCCGCCCACGCCTTCGCTGACCCATTGCCAACCCGGTTCGCCGGCCACGGCGGAACGGCTTTCCACGGTGACCCGCTTGGCGGCCATGAAGGCCGAATAGAAGCCGACGCCGAACTGGCCAATCAGCCCGACGTCCGGTTTCTTGTCCTCGGCGAGCTGCTTGAGGAAAGCCTTGGTGCCGGAATGGGCGATGGTGCCGAGGTTTTTCACCAGCTCGTCGTGGGTCATGCCGACGCCGGTGTCGGTGATGGTTAGCGTGCCCGCCTGATCGTCCGTCGCGAGCGTGATGGCCGGGGCGAGGTCGGGCTGGTGGACGGTCGTGCCGGACGCCTGGGTGAAGCGCAGCTTCTCGCACGCGTCGGCCGCGTTGGAAATTAGCTCGCGGACGAAGATCTCTTTGTCGGTGTAGAGGGAATGGATGACGATGTTCAGCAACTGCTGAATCTCCGCCTGGAACGTGTGCTTCTCGGTCGAACTCATGGTTGGGGTTTTTCTTAGAAGCCGGCGGCGATTCGTCAAGGCCTACTCGGGTTTCGGCACAGGCTCGATGCCTGCAAGCCGGCGGCCCGCCTCGTAAACGGGCAGTTCCGGCAGCAGGCGCGGCTCGGCCTCCAACCGGTGCAGGGACCAGTCATTGGCAAGATCCAGCGTTGGGGCGGTCAGCCTGAGGCGGACGACGCGCCGGGAGCTTTCAAGGTTTCCGGGGAAGCTCCGTTCGCCAGGAAAAGCGACTTCGACGTAGGTTCGACCGAGACTGCTTCCCATGATCTTGGACAGCGTGGCCCGCCCCGCAACGAGCGTCGCGCTGACCTGTTCGGCTACGAATCCCGGTTCCAAGGTGAAGTAGATCCGTAACGCCAAGTTGGTGAAAACCTGTGCCGGCCAGCGACTCCGGTTGTTCAATGTCGCCTCCAGCTCGACGCTTCCCGGCGAGGCTTCCACCCTCCGGGCAGCGACGAAAAACTCGCGGTCGGTGGTTTTGAGGTCATCCGACTCCGCACGAATTTCCCGTGGCGGGAACCGGGAATCCGGAAGCGGATCACCACGGCTGAAACCCTGGGCCGTCAACCACGCGAAGCTCGCGGTGATGCCTGCGTTGTAGTCGAGTGCCACCTCGTTGAACGTGGAATCCATGACGTCCTGAAACGGCAAATCGGCGGCGGTCCACGTGTAGCCCTCCTTGGCCACCGGCGTTGGACGGTTGGGGAACTGATAGAAGAAGCCTTCACCTTTGCCTTCCGGCAGCGGCAGCCATTTCAGGTGGTCCTTGCCGCCGAGGAAGACGTCGTTGTGGTCCGGACCGGCGATGAGTGCGCCGTAAAGCACGTGCCGATTCGTCGTGCGGTCATCGGCCTTCCCCGGAATGAAGTGCTCAAAGCCGGCCCATGCCCCGTAAGCGCCCCGATGATGGGGGTGGTTGAAGGGTTGACTGCCGAACCCAACCAGATAACTGCGGCAGTAGGGATTGGCGCCCAACGCATAGTCCACCTGGCGCCGGGCCGCGGCGGCATACTGTGCCCGTAGCTCGGCATTGGAGCGCCTGGCTTTCCACCAGGTGTTGCCCGAGAGCACCGGTGCCTTCTCCACGTGTTCGCTATAATACAAGGCGATCACCGCCGCGTTGTTGGCGTGGCGCAGGCTGCCGTATTCGTGGGCGGACCATTCCCGCAGCCGCAAGCCTCCGGGGGTTTCCCGATACTCGGCGAAGCGGGAGCAGTAGAGCTGCAGCTCGGCGTGGAAGCGTTCATCCGTGGGCGCCAGCCGCATCAGGTTAAAGGCGGCAAGTTTGCCAAAGTTGCCCGCCCCAAAATCCTTCCACCAGTCGTGGTTCGACTCGGACTTGTATTCGTGCTCGTAAACCTCCACCGCGAGGTCGAACCACTTCGAGCCTGCCTGCGGATCCTTCGCCAGATGAGCGCGCTGCAACCAGGTGGCGGCCGCGATGAGCTTGTCGAACGGATCGGCGCGGTAGCCGGTCACCACCACCTTCCCGTCGGCGCGCAGCGCGCTGCTTCGTGCCTTCCGGATTCGCTCCTGCTCTTCCTTGGGCAGCGAATCGGAAAGGACGGGGCCGGCATTTGCGCGTGCAAACCGGGTCAACTTCTCCGCGCGATCCAGGAGGGTGTCGGCGAAAGCGGCCGCATTGAACTCCTTGAAACCGCGGCGCTCCCGGAGCAGGGCTGCATGCTCACGGATCACCATGGAGCTGGGCGCCATCGCGGCCGCCATCGCGGCGGGAATGTCACCCGCCGGAACCGACCGGTTCACGCGGAACGTCGGACGCTGCGTCATGAGGTGGGCGACTTCCGCCGGAGCCCATAGGGAATGGACATTTGGGGATTCCACGCCTTCGCGTCCGCCGCAACCGATTACGACCTCCAGCTCGGTCGCGGGGTCGTGGCATTCCGGATTAAGAACACAGCGAACGAAGTAGTCGTTCACGTGGATCAGGTTTTCGATCAGCTCGTCCATCTGTCCCGTCCTCAGGTAGGCCTCGGGATGTTCGACGGCGGACCACGCCAAGGTCATTGCGGCGAAGCTCATCGTGAGATTGGCCGTCCAGTGGTCACCGGCGTCGAACCAGCCGCCGCTTAGGTCGCGGCCAATGTCCTGGCCGTCGTTGATGCAGGCGGGACCACGCCACTCGACCCGGTTGTTTGGCGACAATCGTCCGGACTGTTGAGCCTCGTAGAAATAGAGGGATTTCTGGAGGGCCTCCGCGTAGTTGAACTGGTTGGTGGCGGCGGGAGTGAGCACCGCACCCAGTCCCGACAGAAGGCAGAAGAGAAGTGTCCTCATGGGGGCGAAATCTGGTGTGGGCTGGAAATGCCGCAGGAATTGCGGACCACCAGTTTCACCGGCGTTTGGATGAGCTTCGGTTCCAGGTTGGGGCTGGCGATCCGCTCCACGAGGCGGCGCATAGCGATCCGCCCCATAGCCACCGGGTCCTGGTCCACGCTGGTCAGGCCGAGGTAGGCTGAAAAGTCGTAGTTGGCGTAGCCGACCAAGGCGACGTCCGCGGGCACGCGCAGGCCGAGCTCTGCCAGCAGGGGTAAGCCTTCGGCAAGGTGGCGGTCGTTTGCCGCGAAGATGGCGGTTGGGCGTGAGGGAAGCTTCAGCAACCGGGCCAACGCCTCTCGGTTCCTGGCACCAATGTAAGAGCTGCCCGCAATCCGTTCCGCCGGACAGGGGAGGCCGGCGGAACGCAAGGCGTTGCGGAAGCCGGCGAGGCGGTCCCGGGCGGAACTGGTGGTCTTCCCCGCACACAGATGGGCGATACGGCGATGGCCGCCGGCGATGAGATGCTGGACCGCCAGTTCGGCGCCATGTCGGTCGTCGCTCACCACGCAGTCCACTTGCGCGGCGTGGGTCTGGTCGTCCACGACGACGCAGGGAACGCGGCACCGATCCAGAACCGCCAGTCGGTCGCCGAGCGTGGGTAGGGTTGCTTCGCCGGTCACGATCACGATTCCGTCCACGCGGTGACGGAGGAGCAACTCAATCTGCCCTGCTTCAAAGGCCGGATCGTTGCGGGTATGGGCCAGCAGGACCCGACAGTCCGTGTGGCCGGCCTCGTGTTGAAATCCCTCGGCAACCTGCGCGACAAAACTGCTGGCCAGGGAGGGAAGCACGAGTCCGAGCGTGCCGGTGCAGCCCCGCAGGAGATTTCGCGCGAGCTGGTTGGGCCGGTAGCCCAGCCGGTCGGCGGCCTCTTGGACCCGCTGGCGGGTGGTGGTTGCGAGGCTCACGTTCGTCCGCCCATTGAGCACGAGCGAAACCGTCGCCGGGGAAACCCCGGCCGCCCGCGCCACATCTAGGCTGCTGACTTTCATTGCCGGAAGAATCCTGAAAGTCAGAGCACAGAAGCGTCAACTAAAACGTTTTAGCATGCTTTTCCATGAATTCGGAAGCACCCATCTGGTCACGGTCAGTCGAAGTCCGAGCAGCTCATGAAGTAGTGGCAGCGAGGGCAGCGGAGCTTGCACTTCTCGTTGTGCAGCTCGTGGCCGCAGCGCGGGCACCAACGCCAGTATTCGCCCGGCGGATGGTCCGGTCCGTCGGCGCCCGGGCCGGCGCCGGGAGGCGGCGCCGGCGGTGGGGTAACCTCAGCCATGCGGGCAGGATTGCCGGAAGCCGGACGGTGACAAGACCGCAGGGAATGATTGAACAGAATCCAAATACCGGCAGTCTGCCGGCGCTCAGCACGGTGTTTTCCCCGGTTGCGCTGCCCCCTTGACGGACCTGGGCGGCCCATTATTTCTTACGCCCCGTCACTCGAAAACACCGCGCAAAACGCATTTTCAGGCATGATTACGGTCGAGAAACTGGTCAAAGAATTCGGTCCCAAGCGGGCCGTGAACGAGATTTCGTTCAGCGTCAAACGCGGCGAAATCCTCGGCTTCCTCGGGCCCAACGGCGCCGGCAAGTCCACCACCATGCGGATGATCACCGGGTTCATCCCGCCGACTTCCGGGCGGGTGACCGTGGGCGGTCACGACATCGCCGAGGAGCCCATCGCCGCGAAGAAGCTGATCGGCTACCTGCCGGAAAGCGCCCCGTGCTACAGCGACATGACGGTGCACGGGTTCCTGAGCTTTGCCGCAGAAATCCGCGGCCTGCACGGCGCTGCCCGCGAGGACGCAATCAAGCGGGTCGTGGGCCAATGCTTCCTCGAAAACGTGCTGCACCAGTCGGTGGACACGCTGTCCAAGGGCTACCGGCACCGCACCTGCCTCGCGCAGTCTCTAATCCACGACCCGGCGGTGCTGGTGCTGGACGAACCGACCGACGGCCTGGATCCGAACCAGAAGCACGAGATCCGGCAGCTCCTCAAGCGCTTCGGCAAGGACAAGGCCATCATCTTCTCCACCCACATCCTCGAGGAAGTGGACGCGGTCTGCGACCGGGCGATCATCATCGACCGCGGCCGGATCGTGGCGAGCGGCACGCCCGCGGAACTCCGCGGCGGCCATGCGCGCCTCGACGAGTTCTTCCGCAGCATCACGGTGCCCGACACCGCCAAACGGCCCGACTGACCTCTCACCGAGATCCCAATTTCGTTCCCTGCTCCCATGTCATCCGAATCAACACGCAACATCTGGACGATCGCGAAGCGCGAGCTGGTGGGTTATTTCAACTCGCCGGTCGCCTACGTGTTCATCGTGATTTTCCTGCTCCTGAACGGCTTCTTCACGTTCATGCTGGGCGGCTTCTTCGAACGCGGTGAGGCCAACCTAAATGCCTTCTTCACCTGGCATCCGTGGCTTTACCTGTTCCTGGTGCCGGCCGCGGGCATGCGCCTGTGGGCGGAGGAACGCCGCGTCGGCACGCTTGAATTGCTGCTGACCATGCCGATCGCGGCCTGGGAAGCCATCGTCGGCAAGTTCCTATCCTGCTGGGCGTTCTTGGCGCTGGCGCTGGCGCTGACGTTCCCGGTTGCGGTGACCGTCTGCTACCTCGGCAATCCCGACATGGGCGGCATCGTGTCCGGTTACGTCGGCAGTTTCCTGCTGGCGGGCGCCTATCTGGCGGTGACGGTGATGACCTCGGCGCTCACGCGGAATCAGGTGATCAGCTTCATCCTGTCAGTGGTGATCTGCTTCTTCCTCATCCTGTGCGGCTGGGAACCCGTGACGAACCTGCTCCAGCGCTTCGACCAGGAATGGCTGGTGACGCTGGTGTCCTCCTTCAGCGTGATGCCCCACTTCGCC
>JBEISV010000085.1:0-13174 GCA_040375265.1 Verrucomicrobiales bacterium
CGACGACCGGCGGCGCCGCGACGAATGCTGCGCCAGAGCAATACAGGGGATGATGACCTTCCAGTGCAAGGACGGCGGCTGGGCGGCCTTCGACAAGGACTGCACCAAGAGCATCCTCGAAAAGGTGCCCTTCGCGGACCACAACGCGATGCTCGACCCGGAATGCGCGGACATCACCGCGCGCATTCTCGAACTGCTCGGCTACGAAGGCTGGGACGTTAAACACCCTCAGATCGTGGACGCCATCGACTACGTCCGCCGGCAGCAGGAAACCGACGGCTCCTGGTATGGTCGCTGGGGAGTAAATTACATTTACGGAACGTGGCAGGTCCTGCGCGGCATGAAGGCGCTACGCCTCGACATGAACGAGCCGTGGCTGCAACGGGGCGCCGCTTGGCTCCGCAGCGTCCAGCGTCCCGACGGCGGTTGGGGCGAACGCTGCAATACCTACGACGATCCGGTCTACAAAGGCCAGGGACCCAGCACGCCGTCCCAGACCGCCTGGGCCGTCATGGGCTTGGCTGCGATGGGCAATCCCGACGATCCGTCCCTGAAGCGCGGCATCGAATGGCTCATCCGGAACCAGAACGGGGACGGCTCCTGGAGCGAGGAAGAAATCACCGGCACCGGCTTTCCCAAGGTGTTCTACCTCAAATACGACATGTATCGGAATTCCTGGCCGCTGCTGGCCCTCGCCACCTACCGGAAGCTCCTCCGCGGCGGTGAGGCGGGCGACGGGAAAGCCTGATCCGGATCAGGCGCTGAGCACCGCGTCCCAGTCTTTCCAGACAGGTTCATAGCCCAGGCGCCGGATCAGGGCCGCGATTTCGCCGGCGGAACGTTCGTCCGCGATGTCGAATTGGCCCGTCGCGTTTGTGGCGCGGCCGCTTTGCGGGGACCATTCGCTGGCATCGGCAGCCAGTTCCACAATCCGGCCGCGAACCGTCTGGTGGATGCTGTCCCGCCCGGCGCCAGTGTAGCCGCCGGGTTCCGTATGACTTCCAGCGCTGGCGTGGGTGATGCCAAGCGGGAGCAGGCCGTCGCGCAAGGGCGCTGGCTCGCGGGTGGAAAGCACCAGACCAGCATCAGGCAGAAAGAGGCGGAAGGCGGCCACCAGTTGGACCAGTTCCCGGTCGCCGAGGTGGGTTAGCGGCTGAAATTCGCCGGCACACGGCCGCAGCCGGGGCAGCGAAATCGTGAGCATCGCCTTCCAGCAGTGGCGCAGCAGGTAGGCCGCGTGGGCGGCGGTGGCGAGGGCTTCGTAACGCCAGTCGGCCAGACCGTGCAACGCGCCGATGCCCAGGCGCTTGAACCCCGCGGCATAGGCACGCTCGGGACATTCCAGTCGCCAGTCAAAGTTTCGCTTCGGCCCCAGTGTGTGCATGCGGCCATAGACGTCGCGGTCATAGGTTTCCTGGTAGACCACGAGTCCTTCGGCCCCAGCCCGGACGATGGGTTCGTATTCCGCGATTTCCATCGGGCCGACTTCGAGCGAGAGCGACGGGACGACGCCATGCAGAGCGGCGGTGCAATCGGCGAGGTAGCCGTTGGACACGAACTTCGGGTGTTCGCCCGCGACCAGCAGCACATTGCGGAAACCCTCGTCGGTGAGCGCGGCGGCCTCGCGGCGGACCTCATCGACGGACAGCGTGACCCGTAGGATCGGGTTGTCGCGGGAAAAGCCGCAGTAGGCGCAGTTGTTGATGCACTCGTTGCTCAGGTAGAGCGGAGCGAACAGCCGGATGACCTTGCCGAAGCGTTGCCGGGTAAGCGCCTGCGATTGCCGGCAGAGCGATTCCAGCATCCCGGCCGCCGCCGGCGACAACAGCACCGCGAAATCTGCCAGGGAACGGGCTCCGGTGACGACCACCCGCTCCACCTCGGCGACGTTAGCGGTGCGGGCGCGCTGTAGCAGATCGGCAAAAGGGAGTTGGTTGAACTCCGCGACGAAACTCATGTTAGCGCAGGGTAAGGGCGGGCCCCCGGCCGGCAAGTCATCGCGAAACCGGCGTGAGGTCGGGAGGTCAAGGCGTCCGTCGCAAGTGCCGATGAACGATTGTCCGGGCCTCGCTCCACCGTTGTCCGACCCACGGGGCCAAGCTGGTCGCGATGAAACTGAACATGAACTTCACCCTTCCCTCCACCGGCACCGAATCCGAATTGGTCCGTTCCTTCGGCGCCGCCCACCTGTTGCGCCACGCCTCCGGTCATTGGGAACTCCGTGGGGGCACCCGCTCCGACCGTTTGGAGGCCCGGGAATGGATCAGCCTGTTCTGCCACGAGGCGGTCATTACCTGCGAGCCGGGTTCGCCGGTGATCTCCCGGTGCCCGGCCCGGTCCTGCCGGCAGTCCTTGGCCACGACCCGCGGGTGAGCCTGGCGGGAGATCTTGAACGCCCGGTCGCGGAGCCGGTCGGTGGCTGAAGTCTTTGCTGGCTGAAACTTTTGGACAGCCCACCGGGTCTAGCCTACCGGAAAGCGCAAACCATTCGTGCGCTTTCACCGTTGAACCGGTCAAAGACCTGTTTTTGCCATGACGCTGTCCGCCTGCCCCCAACCTCCAGCCCGCCCGCGGGTCGCCTTCACCCTGATCGAATTGCTGGTGGTCATTGCCATCATCGCGATCCTGGCCGGACTCCTGATGCCCGCGCTGAGCGGCGCCAAGGCCCGGGGGAACTCGGTCAAGTGCCTGAACAACATCCGCCAGCTCGGGATCGCGCTGAACCTCTATGCCGGCGACAACGACGGCCATTATCCGGCCCGCCGCGAGCGGGAGGAGGCCTGGCCGGTTGCCCTGCTCAGCTACTACAAGCTTCCCGAGGTCCTGAAGTGCCCGAGTGACAGGTCCGGCATCACGCCGCCCGGGTTGCCGCCGGAAATGAAGGCCGAAGCCATGCGGAGCTACGTCATCAATGGCTTCAACGACTGGTTCGAATCCAATCTCTCCACCAACGATTACCGGAAGTTCAAGCTGTGGCTCTGGCCGTTGGGCATGAAGGACACCTCCATTCCCCAGCCCAGAGAAACCATCGTTTTCGGGGAAAAGAAGACCGGTTCCCGGCACGTCCACATGGATTTCAGCCAAGGAACCCTGGGCAATGACGTGGAACAGATCGACATGGCCCGCCACAAGACCAGCGGATCCGGCGGCGGCTCCAACTACGCCTTCGCCGACGGCAGCGCCCGCTTCCTGAAGGACGGCCAGGCCGTCGCCCCCGTCAATCTCTGGGCCGTGACCGAAGCCTGGCGCAACGCCCCGGCCAAACCTCCTGGACCTTAAGCTCATGCGTCTCCTTTTTCTGGCCGCTGCCCTTCCCCTCCTGAGCCTGCGCCTCGCAGCGGCTGACGTGGTGATTAACGAAGTGATGTATCACCCGCCGGACGACCGGGATGAGCTCCAGTTCATCGAGGTGGTCAACCGCGGCACCCAACCGGTGGAACTGGCCGGTTGGTCATTCACCAAGGGCGTCACCTTCACCTTCAAGGCCGGGTCCCTGCCCCCTGGCGGACTCGCGGTCGTCTGTCGCGACCTGACCGCCTTTTCGGCGACCTACACCAACGTCACCCCCGTCGGCGCCTTCGAAGGCCGGCTGAAACACGGCGGCGAACGGATCGAACTGGCCGACCCCACAGGTAAGCCGGCTGATTCGGTGAAGTTCGCCGACCGCGATCCTTGGCCCGTTGCCGCCGACGGCGCCGGCGCCACTCTCGAACGAATTTCGCCGGCGGCCCCCAGCGAGGAACCGGGCAACTGGGCGGCTTCCGTCCTGCCTCCATTCAAGAGCCCGGCCGGCACTCCCGGCCGGACGAATTCCGCCTATTCCGCCAACCTGCCGCCCTTGTTCGAGTCGGTGACCTGGAGCGCGACCACGCCGGGGAAACCGGTGGTCATCACCGCTAAGCTGGCGGACTCGGACGGCCTCAAGTCCGCGACGGTGCGTTACCGCTCCATCGACCGGGATCCCAAGGCCGCCGAACAGTCGGTAACCTTGGAGCGGACCGCCGGTGACGCCCAGCGCGGGACCTTCACCGGCAGCATCCCGGCGCAGCCCGCAGGCCGGTTGCTACGGTTCGTCGTCGAGGCCACGGATGCCGCGGGAGGGGTTCGCGTCTCGCCGTCGCCCAATGAGCTGCGGCCCACCTACTCCGCCTTCGTGGCGGCAAACACCAACCGGGCCACCATGCCGCAACTGCACCTAGTCACGCTCGGCGGCCGGGAAGCCCGCGGCAGCTCCCTGCGAAGCCGCTGGGGCGGCGGCGGCCCCGGCGGCCCGAGTCCGTCCCGTGGCGAATCGGCGGTGCTTTACCTGCCCACCAACGGTCCGGCCCAGACGTTCGACCACGTCCGCATCACCCCACGCCAGGGTGGCTGGAAAGTCCGGCTCACGAAGGACGCGCCGTTGGCCGAGGCGACGATATGGAACGTTCTCTTCGAAGGTCAGCCACGCTGGGCGCTCAGCGAAGCGCTGGGTTACGAGCTGTTTCGGCGCCTGGGCTCTCCCGCCCCGATTACGGACTTCGCCCGGGTCAGCTACAACGGTCAGACTAAGGGGTATTTCCTGATGGTTGAGCAGGCCAACTCTTCGTTCCTCCGGCGCGTGGGCCGGGATCCCGACGGCAACTTCTACAAACTGCTCTGGTATGGCCAAGGCATCGTCGGCCAACACGAGAAGAAGAACAACCCGGCGACGGGCCACAAGGACCTCTTGGCGGCGATAAACGGGCTGAACCGGACCCGCGGAGACGCGCAGTGGCAGTTCATCCAGCAGAACTTCAACGTCGAGACGTTCGCGAACTGCTACGCCGGCAGCATGTGCATCCAGAACTGGGACGGCTTCTTCAACAACTACTTCGCCTATCACGCCCCGGGTAAGGACGGCAAATGGGAGATCGTCCAGTGGGATCTCGACAAGACCTGGGGTGACTTCGACGGCGCCTCGTCCGACTACGACTGGTATACGATGCCCCTCACTTACGGTGCGAACGTAGGCGGAAGCTCCGGACCCGGTCGGCAGATGAATTTCGGCTTTGGCGGCTGGGAACGACCGCCGGGCTATTTCTCGGGACCGCTGCTCGCGAATCCGGAGTTCCGGAAACAGTTCCTGGCCCGTTTGCGGGTCGTGCTCGACACCGTGTTCACTGAGAAGGATTTCCTGCCGACGATCGACGCGCTGGAACGCCGCCTCGAACCGGAGGTCCGCTATCGCGCCCAGCTGACCCATGGCGATCCGTCGGGCCCGCTCGCGGAGTTCAAGGGCAACATCGAGTCGTTCCGCGGGCAGCTGAAGAACCGCCGAAAGTTCCTGCTGTCGGAGCTGAAGCGGGAACAGTGATGGTTCGGGTTGGGGGCGACCTGATACCGCCTCGTCACGGCTTCATCGGGAGTTGCGCAAGCAATTGGCAAGATGCGGCAAACCCCACCAGGAGAGCCGTCACGACAGTGGTCCCCGCGGTAAGGAATAGCCGTGCGGACAGGTGGGTCGCTCGGAGACGCCACTGAATGATTGGATGCGCCAAGAGCAGCGGAATCCCAAACTTGAGCGACCACATCGTCCCCTCAGTCATCATCTGAGCGTGTTCGCGACAAACCCACACGACTGGCAATGTCCCGGCCGCTGCAACCCCGTAAGGCAGCGTCCAGAACATCCAGAGCCCGTGGCGTTCGCTCGGTGATTTCACTTCCGTTTCCACGGCTTCCGCGGTCCGAGGGAGCTGAGGTCAATCTGCCGATAACCCAGCTTGAACGCCGGGGAATTCTTCCGGAGGCCCAATTCAGGGCGCTTTTCATCGATCAGCAGCGGATCCGCGACGACCGAATGCGGGTCCAGTCCCCGCGCCTGCCACGCGGCCCACGGCTTGCCGGCAAACTGGTATTTCGCTGCGTCGGCGCCATTCCGGGCGTCGAACCACACGTTGGCATCGCTCCAGAACTGGTTGGTGGTGCCGCCCCAGTTGCTGCCGAGCAACGTGCCGGACCGGGTGATAATGACGTTGTTGGTGAACCAGAACGACCGGTGCTCCTCCACCCGGGTGCGCATCACGGAATGGTTTTCGTTCCACGCCAGCAGGTTGTTCCGGATCACGTTGTCGCGCCCGTAATGCTGGTGGAAACCGGCGTCCTTGCAACGGTAGGCGACGTTGTTCTCGACGACGATCCCGGTGCTGCCCTCGTCAGTGTAGAGCGCCCAGCCGCCGTATCGGTAACTCTGCACGTCGCGGAAGATGTTGTTGCGGATGACCGTGCCCGGCTGCGGTCCGAGCGTGTAGAACCCGCCCATGTCGCTCAGCCGCCCCTGCCCCACCTTTTCAACGAGGTTGAACTCGATGACATTCTCGCGGCACGGCGTGGATTCGTAGCCCCAGTTCCAGCCGATGGAAATGCCGGTGTAGTAAAGGTCAGCAATGTGGTTGTGGGCAATCCGGTTGGTGCCGCTCTGGAAGATGATCACGCCGCAACCGGGCGAAAACACCCGCCCGAGCCGGATGATCTCGTTGTCGGAGACCACATGGGAATGGCAGGCGTCAAAGGCCGACGGCGTGCGGTCGCCGGGTTCCCCGATCCGAATGCCCCCGCCGCCGATGTCGCTCACGGTGTTGCCCACGACCTGCCAGCCTTGGGTGCCCCGGCCCAGGTCGAGGGCGTAACCAGCGAGGTTTCGCAGCGTGCAGTCCTCCAGGCGGCAGTTCACGGCGTGCGTCGCCCGCACGGCGCCACGCACCGGCACGGCGGACTGGGGCGAGATCATGCCCTCGGCCGGCATCTCGTAGTCCGAATCGCTGAAGACGACGCCCGCAAACGTCACACCGGCGACCGCCTGGCTTTTCTGGGCGTCCCCTTCCAACACGACGAGTTCGCGGAGCCGCGGCGCTACCACTTCGGCGCGATTCGGATCCACGCCAGTCGGGGCCAAGAAACTGAGCACGCCGGAAGTCCGATCCAAATACCACTCGCCGGGCAGGTCGAGGGCGTCCGGGACGTTCTCAACCCAGTAGCGGGCGTCGGGTTCGTCCATCCAATAGTCGCGCGGCCCGCCGGGTAGCAGCGCCACGTTGGCCGAAACGTCGACCGAGCGGATGGGCAACTGCAGGTCCGTCCACTTCATCAGCATGATGAGCCGGGCGTCCGGCAACGTGGCCCATTCCGGCTTGATGTCTCCCGGCTTGAATGGCAGCGAAATCGGCGACTTCTCCCCGAGTTTGCCTGAGGTCTGGAGGAATCCCGTGTTCGGCGTCCGCGCCCGCTGCGCCCGCTCGCCGTTGACGAAGAGCTGATGGAAATACCAGTGGCCGGACTTCACCTCGGGCAACTGCACTTTCCAAAGCCCGCTGCGGGCCGGGTCCGGTTGCCAGCCGGTCAGCCGAATTCCGCCGCTGAGCACGGCCTTGCCCGGCGACTTCGCCTCGAAGCGGAAACCCGATTGGGCCGGTCCCAAGCGCAGCGTTTCCCGGAGTTCGTGGCGGCCATTGCCCAAGACCACCGTGATATTTTCTGCGGGCTTGAGGGAGCGGATGCCGGTCCCCGCCGTCACGGCGGCCCCCACGGTCGAATAGGGCGACCGCACCGAACCATCACCGCCGGTCTTCGCGTCAGAGGCGACGTGCAGCGTGGCCGCGGCCAGCGGCAACGTCAGGAGCGGAACCAGACAACGGAGGAAAAAGTGCATGGGGTTACGACGTGTTTCCGGAGCCCAGCCATTCGACCCCGTTTCGGGGGCTCAGGCCCCGACCTTGAGGACGTGACGGAGGTAAAGATACATCAGGGGCGCGTTGAACAGCAGGCTGTCGAGCAGGTCGAGGATCCCGCCGATTCCCGGGAAGAACTTGCCGGAATCCTTCACACCGGCCTCCCGCTTGAAGAGCGATTCGATCAGGTCGCCGATGACCGCGGCCACGCTCAGGATGATCCCAAGCACAATCGAGTGGAGGAGATTCATCTCGGCCATGTGCGCGCCGGCCAGTTTCACGAACAGCACGCTGGCCCCAGTCGAGATCACGATGGCCCCGCCGAACCCTTCCCACGTCTTCCCCGGACTGATCCGCGGAATCATTTTATGGCGTCCGATGAGCGACCCGGTGCAGTAGGCTCCAAGGTCGCTGAACTTCGTCACCACGATGAAAAACAGCACGTAGAAGCGGCCCTCGATGGCCGGCAGGTAGTTGATCTTCTGGATGAAGTTCAGCAGCCAGGGAACATACATCAGGCCAAGCAGCGTGGTGGCGATGGCGGCCAGGCCGTTCGGATTGTTCTTCGCGACGAACTGCCGCACGCAGAGCCCAAGCACGAACAGCACGAGGATGCCCGTCTCAAAGTCGTTCGGCTTGCCGGCCCGCAACTGGTGCCCGCTGGCGTTCGTGATATAGAAATGCGTCGCGGCCATCATCACGATGCCGGTCACGATCCCGAACCAACGGAAGCAGACCAGCCCGCGCTTCTCGACCATGCCGTAGAATTCCAGCAGGCCGGTAACCGCCAGCAGCACCATCAGGCCAAGGAAAACCCAGTTCGCCACCAGCACGTTCGTGGAGAACATCGCCGTCAGGACGATGGTCCAGAGGAACACCGTGCTCCCGAGCCGGCGGAAAAAGATCTGCCCCTTGCTCAGGGCGGGCGGGGTCGGCGGCGTTGGCGTCGTCGAAGCAGGCATGGCGGAGCGAGACTGCCAGAACCTGCACCGGAGAGAAGCCTGCGCTTATCGGGCCCCACTCGCCTGTCCAAAACTCCCGCTTGACTGTCATAGTGTCCTATGACAATTATTCAACCGTCACCCGATGATTGCCCACGTCAACTTCAAGTCCGGCGTCCCGGTTTACCTGCAAATCGTCCAGCAGGTGAAGGACGCCGCCGCCAGCGGCAACCTGCGGCCCGGCGACCCCCTGCCGTCCGTGCGGGCGCTTGCTGAGGATCTCCGGATCAATCGCAACACCGCGGCCCGGGCTTACACCGAACTGGAAGCCGAAGGCGTCATCGAAACCCGCCAAGGTGCCGGCTGCTTCCTGAAGGCCAACGGCGCTTCGCCCCTGCGGAAGACGGTCCGCTCCGAGCGCCTCGCCGCGGAATTGGATGCGGTCATCGTCCAGGCGCATCACCTGCAAATCTCCGACGAGGAACTGAAGTCGCTTCTGGTTGAACGGCTGGCCGCGCTCCGTGACCGCCTGGAAGCCAATCAAGAAAACCGCGCCTGATCCCGAACTACTTTCGCCGCCCCCCCTCGTTCCCACACTGATTCCCCATGAGCACTCCCGCCCTTGAGATCCAGGACCTGGTTCTCCGCTACGGCCGCACTGAAGCCCTGCACGGGCTGTCGCTGACCGTCGAACCCGGCCAATGTTACGGCTTCTTCGGCCGCAACGGCGCCGGCAAGACGACCACCATCAAGTGCCTGCTCAACCTGCTCCGGCCGCAGCTCGGCACCGTCCGGGTCTTCGGCCTCGACCCGCGCCGACACGAGGCCGAGGTCAAGTCGCGCCTCGCCTACGTGCCCGACTTCGTCGCCTTCTACCCGTGGATGAGCGTGCGTGAGGCGCTGGACTACCAGGCGAGCTTCCGCCAGCGGTGGAACCGCGACCTCGAGGCGACGCTACTGCGGCAGTTCCAACTCGACCCGAAGGCCCCGACGACGGGCCTGAGCAAGGGCCAACGCACCCAACTCGCGCTCATCGGGGCCATCGCCGCCGAACCGGAGCTGCTGGTGCTCGACGAACCAACCTCCGGCCTGGACCCACTGGTCCGGCGCGAGTTCATCCAAACCGTGATCGGGGCCTATCAGGATGCCGCACCGGGCAAACGAACGGTCTTCGTCTCGACCCACCTCATCACCGAATTCGAGGGCCTGATCGACCGCTTCACCATCGTGGACCAGGGGAAGTCCGTCCTGACGGCGAATGCGGACGAAGCCCGTTCCCAGTTCCGCCGGCTGAGCGCGGAGTTTGCCGGGGAGCCACCTCCAGAATGCGACTTTGCCGACGCCAAATCCGCCCGTCGCCGCGGCCGGACGCTGGAATTGATCGTCAACGGGAACGGCGACGCGCTGTTGGAACGCCTCCGGGGCCGACAGCCACTCAACGTCACGGCGGAGGCCCTCACATTGGAGGAAATCTTCCTGCAAACGGTCCGGTAAAAGGCTCGCCATGAACTTCTCCGTCCCCCTTCCCCGGAATCACTTCCACCCAGCTTGGTTGCTGCTGCCCGTGCCGCCATTGGTCGCGCTCGGCATCAACTGGTTCAACGACAACTACACCGAGTTCCTGGCCTTCGCGTTACGGCTGATCCTCCTCGGCATGTTCGCGGCGTTGGTCGTGGGTCTGAGTTTTGTCCGGGTGAGCGGCCGTTGGCTGCGTCCTGCCAAGGAACTGCGCCAGCAACTGCCCGGCGGCATGCTGGCGCTGCTGCTGCCCGGGATGTTCGGGTGGAACGTCCGCGGCGACTCCGTTCCGTGGGCGGTGGGCAGTTACGGCCTGGGTTGTCTCCTGATCGGGGCCAGCACGTTCGGTTCGGAATTTGACCAACGCACCCTCGGCAACCTGCTCACCCAGCCACTCGAGCGCAGCCGGATCTACCTCGAAAAGATGGGGGTTGCCGCAACGCTGATCCTGCTGGCCAGCCTCAACTTGCTGCTCACGCTTGTGACGACGGACGGGTTCCGGTTCGACCTTCAGGACTTTTTCGAAGTTTCCGTAGTTGCCCTCCTGGCTC
This sequence comes from Verrucomicrobiales bacterium, assembly GCA_040375265.1. Taxonomy (GTDB): domain Bacteria; phylum Verrucomicrobiota; class Verrucomicrobiia; order Limisphaerales; family UBA9464; genus CAIWAH01. Next base: position 10,693 of record JBEISV010000085.1, read on the forward strand.
TCTTTTCCGGACCGCTTTTCAGCCTGCTCAGCCGTAGCACGCTGGCCGGCGTCGTCTTCACCGTTACGCTGCCCGGCGGACTGTTTGCCGCCAGCATACTGGTCATGGACCTCGCTTACCGCTGGCTGCGTCCGGGCGAGGAAGTGCCCATGCTTTCGATCTCGTGGGTGCTCGGCCTAGGCGCGCCCATTTACCTGCTGACCACGCTGCTCTGGGGGTGGCGGACCTTTGCCACCTTGCAGCTTCGCGACGGCGGCGCCGGTGGCCGGTCCGCGACCGCAATGCATCCCCTCAGCCGGCCGGTGGACCGCTTGTTAGCGGCCGTCTTGCCGACCCGCAGCGCGCTGGCGCAATTGGTGCGCAAGGAACTCCGCCTCCACGTCGTGCCGTGGCTGGTCGCAGGCCTGACGGTGGGGCTCTGGGCTTTGGGCCTGGGTATCCGCTGGTCGGCACCGGAAAGCGAAACCGCCAAGATCCTCAACGACGTGGGCACATTGGGCGTCTTCGCCGGCATCTTGGGTTCGCTCAGCTTCATCATCGCCGGGACGGCTGCGGTGGCCGAAGAGCGAGAACTCGGCACGCTGGAGACCCAACTGAGCCAGCCTATCCCCCTTTCCCGCCAATGGGTCGTCAAGGCCGGGGTAGCGACCACGCTGGCAATCACATTGGGCGCCCTGCTGCCCGCCGGCCTGATCTGGCTGAGCTTCGATGCCGCGAAACTCCAGTCCACGTTTGGCGAAGTTCCCGTCATCGCCGCCGTCACCTACGGCACGGTTTTCGTGCTGCTGCTGGCCCTCAGCCTTTACGCGTCGTCCGTGGCGCGGAACACCATGATGGCGACCGCCACGGCCGTCTTCATCGGCGGCGGCCTCGCCAGCCTGATCGCCGTCGGCGGAACGGCTGGCGGCGCTTGGTGGAACGCGGCCATGGAGCGTCATGTCGCCCAGTGGCCTGCCAACGTCAACATGCCGGCCTGGGCGCCGTCCGCCGCGGCCTTGGAACAGCTCGCCGTCACCTATCTCGCGGGCGTGGGTGGCCTCATCGCCCTCGCCTTCCTGATCCTGGGTGGACGCAATTTCCGCCGGCTGGTGGTTCCGGACGCAACCCTGGCCCGCCAACTTCTGGGTGTGGGCCTGGCGCTGACCTTGGTGCTCGGGCTCGGCGTCGCGGTTTTCTCCCAACTGGCGCTCCTGCGGACGCAGACCGACCAGGCGGGGCATTATCTCCAGCAGCACGCCGCCGCGATCGATGACGTTCGCCGTGAACTGCGGTTAGGCCGCCTCACGGAGGAACTCGCGGCGCAAATCGGAGTCGCCACCAACGCGACGGCCGAAGCCGTGGTCAAGGCGGTGATTGCCCGCGAAGGCCACCTTGCGCTGGGACAAATCGCGGTGCGGTTGCGGCCCGCCAAACCCGTCGCCGACAACCAACCGGTCTTCCGGATAGACCCTCTGCTGGCGCGGCGCTACGGACTGATCCCTACGGCCGGCACCAACGCCGCGGGCACGAACGGCCCCGCCACCAACGCGGCGCCACCCGCGACCTTCCGGATGGATCCGGTCCTGATGAAGCGCTACGGGCTGAAGCCACCGGAGCCGACGCCGGCAAAATAGTCCGGACCACGCCGCCCCAGTGGATCACCCAAGGAGCACCGTTCATCGCTGGCCGAACCACGAGCAACTCAGGGCCACACTTCGCAACAAAGTCGGCGCATTTGGAGTAGCGCAGACGGGCAGTCTGCCGTGTCCGCCGGCTGGCAGCCGGCAAGGGTGGGCAATCAAGTGAACTCCCGAACCGATGCGTGCGCCCCTCGTTCACCGGCCGACGACCAGCAGGGCGGGATAGGTTGCGAACCACGCCCAGACGAACCGGTTGAGCCCGATAACGAACGCGTTGGCCAGATGAAAGGCGCCCAGCAGCGCGACCAGCACCCAGCGCCCCGCCGGCGGCAGCACCAGCACCGCCGGCGCGGCCAACTGGAGCAACACCACGCTCCAGCCCAGCCACCGGCAACGAAACTCGTTCGTCGCCCACGGGCGGACGGCGGGGATCAGCGCGTAGGGCCCGGCCGAGGCGAAAAGGTTTCGCAGGGCCTGCCCGTTCCACCACGACCGGTTACGCGCCTTGGAAACGGCCGCGAGGAAATAGGATAATACGCTCTGCGCCGCAATCCAGCCAAGGCCGAGCGGGGCCGCCGCGGACCCGAGGAAACCCAGGTTGGCGACCAGCAACCCGAGTTGGACCTGGAAAAACATACTGTCGCTGCCCCCGCACACCGGCCCGCGCGAACGCACCGTCAACCAAAGGGAATTGGCAAGCAGCAGTCCATGGCCCAGCGCCGCGACCGGTGACGCCACCACAAGCGGTGCGAGCAGCAACCAAACCGCCCCAGCAAGGCGCAGGCCCAAGCCCAGCCTTACGTTGCGTCCCGCAAGCGCCCCCTCGGCCGAGTAGATGCCGCGGGTGGCGAGCAATTCGACCG
>JBEISV010000124.1:0-10732 GCA_040375265.1 Verrucomicrobiales bacterium
AGGCGAGCCCGATGTTCTTGAGGTTGTTCACGCAGTTGATGCGCGAATTCTTGCCTCGGCCCTTTGTCATCGCCGGGAGAATCATGCCGACCAGCAAGACCACGATACACACGATCGCCGCCAGCATTTCGACCCAGGTGAAGGCCGCGTGACGGGGCGAATTTCGGAGGCGCATGGGTTTGGTTTAGCAATGCCGATGCCAGCGCGGACGACGGATTGGCTCGGCCAATACGATAGGGCTGGGCTGCCGCCCCACCCGTCCTCACCGCCCCGCTGCCCCGTTCTAGGGCTTCTCTCGGCGAGGCCGCCTGCCTAGCGTCGCCGCCGTGAAACTTGCCCAGCTTCAGGCCGCGGTGAAGGCCGGCTCCGTCGATACCGTCCTCGTCGCCATTCCCGATCCCTTCGGCCGGCTCGTCGGCAAGCGGTTCCGCGCCGACTTCTTCCTCGATTCCGTGGTCAAGTCCGGCACGCACGGCTGCAACTACCTCCTCACCGTGAACATGGAGATGGACCCGCTCGACGGGTTCAAGGTCGCCAACTGGGACGCCGGCTTCGGCGACTTCGAGATGCGGCCCGACCTCGACACGATCCGCCTGCTGCCGTGGCAACCCGGCGCGGCGCTGGTGCTCTGCGACTTCCTCAAGCACGACGGTTCGCTCGTGGCCGAGGCGCCGCGGTCGGTGCTGCGCCGGCAGTTGGACCGCGTCGCGAAGCTCGGCATGACGTGCTTCTGCGCGAGCGAGCTGGAGTTCTACCTCTTCAACCAGACCTACCACGCCGCCTTCACCGACGGCTACCGGAACCTCCAGCCGTCGAGCGATTACCGGATCGATTACCACCTCATGCAGCCCACGCGCGACGAACCGCTCATGCGCGCGCTGCGCAACCAGCTCACGGCCGCCCGCGTGCCGGTCGAGAGCAGCAAGGGCGAGTGGAGCCGTGGCCAGCACGAGATCAACTTCACCTACGACCAGCCGCTGCCGATGGCCGACATGCACGTCCTCTTCAAGCAGGGCGTGAAGGAGATCACCGAGCAGCACGGCAAGGCCGTCACCTTCATGGCGAAGTATGCGCCGAGCGAGGCCGGCAACTCGTGCCACATCCACATGAGCCTGTGGAAAGGCGGCAAGAACGCCTTCTGGGACGCCAAGGCGCACGCCGGCTCGAAGCTGTTCCGCCAGTTCCTCGGCGGGCTGATGAAGTATTCGCCCGAGCTGTGCCTCTTCTACGGACCGACGATCAACAGCTACAAACGCTACCAGCCCGGTTCGTGGGCGCCGACGCGCATGGCGTGGGCGACCGACAACCGCACGACCGGCTTCCGCGTCGTCGGCCACGGCAATGGCTACCGGCCCGAGAACCGCATGCCCGGCGCGGACGCGAATCCGTATCTCGCCTTCGCCGCCATGCTCGCCGCCGGCCTCGCGGGCATCGACGAAGACCTCGACTGCGGCCCGGCCTACGAGGGCAACGCCTACCTCGACGCCAAGCTCGCCCGCCTGCCCAGTTCCCTGCGCGACGCGACGGACCTGTTCGAGCAGTCCGCGCTGGCGAAGTCCGCGTTCGGTGCCGACGTGGTCGAGTTCTACGCGCACCACGCGCGGCTGGAGCACCAAGCCTTCAGCGACGCGGTCACCGACTGGGAGAAGCAGCGGTATTTCGAGCGGATCTGACGCTCCGCCCGGGAGAGTTCATCCCAGTGGGGGTCACCACCGGACCGCCCTTGTCCGGCCCCCTGTGAATAACTGGTCCGCGGCGGTGGTTTCCGACTTGGCGGAAACCACCTCCAATGGTGCCCAGCGCACCTTCGGAAGGCATGGCAGCCCGGGCGGACATCATTGACCTGCGGAAGCTCTTGGCGGGGCGGTTTCCCCGTCTGCGGACGGACGCGGAAACCCGTCGCCACCCCGCCGCGCTGGCCACCGGGGTCCCGGGGTTCGACGACGTCCTGGGCGGCGGCCTGGCGCCGGGGGCCATCACCGAGCTGGTCGGGGCCGGTCCCGGCTCGGGCAGTGCCCAGGTCATCCACGCCCTGCTGCGGCAGGCGGCCGCGGCCGGGCGTTTCCTGGCGCTGGTGGACGGCGCGGACAGCTTCGAGGCGGATGCCGCGCCGGAAGCCTGCCTGCCGCGGTTGCTCTGGGTGCGTTGCCGGCAGGCGCAGGAGGCGCTGGCAGCCGCGGACCTGCTGGTGCGCGACCGCAACTTCCCGCTGGTCGTGCTGGACCTGAAGGCGAGCCCGGCCGACCAGCTCCGGCGCCTGCCGGGAAACGTGTGGCACCGGTTTGGCCGGCTGCTGGAGCAGCATCAGTCCACGCTGCTGGTCATCACGCCGCAGCCCATGGTCAGCGGCGTGCCTTGGCGGGTGCGGGTGGAGGGGCGGCTGGATCTCGCTTGCCTGCTCGAGGCCCAGGCCCGGCTCGCGGAACGGCTGCGGTTCACGGTGCTGCGACAGGCCGCCACGGTCGCGGAACCCGCGCTCACCTTGGCGGGATAAACCATGTTTGCCGTCATCCATCTGCCCGATTTTCCCCTGCAAGCCGCGCTGCGGCTGGAGCCGGCCCTGTGGGACCAGCCGGTGGTCGTCGTGGACGCCTCCGAGGCGACCCCGAAGGTCGCGGCGCTGAGCCAACGCGCCGCCGAGGCGGGCATCACCTTGGGGTTGAGTCCGGTGCAGGCGATGGCCCGGTGCGCGGAGATCCACGTCCGCCACCGTTCGCCGGAACAGGAGGCGCGGGTCACGGAGGCGGTGTTGCAGGGCGCGCAGGCGTTCTCGCCCTACGTGGAGCTGACGGGGCCCGGGATATTCACCCTCGATTTGCGGACCCTGGCGGAATTGGCCGGTGCCGACACGGATCAGCTCACCCGCTGGGCGACCCGGCTGCTGGCCGCCCTGAAGCGGTTGAACCTCCGTCCCCGGCTCGGGCTGGGCGCCACGCCCAACCTGGCGCGGCACGCCGCCCGGTGGTCCGACGGCCTGCGGATCGTCGAGGATCCCCGGGCCTTCCTGGCGTCGCTGCCCCTGGCGGCGCTCGACCCCTCGCCGGCGGTGATGGCCGTGTTGCACCGCTGGGGACTCGCCAGCGTGGGCGAACTGCTGGCGCTCGACCGGCTGGCGGTGACGGAACGGCTGGGACTGGAGGCGCTGGACCTGTTCGCCGCCGCGTCGGTCACCGCGTTGCGGCCGCTGCGGCTCGCCTGGCCCAAGGAGCGGTTTGAGGAGAGCCACGATTTCGAGCAGCCCGTGGAAACCCTGGAGCCGCTGCTGTTCATCCTGCGTCAGTTGACGGAGCAACTGGGCCACCGGCTGGCCGGTGCCGGCTTAGTGGCGCAGCAACTGGCCCTGCGGCTGCGGCTGGAATCCGGCGCCGCCCACGAAACGCTGCTGCGCCTGCCCGAACCCTCCCGGCTGCCCGAAGTCCTGTTCCGGATGCTGCACACCCACCTGGAAACCGTGCGGACGGAAACCGGGGTGGTCGGCCTGGGGCTCGCGATTGATCCCGGCCAGCCGACCGAACGGCAGTTCAGCCTCTTCGAGACCGTGGTGCGTGATCCCGCGCGCCTCCAGGACACCCTGGCCCGGTTGTCCGCCCTGCTCGGACCGGACCGCGTGGGCACGCCCGTGCGGATTCCCGGCCACCGCCGCGACGCGTTCCGGATGGCCGCACCCGACTTCGAGAACCTGGCCGTGGCGCCCACGGCCGGGACAGCTCAGCCGGAACGAATTCCCTGGCGACAGCTCCGGCCCGGACGGCCCGCGGCGGTGCAGGTCGAGCCTGGCACGAATCAGCCGGTCGAGGTGCGGGGAACGCCGGGCGCCGGCGCGGTGCGGGCAGCCACCGGCCCCTGGCGCGCCTCGGGCCAGTGGTGGGAACCGGAGGCGTGGTGGCGGGAAGACTGGGAAGTCGCGACGGCCACCGGTGAGATCCAGCGGCTCACGCGCACGGCCGAAGGCTGGCACCTCACCGGCGTGTTGGACTGAACCCTGCGTCACGCCATGGCCACCCCCGACTACCTCGAATTGCACGCCCGCAGCGCGTTCAGTTTCCTGCGCGGCGCTTCCCAGCCGCAGGACCTCGTCGCGCAGGCCGCGGCCGTCGGCCTGCCCGGGCTGGCGCTGTGCGACCGCATGGGCGTTTACGGAATGCCGCGCTTCCGGTCGGCAGCCGAGGCGCAGGGGCTGCGCGCGATCGTAGGCGCGGAACTCGTTTTGCCGGACGGCAGCGTGCTGCCCGTGCTCGTGCAATCGCGGACCGGCTATCACAACCTCTGCCGTTGCCTCACGCGGGCGCACCTGCGCGCCGCCAAGGGCGAGGCGGTCGTGCCGTGGGAGGAACTGCCGGAATTTGCCGAGGGCCTGGTCGCGCTCACCGGCGGCGATGACGGACCGCTGGTGCGGGCGGTGAAAACCGGCGTAACCACGGCGCCGGAGGAAACGGTCCGCCGGCTGGTCTCGGCCTTTGGCGGGCAAAACGTCTTCGTCGAAATCCAGCGGCATCATCGCCACGGCGAGGAACGCTGGAACCGCCCGCTCGTGGCGCTCGCCGGGGCGCATCGCCTCCCTTTGCTGGCCACCAACGGCGTGCAGCAGGCCACGCCGGAAGGCCGTCCGGTCGTGGACGTGTTCACCTGCCTCCGCCACCACACGCACCTCGACGCCGCGGGCGACCTGCTCACGGTCAACGCCGAGCGGCACCTCAAGTCGCCCGCGCAGATGCAGGCGCTGTTCCGCGACCTGCCGGCGGCGGTTACCAACACGGTGCGCCTGGCCGAGCGGCTGACGTTCCGGCTGACGGACCTGGGCTACGAGTTCCCGAAGTTCCCCGTCGGCCCCGGCGAGACGATGGAAGGTGTCCTGCACGACTGGACCTGGCGCGGCGCGCGCCACCGCTACGGCGGCGAGGTTCCGCCCAAGGTGGAGGCGTTGCTGCGGAAGGAACTCGCGCTCGTCGGGAAGCTCGGCTTCGCCGGCTACTTCCTGATCGTGGCCGACCTAGTTCGTTACGCCCGGGAAAACGGCATCCTTGCCCAGGGCCGCGGCAGCGCGGCGAACAGCGCGGTGTGCTTCTGTCTCGGCATCACCGCGGTGGACCCGGTGAAGTTCAACGTGCTCTTCGAGCGTTTCCTCAGCGAGGGCCGCAAGGGCTGGCCGGACATCGACATCGACCTGCCGAGCGGTGACCGGCGCGAGCAAGTGATCCAGGAAGTTTACCGTCGCTACGGTCCGCACGGTGCGGCGATGACCGGCGCCGTGCACACCTACCGCGGGCGCGGCGCGGCGCGCGAGATGGGCAAGGTCCTCAATCTGCCGCCCGACGTGCTGGACCGCTTCTCCGCCCTCTACGCGAGCGGCGACTTTCCGCACACGTTGGAACCGGCCGCCCAGATGGAGCAGGCCGGCCTGCCCGCCCGGCATCCGCGGGCGGGGGCTTTCATCGCGTTGGTCCGGCAGGTCCTGGGGTTGCCGCGGCACCTGGGCCAGCACTCCGGCGGCATGATCATCTGCCAAGGGGACTTGCACCGCTTCGTGCCGCTGGAGAACGCCGCGATGCCCGGCCGCGTGGTCGCGCAGTGGGACAAGGACGATTGCGCCGACCTCGGCATCATCAAGGTGGACCTGCTCGGCCTCGGCATGATGGCCGCCCTGCAGGAAGCCGTGACGCTGACCCAGCAGCGCGGGCATCCGGTGGACCTCGCCAACCTGCCCAAGGACGATCCGGCCACCTTCGAACTGCTGCGGCGCGCGGACACCATCGGGCTGTTCCAGGTCGAGAGCCGGGCCCAGATGGCAACCCTGCCGCGGCTGCAGCCGGAGTGCTTCTACGACCTGGTGATCGAGGTGGCCATCGTCCGGCCGGGACCGATCCAGGGCGACCTGGCCCATCCCTACCTGCGACGACGCTGCGGGGAGGAGCCCGTGGACTATTACGGCTACGAGGGCCTCGAACGGGTGCTGGAACGCACCAAGGGCGTGCCCCTCTTCCAGGAGCAGATGCTCGAAATGGCGATGGTCATGGGCGGGCTCAGCGGCGGCGAAGCGGAAGATCTCCGCAAGGCCATGAGCTTCCACCGTTCCGACGAGAAAATGAACCAAGCCACCGCCAAGCTGCGCGCGGCCATGCAGGCCCGGGGCGTCGCGCCCCACACGATCGAGCGCATCACCAAGGCGGTGAGCTCCTTCGCGCTCTACGGTTTCCCCGAGAGCCACGCCATCAGCTTCGCGCTGCTGGCCTACGCGAGCGCCTACCTCAAGGTCCATCGCGCGCCCGAGTTCTACTGTTCCCTGCTCAACAACCAGCCCATGGGCTTCTACTCGCCGGCCACGCTGATCCGCGACGCCAAGTCGCACGGCGTGCAGATCCGGCCGGTCTGCGTCGGGCGTTCGCGCTGGGAGTGTGTCATCGAGGCCGACGGCTCGATCCGGCTCGGTTTCCTGCAGGTGCAGGGACTGCGCCGGGAATCCGTGGCCCGGCTGCTGGCGGAACGGGCGGCGCGGCCGTTCGTCTCCCTGACCGACTTCCTCGCGCGCACAACCCTCCAGCAGGAAGAACGGCGCACGCTCGCCGCCCTCGGCGCGCTGAACGTCTTCGGCCAGCACCGGCGTTCCGCGCTGTGGGAGGCCGAGCAACCGCTGCGGCAGGGCGAACTCTTTGCGGACGAGCCGGGCACAGCGCCCCAACCGCTCCGCCCGATGGACGCCCACGAACGGCTGGCGGCCGATTACCAGGCCATGCGGCTGTCCACCGGCCCGCATCCCATGGCCCTGATCCGCGACCGGCTGCCCGACGTGTGGCGGGCGCGCGACCTGGAAAACGCCCGGGACGGGCAGGCCGTCCGGATCGCCGGGCAGGTCATCTGCCGGCAACGTCCCGGCACGGCCAAGGGCGTCTGCTTCGTCAGCCTGGAAGACGAGACCGGCATCAGCAACGCCATCGTGGCGCCGGCGCTGTTTGAAGCCCGGCGGCTGGTGCTCACCGGCGAACCGTTCCTGGTGATCGACGGCATCGTGCAAAGCCGGCACCGGACCCTCCACGTCCGCGCGCACCGCATCGAATGGCTGGACTGCCGCCGCCTGCCCACCGCGCCCTCGCATGACTTTGCCTGAACCCAGCCCGACATGAATTCCAGCCGTCCCCGCCAGTCACGCCTGCCCCTCGGGCCGGCAGCCGATCCGCAGTTCGCCGGCGGCGGTTTCGTTTCCGCCCTGCGGCTGCGCCGGGAAGCCGTGCCAGGCTTCGACGCCTACCCGTTCCACCTGCCCGCCATCCGGTCGCTGGAACGTCTGGAGCTGCATCCGGCGGTGACGTTCTTCATCGGGGAGAATGGCTCCGGCAAATCCACGTTGCTGGAGGCCCTCGCGGTGAAGCTGCGGTTCAATGCCGAGGGTGGGAGCCGCGACCACACGGTCAGCACGCGGGTCACGCATTCACCGCTGCACGACTTCCTCACCCTGGATCGCCACGGTCACTTCACCGACGGCTGGTTCCTGCGGGCTGAAAGCTTCTACAACGTCGCCTCGGAAATTGAGGAGGCGGAAGAGACCTTCGGCAGCCAAAGCCCGGGTCCGCCTTACCGCGCCTACGGTGGCAAGTCACTCCACGCCCAGTCCCACGGCGAGTCCTTCCTCGCGCTGCTCACGAACCGCCTCCAGGGCGATGGCGTTTACCTGTTCGACGAACCGGAGGCCGCCCTGTCGCCCCAGCGGCAATTGAGCGTCCTCACGCTGCTCCACCGGCTGGTCTACCACCGCAGCCAGCTCGTCATCGCGACCCACTCGCCCATCCTCCTGGCGTATCCCCACGCGCGCATCTACGAGTTCGGCCCGCACGGCATCCGCGAAACCCGCTACGAGGAGACGGAGCACTTCCTGATCACCCGCGACTTCCTGAACCGCCCCGCGCGGATGCTGGAAATCCTGCTCGGCGAGGAAGAAGCCGACTTGGCGGCCAAACGGCGACGGTAGCGGCGCGTCGCGGTCCGCCCACACCGCGCTCGCCCGGGCGCCGCCGCCGTGATTTCCTCGCGCCATCGTGGCTGCTGAACTGGCATCGCTTCCCCGTCGCGTCGTCCTCACGGGCGCCTCGGTCGCAACCGCCCTTGGGTGCGACCTCGACACGTTCTGGACCAACCTTGGCGCCGGCGCGTGCGGCATCTCGCGCGTGCCGCATGTGCCCGATGACTCGCCGCTGCCGGTCAAGCACGCGGGCTGCATCCCGGACGACCTGCTGCGCGCGGCCACCGACCGCTTCGGGCTCGACGATCCCGACCGCGCGAACCAGCTCGCGCTCTTCGCCGTGGGCGCGGCGCTGGAGCACGCCGGCTGGCCGACCGACGGCCAGACCGAGCTGCCCCACGACCTCATCCTCGGCACCGGCCACGGCAACGGCGCCTTCACTAACGCCGCGATGCAGACCTTCACCGACGGCGGCTACCGCAAGCTGCGGCCTACCACGGTGATCCGGTCCATGTTCAACCGGCCGGCCAACATCGCGTCCATCCGCTACCGGCTCACCGGCACCAGCTTCGTCGTGAGCTGCGCCTGCGCGACCGGTTCCATCGCGCTGGGCGACGCCTTCCTTCGCATCCGCTTCGGGCTGGCCGACCAGGCCGTGGCCGCCTGCGCCGACTACGGGCTCGACCTGCCGACCTTCGCCGCATGGAACCGACTCGGCGTGCTGTCGAAGATTCCCGAGCCGGAACGGTCCTCACGGCCCTTCGACCTGAAACGCGACGGACTCGTCATGGGCGAAGGCGCCGCCGGGTTCGTCCTCGAATCGCTCGACTCCGCGCAGGCCCGCGGCGCCCGCATCCTCGCCGAACTGGTCGGCTACGGCTCGACCTGCGACGCGAAGCACATTGTCGTGCCCGACAGCGCCCAGCAGGTCCGCGCCATTGGGAAGGCGCTCGCCATGGCGGGGCTCCGGCCGGACCAGATCGGCTACGTCAACGCCCACGGCACCGGCACCGACCTGGCCGACGTGGTGGAAGCCGCCACGCTCCGGACGGCCTTCGGCGACGCGGTGGACGCCATTCCGGTGACCAACACCAAGGCCCAGCTCGGCCACCTAATGGGCGCGACCGCCGGTGTGGAGACGGTGACCACGCTGCTGATCCTGCGCCACGGGCTCATTCCGCCGTGCCGGAACCTGGACGAACCCGACCCGCGTTGCCCGCTGAACTTCGTCCGCGGCGAAGCCCTCGCGGCGCGGCCGGAATACGTCCTGAAAAATTCCTTCGCCTTCGGCGGAACCAATTGCGCCCTCATCCTGCGCCGGTGGGATTAGGTTCCGGTTCTTCCGGCTCAGCTCCCACCGTGCGCGGCCACCCGCTGCACCGCCGCTGTCAGGTCGTGGAGGGCGACCGGCTTGGTCAGCACTTCGCGGATTCCCAGTTCGTGCGCCCGCCGCCGCAGGTCATCGGTCACCTTTCCCGAGACCAGCAGGACGGGCAGTCCGGGCCGGAGCCGGAAGATTTCGGCGGCGATGGCCAGGCCAGATTGGCCGGGCATGTTGAAGTCGGTGATGACGAGGTCGAAGGCGCCCGGGTCTTCGCGCAACCGGGCCAGCGCGGCGGCGGGTTGACCGAATCCCTCCACCCGGTGTCCCAGCCGGGTCAGCAACCGCCGGCTGACCTGGAGCAGCGCCTCCTCGTCGTCTAGCACCAGCACCCGCAGGCCCGACGTGGGCCGGTTGGCCGGCTCGGCGCCGGGCGGCACCGCGGTGGGGACGGGCGCGGCGGCCGGCAGGTAGACGGTGAAGGTGGAGCCAACGCCCGGCTGGCTTTCCACCTGGATGGCGCCGTGATGCTGCTGGACGATGCCGTGCACGACCGACAATCCCAACCCCGTGCCCTGGCCGGGAGGTTTGGTCGTGAAGAACGGGTCGAAGATGCGTTTCAGGGCCGCCGAATCCATGCCGCAGCCGGTGTCGCTCACGGTGAAGCGGACATATCTTCCCGCCGGCAAGTCCGGGATCGGCGGGAGGTTCTCCTCCGGCACCGGCACCGACCGCAGCCCGAGGCGGATGCGGCCCGGCTGGTCGCCCAACGCGTGCCAGGCGTTCGTCACCAGGTTGACGAGGATTTGGTGAACCTGGGTTGCGTCCGCGAGGATCGGCGGACAGCCGGGTTCCAGTTCGGTGACGAAGTCCACGCTGGCCGGCAAGGTCGCCTTCAGGAACCGGGCGACTTCCGTCACGATGGCCGGCCCATCGACGATCCGCCGGTGGGTCGGCTGCTGCCGGCTGAAGGCGAGGATCTGTTCGACCAGCGCCTTGGCCCGCTGCCCGGCGGCGGTGATTTCCGCGAGGCTTTCCGCGGCGGGATGGCCGGGGGCAGAGTCGAGCGCCGCCAACTGGGCGTTGCTGAGGATGACGCCGAGGATGTTGTTGAAGTCGTGCGCGATGCCGCCGGCCAGGGTGCCGATGGCTTCCATTTTCTGGGCCTGACGTAGTTGGGTTTCCAGATGGGTGCGGGCGGCCTCGGCTTCCTTGCGGGCGGTGATGTCAAGGTAGGTGCCCAGCACGCCGGTGATTTCGCCGGCGGCGTTCCGCAAGGGCGTCTTGCTGGTGAGGAGCGTGATGGTCGTTCCGTTGGACAGGGTCAGTGGTTCCTCGATGTGCAGGCGCGTGGTGTCCTCCTCGATGATCCGCCGGTCATCGGCCCGGTAGCGGTCCGCCTGGGCGTGCCAGCCCATCTGGTAGTCGTCCTTGCCAATGAGATCCGTCGGCGCGGCGAA
>JBEISV010000473.1:0-3803 GCA_040375265.1 Verrucomicrobiales bacterium
CGGCCGACGAACGCGATGAACGCCGAGCAGGTCAGGATCTTGTCCGCCAGCGGGTCCATGAGGATGCCGAAATTCGTGATGAGCCCGCGCTGCCGGGCAATGCGGCCATCGAGGAAGTCTGTGATGCCGGCCGCGCTGAAGAGCACGAGCGCCACCGTTTCGTGGCCGCGGAACTCGGCGAACATCACCACCAGGAACAGCCCGGTGAGGACGAGGCGGGAAACGGTCAGCTGGTTCGGCAGATTCATCAGCGAGTCGGAATGGCGCGAGCGTGCCGGGGAAATTCGGTGAATGCCAGCGCCGGAAACGGCCGGGTCAGGCCTTGAAGAAGAGCTTCCGGCGCCACAGCCACCAAAGCACGGCCCAGGCGGCGACGGCGAACAGGCCGCGTTGCAGAATCGGAAAACCAACGTCACCGAGCGGCTCCTTCAGCCAGGCGATCCACGCGCCGCTGGCGCTCCGGAACCAGCCGCCGAAGGCATTCCCGAGCACGTAGGCGGCGATGGAGTTTGTGCCGACGACCACCAGCGGGAACGACCAGCCGCGCCAGCCCCGCACCTCGATGGCCCAGTAAAAGGCGAGCAGCATCAGGGTCGTCCAGCCGCCCGCGTAGACGGCGAAGCTCGGGGTCCAGATGCGTTTGATCAGCGGAAACCACGGGCTGACGGCGAGGCCGAATGCGATGCCGCCGAGACCGGCGATGAGCAGCGTAAGACAGACCTTCCGCTTCGTAGGATCCGAGGTCACGAGGTTCTGATTCTTCAAATCCGCGTTCCGCAATCCGCAATCCGCATTGGCAATGAGCGTCCCGGCCATGACCCCGAAAATGATCGTGGCGGCCGCGGGAATCGCGTTCAGGCCGACGTAGTAGCCGGAATAGTTCCGGCCGATCAGCCAGCGGTCGAACGCGCTGCCCAGGTTCTCGTTGCCCATCGCCCACGGACCACCGGGGCCATTCCATGGGTTGAACATCCAGAGCAGTTGGTAACCGACCAGGATTGAGCCCGCGACCAGGCCCTGCGTGCGCAAGCCTCGGCCGACGACAAAGAACGCGACGAGGTAACCGAGGGCGATCTGCTGGAGCACCCGGATGATCCCGGGCTGGATCTTTTCCGAGCCGAAGTGGTCGAGCAGGATGCCGATGGCCATCAGGTTGAAGGCGCGGACCATGGCGTGGCCCAGCTGGCGGTTCCAGGAATCACCGAGTTCCGACCGGCGGGCGAAGGCAAACGGCATCGAGACGCCGACCATGAACATGAACGACGGCTGGATGAGGTCCCAGTAAACGCAGCCGGCCCAGGCGACGTGTTCGTTCTGGAGGAAGAGCCAGTGCCAGGTCGGACGCCCCTTCAGCGAGTGGAAGAGGCCGCCGCAGAGGAGCGTGAACATGATCAGCCCGCGGTAGGCGTCGAGGGACTGGAGCCGGCGGGCGGGCGGGGCGGACGGAGGCGAAGCCTGATCGTTCATAGCCGAGGTGAGGTGGAATTCTCCGGGGACAGGTCAGGCTGGCCCCTGGCCGCGAGCGCGGCAACGCCGTTTGCGGGGGGCTTGCTGCCACCCAGTCGGACGGTGTTGCCGTGAGAGTGCGCCGCGCCTGGGACTCAGCCGAGGAAGCCCAACGGTCCGGCGGTCGGCGAGGGGCTGTAGAAGTTGCCGATGTTCGGGAGCACGAGCGGCAGGTTGGTCGGGCTCACGCCCAGCCAGAGCGCGAGTTCGGCAAAGTATTCGTCGCAGCTCGTCGTAGGGATCAGGCGGCCGCGGCCGACGTCGAGCGGGTTCACTTCGGGACCGGTTTCGGGATTCACGGCCAGCGACGGGTATTGGCCGTAGAGCTTCCGGCCTTTCACGGCACCGCCCACCACGAGTTGGTTGCCGCCCCAGGCGTGGTCGGAGCCGCGGCCGTTGCTGGTGAGCGAACGGCCGAAGTCGGAGGCGGTGAAGAGCGTGACTTGGTCCTGGAGCCCGAGGGCTTCCATCGCCTTATGGAAAGCGTCGATGGCCGCGCTGATTTCCGGGAGCATCGTGCCCTGGTTCAGGATCACGTCGTCGTGATGGTCCCAGCCGGTGCGCTCGACGAAGAAGGTCTGCCGGAGGGCGCCGATCCCGGTGCGGCCCTGGATGGCGCGGGCGACCATTTCGAGGCGCTTCCCGGTGAAGGTGTCGGGGAACGTGATGCCATTGGGCAGCGGCGCGGCGGTGGCGGCGCTGAAGATCTTGTAGGCGTCGAGGGCCAGGCGTTTGCGCGTGTTGAAGGTCTGGGCGAGCAGGTTCGAGTATTGCTGCCCCAGTTGGCTGTCCACCGCGGTGCTGAGGGCGTTGCCGAGGTCCTGGTATTCCTCCCAGGTCGAGCTGTAGCGGTTCAAGCCGACGGCGCCGTCGGGCGTGATGGCGTATTCGGCGACCTGGTTGCCGGTCTGCCAGACGTTGCCGCCGTTGAGCGACACCTGCATGGGCACGATCTGGTTGGGGTTCAGTTCGCGGAGCAGGTCCGCCATGCGGCCGCCCCAGCCGATGCCGCTGCGGGAATGCGGGATGCTGGTCTGCCACTGCTCGGTCTGGTCGGAGTGAGAATAGAGCCCGAGCGGCAGGCGTCGCAGGTTCTGCTCGACCTGGGCGCGGTTGGCGACCCGTTCAATGAGCGTGCCGACATTGGCGACGAAGGCGGCCTTCCCGGACTCAAAGAGGTTGGCCACTTCCGGCACGGCGCCGTGGACGGCGTAGGTCGGCTGGCCGGTGGGATGGATGTCGATGAGTTGGTCCGGCGCCAGCGCGAGGTCGGCGCGCACCGAACGGTAGGTCGCGTAGGCGGAGGCCTCGCGCGGCACGAGCAGGTTGAACGAGTCGTTGCCGCCGGAGAGGAACAGGCAGACGAGCGCACGGTATTCGCCGGCGGCGGGCGCGGCGGCCTGGGAGATGCCCTCGGCAAGACGCAGGCCGAGCAGGGTGTTGAGCACGGGGAGCGAACTGACGGCGGCGCAACTGGCCTGTCCGAGGAACGTGCGGCGCGAGACGGAAGAGAACGATTTCATGGCGAAGTGAGCGGGAACGGTTAGCGCAGCACGTTGTAGTCGGCCGAGGTCACGATGAGGTAGATCGCGAGGCGGAGGCGTTCGCGATGCCACTGCCAACTGGGCGGGCCGACGCGTTCCATCGCTTCGCGGATGAGCTGGAAGTGGGGCGGCGAAAGCGTGCCGCCGGTGAGCACGAGGTCGAGCCGGCGCAGCAGCGCATCGATGTCGCCGGGCGGTCCGGCCGGCACGTTTTCGGCGATCTGGGCCGCGGGCGCTACCAGGCCCAGTTCATGGTCGAGGTTCAGCCGGACCACGTATTCGGCGCGTCCGTGGCCGTAGCGATGCAGGTCGCCGCCGATTGAGTTCCAGAAGTAGTTCGGGCCGGTGATCGCGGAGCTGGCGTTGATGATCTGGAATTCCGGCGCCACGAGTCCCTGCTGTGTGATCGGTCCGGGCGGGCTGTGGGCGGGCAGGAAGAAGTTGAACACGCTGGGCGCGCTCATGGGGTCCTGCATGTGGTCGAGGGTGAACTGGTCGAGCGCGTAGTGGCCGGAGGTCGAGTAGGCGTTGAAGGCGCGGGCGTAGTTCACGACCCGGAGGAACGGCTCGCGCAGCTTGCCCCAGGTGGGTTCATTCAGCTTCTGAGGGTCGCGGGCCTCGGGATCGAGCAAGATGGCGCGAAGGACCGCCTTCAGGTCGCCACGCACACCGCTGCCGTTGTCGGCAAACACCGCGGAGACCCGCGCCACGTAGCCGGGACTCGGGTTCGAGGTGATGAACCGCTGGATGAGC
>JBEISV010000680.1:0-1707 GCA_040375265.1 Verrucomicrobiales bacterium
CCCATCGCGGAAGTTTTCCTGCACCGAATCGGCGCTTCGCACTCGCTGCTGGCCCGCGTCCCGCCGCTGGTGGCGAACCATCTGGCGCACTTGCAGGAACAGACTCCGCGTTCGGTGCGCCGCCTCGCCAACCGGCTGGCCCCGGCGACGATCGAGGAACTCGCCTTCGTGCTGATCGCCGATTCCTCCGGCCGACCGCCGCTGAAGAAGGGCTGGCCCGACGGCCTGGAACCGATGCTGACGCTGGCGAAGGAACTCCAGCTCCAGGCCGAGGCGCCGAAGCCGATCCTGCTCGGCCGGCACCTGCTGGAACGCGGCCTGGAAGCCGGCCCGGTGTTCAAGGCGATCCTCACGGCGGCGTTCGAGGCGCAGCTCGACGGGGTCTTCACGGACATCGACGGGGCGAACCGGTGGTTGGATGCGTATTTGGCGGACTAGCAATTCACTGATCCCATGTCGAAAGCCCGCTGGAGTCATCTGCTTGGTTGCCTCGCCGGTTGCTTCTTGGCGGAGAACATCTGGGCCGCCGACTTCGATGTCCTGATTCGTGGCGGGCGCGTGCTCGACGGCGCCGGCACCCCCGCGCAATTCTCCGACGTCGCGGTGAAGGACGGCCGGATCGTGGCGCTCGGCCGGCCGGTAGGCGACGCGGGGCGGGTGATCGACGCCACCGGGTTGTTGGTCGCGCCGGGATTCATCGACGTCCACACCCACGCCGACGAGGTGGCGGAACTGCCGCTGGCCGAGAACTTCGTCCGCATGGGCGTGACCACGGTGGTCGTGGGCAACTGCGGTTCCTCGGCGACCGACGTGGGCACCTTCTTCCGGCAAATCGAGACGACCAACGTCGCGGTCAACGTCGCCTTGCTGCTGGGACAGGGTTCGGTGCGGTCGCAGGTGATGGGCGGGTCATTCCGCCGGCCCGCGACGGCCGAAGAGTTGGGCCGGATGAAGGCGCTGGTGGAGCAGGGGATGCGCGCCGGGGCGGTCGGGCTTTCCACCGGGCTCATCTACCTGCCGGGCACGTTCACGCCGACGGAGGAACTCGTCGAACTGGCCAAGGTGGTCGGCCGCTTCGACGGCATCTACGCCTCCCACATGCGCGACGAAGGGCGGGAGATCCTCACCGCCTTGCAGGAAGCCTTCCGCATCGGCCGCGAGGGCGGCGTGCGGGTGCAGGTGTCGCACCTCAAGCTGAGCGGCAACGCCTCCTGGGGCCGCACCAACGAGGTCCTCGCCGCCCTCGCGGAAGCGCGGCGCCAGGGACTCGACGTGACGCAGGATCAATATGCCTACACCGCCTCCAGCACCGGCCTGAGCCAGCTCGTGCCGGAAGAGTTCCGGGAAGGCGGCAAGTTCCGCGAACGCCTCGCCGATCCGGCGCAGAAGGCGGCGATGATTGCCGCCATGAAGGAACGGATCGCCACCGGCAAACGCGGCGACTACCGCTACGCCGTCATCGCGGATTACCCGCCGGACCGCGCGTTGATCGGCCTGAACATTGCCGAGGCGGCGAAACGGCGGCGCGGCGCGGACACACTCGACGACCAGATCGAGCTGATCCTGGAACTCCAGTCCCGCGGCGGCGGCAGCGGCGTATTCCACGGCATGAACGAGGACGACCTGCGGGCGTTCGCAATCCAGCCGAACACGATGTTTGCCTCGGATTCGGGCGTCCGGGAATTCGGCAAGGGTGTGCCGCATCCG
>JBEISV010000019.1:0-25896 GCA_040375265.1 Verrucomicrobiales bacterium
AACTTGTGTTGCTCATCGATGATGGCGAGCCCCAGCCGTTCGGACTTGAACCCAGCTTCGATCAACGCGTGGGTTCCGATCGTTACCTTGGACCCATTGCCCGCCGCGCCCCGGAAAAGAGCTTCATCCGTTCCGTCGGACTTCCGGCTGCCTGTCCAAATGGTCACCGGGATGCCAAGCGGTTCACACCACTTCCGGAAGTTCTGCCAAAGCTGTTCCGCCAGGATCTCCGTCGGCGCCATCACCGCCACGTCGAAGCCGCTTTCCAGGGTCATCAGGGCGGCGCACGCCGCGACCAGGGTCTTGCCGGAGCCGACGTCGCCCTGAAGCAGCCGGCGCATGGGCACCTTGCCGCCAAAGTCGGCGCGGATTTCCCGGAGCACCCGCTGCTGCGCGCCCGTCAGCGAGAAGCCCAGTCCGGTGAGGAACGGCTTCATCAGCCGGTTGTCTCCGGTGCATGGCAGCGCGCGCAGGCTGCGCTCGAAGTTCAAACGCCGCTGCTGGATCTCGAACTGGAGGCCAATGAACTCGTCGAAGGCCAGCCGCTGGCGGGCGCGGTCGGCGTCGGTGAGTTCGGCGGGGAAATGCAGCGAGCGGACCGCCTCGGCGCGCGGGAGCAACGGCCGGGCTTCGAGCACGAGCTGCTTGCCGCGGGCGTCGTCGGTCGGATGGATGCGGATGGCAGCGAGATCGAGTTCCGGATGCGGGTCGGCGAACTCCGCGCCATGCGCCTGCAAAGCGCGCCAAGTCAGGCCGCGCAACACGCGCTGGCTGAGGCCTTCGGTCGCGGGATAGACCGGCACGATGCGGTTGAGGTGGACCTGTTCCTCGTCGTCCGCCAGCACCTTCTCGGTCTCAGGATGGTCCATCGTGCGCGGCCGCAGCGTGTGGAGCTTGCCGAAGACCAGCACGTCGTCGCCGACGGCGAAGAAGCGCTCCATGAAGCCGAGGTTCCACCAGCGGCAATGCAGGCGCGCCGAGCCGTCCTCCACGATGAGTTCGAAGACGAACTTGCCCGACTTGAAGCGGTTGGTGCCCATCGCCACGACCTTTCCCCGAACGGTGGCGGGTTCGCCTTCCTTGAGTTCGCGGATGGGCTGGAAGTTGCGCCGGTCCTCGTAACGCCGCGGCCGGTGCAGCAGCAGGTCGCCGACCGTCTGTATGTCCAACCGGGCCAGCAACGCCGCCCGCTCCGAGCCGACGCCCCACACGCACGTCACCGGCGAGGCGAGCGTGGGCGCTGGGGCGGGCTCCGGCTTGGGCGTTTCAGGACGCGGGGCGTTCATGGCACCGGCGGAGGCTCACGCAAAGGGGCGAAGACTCAACGCGCGAAACTCTCACCGCCTGATCCAAAGGCCGATACCGAACACAGCGCCAAGCCCAAGCAACGCCCAAATGGACGGTTCCGGCACCAGCGGGACACTGGAGAACCGAACACTGTCCACCCAGATCGCTCCTTGGTCGTTCCAAGGCCGGTCCAGCGAGTAATCTGCCGTAAACCGAAGTTCCACAGTGCGCCCGGCAAAAACACTAATGTCAGCTCCATACCTGCCATCACCGAGGGGCAGCAACTCCAACGCAACACCGTCGAGAGAAACGGTCGAATTGTATGTGCCGCCGCCAAACGAGAGCGTTTTCGCATCAGCAGGAACCAACCCAGTTTGGCGCAAGCTGGTATCGATCATGCCTCCTCCGTGAACACTCACGCCACTCAAAAGGTGAACCGAGAATCCGGAAATTCCAAGAGCAGTCCGATCGTCGACTAGGTTCCACCCCGCAGTTCCAGAAAAGAAGCTGTTTCGATAAAGGATTCCTTCTTCTTCAAGGTCACCAGTAAACAGACGCCAACCGGGAATTGCATGATCTACAGCTACCCGTTGATATACGTCCCCCGGAATCGGCGTAAGTGGGAGTCTTGCATCTTCAAAGTCGAGATTAAGGAACTGTTGCGCCTGAACCGTAAGCATACCGATGCAAATGAGGGCTAAAGAACCTCGGATCATAACGATGGCGATATAAGGTTTTGAATTCTCCAATCACTCGATGTAGCGCGCTAAATCCCCAGATCCAACCCAAACAGCCGGCGGTGTTCCTTCATGCAGAATCGGTCGGTCATCAGCGCCACGTAGTCGCACACGGCGCGGTGGAGGCCGTCGGTCTTCACGCGGCGGCGGGCGCCTTCGCCCATCTCGGCCGGGTTTTCCAGGTAACTCTTGAAGACTTCCGCGAGCATCCGGATGGCGCGCTTGTTCGGTTCGTCCACGGCCTTGGAGTAGTAAAGGTTCTGGTAAAGATACTTCCGCAGTTCCTGGTTCTGCTTTTTCCGCTCCGGGCTGTAACGCACGAGCGAACGGCGGCAGGCGCGGACGTCATCGGCCGACTTCACCTTTGCGGCGGCGATAGCGGCCTCGGTGTTCAGCACGACGTCCGTGACCTGTTGGTCGATGATCTGTCGAATGGTGTAGTAGCGGCGGCTTTCGTCGGGAAGGTCGCCGAACTCCCGCTTCACATGCCGCGCCGCCAACGCCCAGACCTTCACCTCCCTGAGCAGCTTCTTCTCGTCGAGCAGGCCGCAGTCGAGCCCGTCGTCGAGGTCGTGGCTGTAGTAGGTGACTTCGTCGGCAAGGTTGGCGATCTGGGCCTCCAGCGACGGTTGGTGATGCGGGAAGGCTTCGCCGCCGGGCGGGGTGTCGTAATGGGTCTGGTGCTTGGCGAGGCCCTCGCGGACCTCCCAGGAAAGGTTCAGGCCGGCAAAGCGCGGATACTTGCGCTCGAGTTCCTCCACGATGCGCAGGCTCTGGCGGTTGTGCTCGAACCCGCCGTGATCCTTCATGAGCTGGTCGATGACGTGTTCTCCGCGGTGGCCGAAAGGCGAATGGCCGAGGTCGTGGGCGAGCGCGATGGTCTCGGCCAGGTCCTCGTTGAGCCGGAGCGCGCGGGCGATGTTCCGGGAGATGGCGGCAACCTCCATCGTGTGCGTGAGGCGCGTGCGCAGGTGATCACCGGTGCCGTTGAGGAAGACCTGCGTCTTGTATTCCAGCCGGCGGAAGGCGCGGCTGTGGATGACGCGGTCGCGGTCGCGCTGGAACTGGGTGCGCCAGGTCGGCGGTTCTTCGGCGTGGACGCGCCCCCGGGTGTCGCCGCTCATCTGGGCGAAGGGGGCGAGGAACTGGCGTTCGCGGGCTTCGAGTTCGGCGCGTGTGACCGGCATGGCGCGAGCATAGGCGGCGACGCCGGTGAGGCCAGTGTGTTCCCAAAGTCCTGCCGGCGTCCCGCCGGAAGAACTTTGGCGCGCCTTCACCGCTTCAACATCGGCACCGGCATTGGTTCAGGCATGGGCATCACGCCGCCGAGTTGTTGGGCCCGCCGGATGAGGTCCACGAACTCCGCGCGGTAGCCTTCCTTGTCCTCGCCCAGGCCCTGTTCGGCGAGCCGTGAGATCTTTTCCCACGTGAGTTCGCCCCGGTGCGGCGATTGCCGGAGCAGCATGCCATAGCCGGCGACGGCGGCGGCGAACTTGAAGTCGGCACTGGCTTGCGCGAACTCGCGGTCGCCGTCCTTCACGGGCGTTTCGACCAACCGGCTGGTTTCGCCGTCGGGCAGCTTGTAGCGCAGCTTGAGGTTCAGCAATTCGTCGCCGTGACCCGACTTGAGCCGCTTCTTCAGCTCGGCTTCCTCGGGTTTCGCCTGATAACGCAACGCGTCCACGCCCGTGAGGTTGGGCCCCGCCGGTTCGAGTTCGTAGAGGACGGTGATCTGGTGGCCCGCCCCGACTTCGCCCGCATCCTTGGTGTCGTCGTTGAAGTCACGGTCCCGGAGCGCGCGATTTTCGTAGCCGAGCAGCCGATAGGATTTCACGCGGGCCGGGTTGAATTCGACCTGCACCTTCACGTCCTTGGCCACCGTCACCAGCGTGCCTTCGAGCTGTTCGCCCAGCACCTTGCGGGCCTCAGTGAACGAATCCACGTAGGCGTAGTTGCCGTTCCCCTTGTCGGCCAGCAGTTCCATGGTGATGTCCTGGTAATTGCCCAGGCCGTAGCCGAGCACGCTCAGGAACACACCCGTCTTGGCGCGCTCGGTGATGAAATCGAGCAGTTGGCCGCGGTCGGTGATGCCCACGTTGAAGTCGCCGTCGCTGCACAGGATCACGCGATTGACCTGCTCGGCGTTGAAGTGCTTCGCCGCGAGCGCGTAGGCCGACTGGATCCCTGCGCTGCCGTGCGTGCCGCTGCCGGCCCGCAGCGCCTCGATCTTGGCGAGCAGCTTCGCCTTGCCGGCCGCGTTGACCGGCGTGGACTCGGCCACGACCTGCGACCCGGCGGCGTAGGTGACGAGCGCAACGCGATCACGGTCGGTCAGGCGATCGAGCAGCAACCGGAGCGAACGCTTCACCAGTGGGAGCTTGTTCTCCGGCGCCATCGAACCGCTCACGTCCACGAGGAACACGAGGTTTGCCGCAGGCCGTTCGCGCCGGTCCACGGCCCGGGCCTGCAGGCCGAGGCGGACGAGCTGGTGGCCGTCTTTCCAGGGCGATTCGGCGACTTCGATAGAGGCGAGGAAGGGATGTTCGCCCTGCGGTTGCGGGTAATCGTAGCGGAAGTAGTTGATCAGCTCCTCCAGCCGCACCGCGTCGCGCGGCGGCAGGGAAGCTTCGCGCAGGAACCGGCGGGCGTTGGCATAGCTCGCGGTGTCCACGTCCAGGCTGAAGGTCGAGAGCGGCGCACTGGCGACCGCCTTGAAGTCGTTGTCGGCAAACGCGTCGTAACCCTCACCGCCCGGCTGTGGGTAGAACGGGGCGATGGCCCGATACCGGGAGCTGCTGTCAGACCATCCCTCGGGCGCCGCGGCATCCGAACTCACGGTGCCGCCGACATAACCGGGTGACGCCGCCGCCACGGAGCGTTCCATGACCAGCGGCTTGGACCGCGCTGATGAATCTCGTCCTACGGACGGCGCCAAGCCGTAGCGCTGGCCTAGCACGGGCTCCGGGACTGCGCCGGGCGGTAGAACCGAGGGCGCCGGCCTAGACACCGGCACTCCGCCATACCGTCGGGCTAAGGCAGGATCCATGTTCATCTGGGGAGCGGGCCCGGCGGTGCCGGGAACCAGTTGGGCCGCCGGCGCAGCGGCCGCCGGCCCTTCCTGTTTCCTGACCGGGACCGTCGCCGAGGTCACCGTCACGGACTCCAACGACTCGGAGCGGGAGCCCCCTGCGTTCGCTCGTTTATCCGCGGCCGCAGCCGGCGCGATTGCCGGCGGCGCCACCGGAACGTCCTTTGCTGGCGGCGGGGTCTGATAACGCAGTTCGTTGAACCGCTCCACGGCCTCCCGCTGCCGCGGCCAGAAGGAAAACGTCAACGCCAGCGCACAGGCGCCGGCCGCCGCCCAGATCAATTGCTGCCGCCACGCCAGCAGGCGCGTGATCCAGCCGGGAGCGCGGCTCTCTGAGTCGCGAGTCGGTTCAGTCTCGGTCGAACGAGAAGTGAGCCTCGTTACCTCAGTTCCTACAGGATCAGCCTCGGGCGCAACCGCCGCCTGCCCTACTATGGCGGCGCGCTGTTCGGACGACAGCGCCACGGCCGGTTCCGCGGCAAATTCGGCGTCGAGCGAGCCGATGGTCCGCTGCAACTCGTCGAGCTCGGCGCGCAATTCGGGCGAATCGGCGAGGGCGGCTTCCACGGCGGCGCGTTCGGCCGGGTTCAGTTCGCCGAGGGCGTAGGCGGTCAGTTCGGGGGAATCGGGGGAAAGTTTCATGCGATGTTCGGGCGACGGGTTGCGGTGGGTGGGCTCAGGCAGGCAGGCGTTCGAGGCGATCCAGACGGCCGCGCAACGTCTTCAACGCGGTGTGGAGGAGAAACCCCACGTTGGTCACCGTGAGCGAGGTGACGGCGGCGATCTCCTGGTAGCTGAGCTGGTGCTGGAACTTCAGCCGCACCACCTCGCGCTGGTTCAGGGGCAGGTCGGCCAGCAATTCATCCACCCGGCCGGCGCGGTCGCGGGTGTCGGCGGCTTCGGCCGGTGTGGGGTCCGGGGCGGCCCGGTGTTCGAGTTCGACTTCGGTGAGGGCGGTCATGCGACGATCCTTTCGGCGCACGTCGAGAATCCGGTTCCGGCAGACGATGAAGAGCCATTGGGCAAGGTGGCCGTCCACCGTGCCCGGCGGCTGTTCGCAGAGGCGCAGGAAGGTGTCCTGCACCGCGTCGCGCGCCGCCTCCAGTTCGCCCGTCAGGCCGAGCGCGTAGCTCACCAGCGGCGCCTCAAACCGTTCGAGGGCCGCCCGGATGAACTCGCTGCGGTCGGCCCCGGGCTCGGGAGCGGACGCGTTCAAACTTGGGGATTCCATGCCGTGCTGCCGGGATAACGGAGCGGCCCGGAGTTTCTTAGGAAAAAGATTCGTCCGGGTCGCTTGTGCTCAACGGAACTGGGCTCTCCGGCTGGGTATCCGACCGTTATGGCCTCGACCACCGGCCATCCGGATAAGCCGCGGCCAAGGGTGAGCCGGCAATTGAAGGTGCTGCTCAACGCCGGCGTGGTGGCCGCTTTCGCCGGCGAAGATCGTCGGCAAACCCTTTACCAGATCCCTGCCGTCTTTCGTTCCACTCCCGGCGTGCTCGACTTTGGCTTCGGCGTCGTGCGGTTGACCGGGTGTGAGCCCGACCCGCGGCCATGCGAGTCGGCCCGCTGGCTTTGCAATCCGTCACGAATCTCGCGGGCGCGGGAAACGCGGTGGCGAGTTTCCGTTCCCGGCAGAAAGGGAGCACCGGCCAGTCTTCGGCTACACCCTGTTATTGAGCCCATCCGGATCGGCGCCAGTCGGGGCCGCATCTCCGCAGCTTCGGATGATCTCCGCGGCCATCTCCGCTGCGCTTGTGAATCGGTTGTCGGCATAACCGGGGACTTGCTTCCGCGAACTGATGGCCCGGGCGATGACCGGCGTCGCCCATTTCCAACGCGGGCGCAACATCGGCTCCAATTCCTTGGCCGACGGCATCCGGCCATTCCTCAGGAAGTAGTCATGCAGCAGGCGGGGCTGCTCGTTCAGGTTCACGTCACTGGCGAGTTGGATCAGCATCACCCCCACCCCATAGAGGTCCTGGTGGACTCCGGCCGAAGTGCGGACGTCTAGGTCTGCCCGTTCCGGCGGCGCGTGCAGCCACGAAATGCTCCGCGTCTCCTCGGAAAGGGGCTCATCGATCTTGCGGGCCAAGCCCCAGTCAATGAGCACCGCCTCGGGGCAGTCCGGGCGCAGAAACACGTGGGCCGGCTTGAGATCCTGGTGGACCAGTCCCCGTTCGTGGACGATGGCGAGCGACTTCAGCAGGCTCAGCACCAGATCAAGGGCGTTCCTCACCTCGGTGGAAGTCTCCTCCCTCCGGCCCCGTTGGCCGTGGTTCTGATCAATCAGGGTGGTGAGCGCGCAGCTCTTTTCGAACTCCACGACGATCGCATACCAGCCGGTGGCCGGATCGTATCCATGGGCGACCCGCTGCGGAATGAAGCGAAGTCCCTTCAAAAGGGTGAGTGCCTGGTTTTCGCGTTTGAGGGTCTTGCTCTTGCGCAGGCGGTCCCATTCCAGCGGGTCGTCCGGAATGTCGCCGACGAAAGGCTTCATGAGCTTGAGCACGGTCTCGGGACATTCCCGGACCCGGAACACATACATCCCGGTCCGGCGGTTGAGCTGGAGGAGGGCGCCCAGCGTCAGCGGGCCCAGCCGGTCGCCTTCCTTGGGTGCCCAATCGACTGCCGGTCGCCGGACTGCCGGCTTGGTAATGAGAAAGTCCCACGGCACCACGTTGGGTTCGCCGCGTCCGTCCTCGACCCGCGGCACAAACGACGCCTCCACGGCCACCGCTTCGCCGCTGACGGGCGGCCGCTCGATCCACCTCCGGCACCGACTCCACCAGCGACGCCATCGCCCCTCCTCGGCGAGCCTGGCGGGCACGTCGGGCGAATGCTTCAGGTAGAATAGCGGCCGCGGCAGGGCCTCGGAATAGCCCACTTGCCGGAAGTGTTTCGCACGGACAGGGACTCGGAGCAGGCTCAGCGGGATGACGCCATCCGTCCAGCGGACGGTCACCCCGGCGGAGTAGAAGATCCCCCCCAACTTCAGCGCGCTGGCGATCTGCTGGACGGCTTCCAGGCGGAACACCCGGTCGGCCTTGGGATCAACGACATCCACCTCCACCACTAGGTCACACCCCCCCGCGAGTTCCGCAGGCAGATGGCAGATATCCGTCACGTAGCCCGCAAAGTCGGGAAGTTCCCGGCAGCCAACCTCCTTCTGAAGTTCCCGGCGGATGACCCCGAGGTTGGCCGCGTCGCGCTCAACGATGTGCAGCCGCCGGATCTCCGGAAACCGGCTGATGAGCCCCAGAACCTCGACGACGTTGGGTCCGGGATTGAGCAGCAGCACTTCCGCACCCGAGTATCGGCGATCCACGGCGAGATTGCCGTGGAGCGGGACACCCGGCTCGAAAACGGCCGTCAACCCATCCAGGTAGTAGGCTCCGGGGTGCTTGGAAGGGCGCAGGCCGCGCTCCGGGTCGTTCCTCGCGAGTCCGGCTGAATCCCGGTGAAAGCGAACCGGCAGGATCGGCGGCCTGCCCGCTTCCTCCGGGACCGGGTCAAGGGTAGAACCGCGGATGCGAGACTCTGAATCCATTGCAGAAAGCGTCGCCGGCAAATAGAGGTGTGCCGTTTCGGCAGAGGATATCGCAACTGGGCAGCGGCCTCCAGCCCAAGGTTGGCGCGGTTGGCCAGACGGTGACCTTGGGCCGGAATCCTGTTGGGATTCTCAGACCGTCGGGTCAGGCGATTTGTCCCATGTCGAACGTGAGCCATGAGTTCGCAGCGAAAGCATGGAGCGTCGAACCGCGACCAATAACTTTTGCGCCCATCAATTCAATCCCGGAGGGCAAGCCAATCTCAATTTCGCGGGAATGGATAAGCGCTTCGGTGTCGATGTCCTGCACGACGCACCTTGAACGCTTTTCGCCGAAGCCGCCCCAGAAAAGCGCGCGTCGGCCATCCACAGCCAGAGCACTCGCTCCACCTACGTCGTTCTTCCAACCTTGGACTCGCTTGTCAGAGTCAATTGTGACCAACGGAAAGTCGGTGTAGTAACACGCCCAAACTGCATTCTTCGCAACGTTCAGAGCGTAGCAATCGCAGATGGAATCAAACCCAGGCGGTGGGTTGAACTCCCAAAAAATGCGCCCCGCGGAATCAAAGCAAATCAAGCCGGACGCTCCCATCGGTTGATTCCAACCATAGTTTCCGAATACCCCCTCATCAAAATACGAAGCCCAAATCATGCCTTCGTCTGTGGTCTGAACGCTGTTGATTCCATCTCCCATGACGAATTGGCGCAGAACCTTCCCATCCCGGCTGAAAACGACGGCGTTCTTTTCTGGGTCTCCGTCTCGATAGTGACAACGCGCTCCAACCAACAACACCTCTCCATCCGGCAATGGTTGGACAGACGGGAATGCAATCTCCACTTCGGTCAGTTCTGTCTTCTGCAAGACTTCGCAGGCACTTAATCGAATGAAAGTCGCTGGGTAGAATCGTTTGGCTTTGCTGAACGGAAAAATCGCGAAGCCCTTTCGTTCTTCCCGACCGAACGCAGCTTTCTCGAATTCAGGCGCGACGGTCAGCAGAACAGCCTCGCCATTCGCTGCAATGCTCGATGCGATGATTTTGTTCTTCCCGATGACCGCTGAGAAGTCGGCGCGTAGGTCGAATTGAAACTGTTCTGCCATATCAAGCTCGTCCAAACAGATTCTCCACCTTCGCCTTCACGCTTTCATCCATCTTGATGAGTGGCGGCCAAGGGCGCTGGAAGCCTTCGCCGGGGAGTTTGCGGGTGGCGTCGAAGCCCATCTTGCCGCCGGCGGCGATGGTGGGCGTGGCGTGGTCGAGGACGTCGGCCGGGCCGCGGGTGAGCATGGTGTCGCGCTGCGGATCGGTGTCGGCGAAGAGGTGGAAGAGGACCTGGCTGGTGTTGTGCACGTCCACGTGGGCGTCCACCACGATGATGTATTTGGTGAACATCATCTGCCCCATGCCCCAGAGGCCGTGCATGATCTTGTAGGCCTGCATGGGGTAGGTCTTCTTGATGGAGACGACGACGAGGTTGTGGAAGGTGCCTTCGGCCGGGAGCGCGATGTCGACGATCTCCGGGAAGTTCATCTGGAACATCGGCAGGAAGAGCTTCACGGACGCGGCGCCGATGTAGAAGTCCTCCATCGGCGGGATGCCGACGATCGTCGCGGGATAGACGGCGTCCTTGCGATGCGTGATGGCCGTAACGTGGAAGACGGGATACGGCTCGGGCAGCGTGTAGTAGCCGGTGTGGTCGCCGAAGGGACCTTCCATGCGCAGCGGCTCGGTCGGGTCCATGTAGCCTTCGATGACGAAGTCGGAGTTGGCCGGGACATGGAGATCGTTGGTCTCGCACTTCACCAGTTCGACGGATTTCTTCCGCAGGTAGCCGGCGAGGAGGAATTCATCCAAGCCATCGGGCAGCGGCGCGGTGGCGGCGAAGGGGAACATGGGATCGCCGCCGAGGAAGATGGCGACGGGCATGCGTTCGCCCTTCTCGAAGTAGCGCCGGCCGTGGCGCGCGGCGACCTTCTGGAGCTGCCAATGAAGCCCGGTGGTCTGCGCGTCATAGACCTGGATGCGATACATGCCGAGATTGCGGTCGCCGGTGTCGGGGTCCTGGGTGACGACGCAGGGCAAGGTGACGAAGCGGCCGCCATCGAGCGGCCAGCATTTGAGGATGGGAATGTCCGCCAACGTCGGAGGATTGGGGTTGGTGCCCTTCTGCCAATCGGGCGCGTCCGGCCAGGCACCCTTGTGGCTGGCGGGCGCGTCGTAGCGATGGATCACGTCCTTGCACGGGCCGGACTTCACCGTCTTGGGTTTGGCATGGCGGAGTTCCAACGCGGTGCCGAGGAGCTTGATGGCCTCCTTGAAACCGGTGGGCGGCTTGGCCTTCATCAGGGAGCCGAGTTCCTTGGCCGCATCGTCCACCTTGTCCACGCCCATGCTCATGGCCATGCGTTTCCAGGAACCGAGCGTGTTGATGGCGACAGGGAAGGGCGAGACCACACCGTTGATGGTGGGTTTCTCGAAGAGCAGCGCCTTGCCGCCGCCGGGCAGCTTCATCTCGCGGTCGGCGATCTCGGTGATCTCCAACTCGGTGGCGACGGGTTGGGAAATGCGTTTCAACTCGCCCGCACTGTCGAGCGCTTCCACGAAGTCCCGGAATGATTCAAACGCCATGGCGTCACGCTACCACGCGCGCTCCCCGCGGCAAACGCTGGCGGTCCCGGGCGGATTTCCTAGAGTCCGGCCATGTCTCCGACCGACCGTTGGCGCCGTGGCCTGGGCCTCGTCTTTTTGGCGGTTTCGTTGCTCCTCCTCGTGGGCGGCTTCACCGATGCCGGCAGTTCTCTCCGCGGCGCCACCTTCCTGCTCTATTGGCTGGCGTGTGCCGTCAGCGCGATCTTTGCCCTGTTCATCGCCCTGATCGACCTCGCCGTGATCCGCGCCCGCGGTCGCGCGGAACGCCAGGCCCTGGCCCAAAGGACGGCCGCCGAAATCGAGGCGGCTCTGCGCCCTGCCAAGGCGCCCGTCCCGCCCGGGGACGAACCTCCCGCCGAGTAGTCCGCGGCGACTGTGCGATGGTTGGCGGGGCGCCCCCCGATTCCGGACAAGACTTCCCGTCGGTCCGGCAACACGATTACGGCGCTTCGACATGAGCGGAACAAAACACATCCTGATCCTCGGCGGCGGCGTAATCGGCCTGAGCGCGGCCTACTATTGCGCGCGGCGCGGTTTTGCCGTGACCGTGGTGGACCGCAATCCTGAGCAACGCGACGGCTGCTCCTTCGGCAACGCCGGGATGATCGTGCCCAGCCATTTCATCCCGCTGGCGGCCCCGGGCATGGTGGAGTTGGGCCTGAAGTGGATGTGGAATCCCGAGTCCCCGTTCTGGATCAAGCCCCGCCTGGACCTGGACCTGATGAACTGGGGTTACCTCTTCTGGCGCGCCTGTTCGCCCGAACACGTCGCCCGGTCCGCGCCGCTGCTCCGCGACCTGAGCCTGGCGAGCCGCAGTGAGTTCGAGGAACTGGCCGCGCTGCCGGACAACGATTTCGGCCTCGTGAAGAAGGGGTTGCTCATGCTGTGCAAGACCCAGCATGCGCTCGATGACGAGGCCAAGGCGGCGGAACGCGCCCGTGAGCTAGGCATTCCGGCGGAGGTGCTCGACGCGAAGCAGACCGCCGCGCTGGACCCGGGGGCCACCCTCGACATCGCCGGCTCGGTATTCTTCCCGAAGGACTGCCACCTCACGCCCGGGCGGTTCATGGCCGGGCTGAAACAGCAGGCGGAGAGGTTGGGCGTGAAGTTCGTCTGGAACCGCGAAGTGGCCGACTTCCGCGTCGAACGGGATCGCAGCCTTTACGCAGCCCAACTGAGCGACGGCACGGAAATTGAGGCCGACGAATTCGTCCTCGCCGGTGGTTCCTGGTCGCCCACGGTCGCCGCAAGACTGGCCCTCGAACTGCCCATGCAGGCCGGCAAGGGCTACAGCCTCACGCTGCCGAACCCGCGCCAGTTGCCGCAGCTCTGCACCATCCTGACCGAGGCGCGGATCGCCGTGACGCCGATGGGCAATGCCCTGCGCGTTGGCGGCACCATGGAAATTGCTGGCCTCAACGAGGACATCAACCCGGTCCGCGTCCGCGGCATCGTGAAGGCACTGCCGAAGTATTACCCGGCATTCCGGCCCGAGGATTTTGCCGGCATCCAGCCGTGGCGTGGCCTGCGGCCGTGTTCGCCCGACGGCCTGCCTTACGTGGGCCGCACGGCGAAGTTCGCGAACCTCACGCTCGCGACGGGACATGCGATGATGGGACTCAGCCTCGCGCCCATCACGGGAAAGCTGGTGAGCCAATTGTTGGCGGACGAAAAGCCGGCGATGGACTTGGGCCTGCTCAGCCCGGATCGGTTTGCCTGAACCAAATCCGCTTCACGCTTTGCGCCAGGCCGGCCGGCGTCTATCGGTTAACCCATGACGGGTAAGGCAACCATGGCTGTGGCAGCTCTGGCGATCTTCGCTGGTGGGCTCGCCCTGTGGTGGCGACGCTCGCCGGTCCCCACGCCGCCGGGCGGCAACGTGACCAATGCGCTTGTCAGGGCGGTCGCCCGACCACGTCTAGAACCCCGGGTGCCGCCCGCGCCTTTCGCGGCCACCAACGACTTCATGCGTTACGAAGTCGGCGGCGGCGAAATGGTGTGGGGCAGCGTGACGCTTTGGCCCGCCTTTTGGGGCTACGACAACCGGGTCGAACTGCCCGAGGTGTCGGCCCGCGAACTGGCGTGGATCCGATTGGCGGACGAACTGGAAGGACTCCTGCCGCCCCTGGCCGTCGTGCGTTGGACGAGCGACTGGAGCGAATTCCTGAACCGCTGGCTGGATCCGCGCCTGACTTCGCAACGTGGTGTCGGGTTCTTCAACCCGAACGCCACCTACGAGGGCCTGAAACTACTGCCGAATTCCAAGGAAGCGGATTTCGGTTTCGGGCTGAAATACAAATGGACGTTCTGAGCCGGCCACGGCTGCTCACTCGACCACGAACCAGTTCATGCCCTGCGCCGGCACGGTGACCGGGAGTTCGACCGAATAATCGCGGGCCAGGGGCAAACGGCGGGCGGCAGCGCCCTGTTCGCGAATCTGCGCCGCGTCGGTCAGGCCGGTGCAATAAAGGTTCACGCGGAGCGTCTTCGTGACCGGCGTGTCGAGCGGGTTGAACACCACGAGCATGCCCTTCTCCTTCAGCTTGGGATTCACATGCAGCATCCAGTCGAGGTCGCGGGCATCGGCACGGCGGCCGTGGATGAGGTCGCTTTCGAGGATCTCGCGGTGCGCTTTGAACCAGTCCACCTTGCCCTTCACCATGGCTTTCGTGCGCTCGGTGTCGAAGAGGCGCGGGCCTCGGTAACAGGCCTGCACGCCCAGCGCGAGGTTGCTCTCGATCATGCGCCCGTAGTGATCGAGGTGCTCGTCCAGCGGCTCGATGGTCGCGGCCGCGCCGCCGCCCTGGTATTCGGTGAGCGGGACGAACATCCAGCCCATGCTCGGCAGCTTCTGCCAGGTGCCGTCGAAGATGTTCTGGCGCGTGTGGATGACTTGCTGCGCGCGCGGCAGCGACCAGTTTACCTCGCGGTAGCCCATGCCGGTCTTGGTCGAACCAGAGAGGAAATAGTGGTCCGGCACGTTCAGGTAGAAGCCCTGTGCCCGGCACCATTGGTAGAAGTCGGTGATCGCGCGCCATTGGTTCCAGCGCGAGTCGGCCAGCCCGTGATGTCCCGGATGGTTGGTGGCCGCGCAGACGTCGCCCGGATACGAGCCATCGTGCTCCAGCAGCGTGAAGCCGCTCTCGCGATGGAACTCGTAAAGCCGCCGGAAGTAATTCGTGCCCCACTGGCTGAGCAGACACGGGGAATTGCCAAAGGCCGGCTTCTGTCCGGGTGGCATCACCACGTCGTTGCCGCCGCCCACGCTGCGCGAAGCGAGCAACGAGTAGCTGCCGATCTCGATGCCTTTGCTCTTCGCGTAGGCGGCCCAGCCCTTGGCGCGCTCCAGCGTCGCCGGCTTTTCGTTTTCCATGTCGAATCCGCTGCCGAAGCTCAGGATCAGCAGCTCGAAGCCGACCGCCGCGCACTGGTCGATCGCGTTGGTGACCGTCTGCCCGTTGGACGAGACGACGTGCATCATCAGCGGGTTCTCGGTCACCCAAGGGGCTATGACGCGATACAGCCGGCGCAACGCCAGGCCGCTGCGTTCGCGGTCCTGATTGTCGAAGGGCAGCACCCAGGCGCGAAAGGACTCGAATGTTCCGCCCGGCGCGACGTCCTGCGCCGGGCCGAGGTCGGGACCGACGTCCAGCAGGCAGGGTGTCTTCTTCTCGTAGTTCACCTGCGTGTGGAAATCGGGGTCGGCCAGCCACCGGAAGGAGCGCCGGTTCGCGCCGGCCGCCATCATGCCGCCGAAGGCCATGTCGGTCTCGACGTGCAGATTCGGGGGCGTGCGGCCGTCGCTGAGTTCGTCCACCTCCGCGGTGCGTTCCACCACGGCCAGCACCTCACTGGAGAACCGGTCCACACGGACCGTCTTGTCGGTGCCGTTCGAGACGGTGAGCCACTTCGCATAGCTCGGAACGCCGTCGTAGAGTTCGTAATGGACTGACACTCGGATGTCCTTCGGCCGGAGACCCAGTTCCTTCTGCGCCATGGCCGAATTATACTTCCCGAACACGCGCACGGGGCCAACCCGGCAACGCCGCCACTCCGCGCCAGCGGCGATTTCATCACTCGCGTCTCCCACGCGATCCTTCTTGCCGAGGCGGACCGATGTCGGGGCCGTGTTGCCCAAGGGAACCTCGAACAGGCGTCGGAAGCGCGCCGGCTCCTGGGCGGCGTCGGCGACATCCCAGACCATCGCGCCGGCATCCAGCCGCACCCGGAGAAGATACGCCCGCGCCACGTCCAATCCGCCATCGGTAGCCGCAAATTCCGGCACGCGCGCCAACCGCTCCCCGCCCTGGTCGCGCAGTTCGAAATGGCCGTGCACGCCGCGGTCGCCCGGCCGGAGGTTCACCTCCACCACGCGGCCCGGAAACACGAGGCCCAGCCCTGGGCCCCAGCTGGTGTCCCCGTCGGTGCCGGGCTGGATCACGGCTTCGACCAACGAAACTGACGACGGCAGCGCCCGTTCCGCAAAGCAATGGGCGCCAGCCAAGGCGTAGATCTCGCCCGCCTTGCCCTCGTTCTGGAAGCTGATCCGCTCGGCCTGCTTGGAGGCCACCACCCGCCAGGCCGGATCCAGCTTCACGAAGTCGTCGCTCCAGAGCAGCTCCCGCCCGGCGGCGGACGGCAGTTCGTCGGTCGCCTCCGTCTGAGGCCAGGCGAAGTCGAGCCGCAGCGTCGCGCCCGCCGGCGGCCACTGCACATCGGGCGCGTGATGGCGGGTGCGTTTCCAGGCAAACCGTTCCCGGGGCTGGCCGATTTCGTAGCCGACGAAGCGGAACGCCGCCAGGTCCGCGCGCAGTTGGTCCACCCACTCCGGCCGGAGGAACGCGTAGTTCGGCTGTCCCTTGAGCCCGCCGATGTCGAACCGCCGGCCGTCAATTTCTACGACCGCCTCGGGCTTCACCCCGCGCAGGAGCGACTCGCCGTTTGCCAGGTTGTCGAGCGCCACCGTGGCGGCGTTGGGCTGCAGCCGGATCACCCGGCGGATGAGGCCGTTGTTCAGCTCCAGTTCCCGGCCGTCGGGGCTAACGTTGACGCGGGCCTTGAACGGCGCCGGATCAAGGAGCCAGTCCACCGGCGCGGCGGCAGCGGCTTGAAGGGTGAACAGGGAAACCAGAACCAGGGGAAGGAGCGGAAACTTCATGAACAGGCGCTTGTCGGACCGCGAAACTACACGCCCAATTCACGCGGACTTCTCCGACGCGAAACGCCGTCTCAGACCAGGACGGCGCGGATGACTTCGCCCTCTACATTCGTCAGGCGCCGCCGCACGCCGTTGTGCTCGAAGGTGAGCTGTTCGTGGTCGAGCCCGAGCAGATGCAGGATCGTCGCGTTGAGATCGTAGAGCGGGTGGACGTCATGGATGGCCTTCTGCCCGAGCTCATCGGTGACGCCGTGGCTCACGCCGCGCTGCACGCCCGCGCCGGTGAGCCAGCAGGTGAAACCATCGGGATTGTGGTCGCGGCCCTGCGCACCCTTCTGGAAGAACGGCATGCGCCCGAACTCCGTGCACCAGACCACGAGGGTGTCTTCCAGCAGACCGCGCTGGCGGAGGTCCCGGATCAGCGCCGCGGCTGGCTGGTCGAGGATGGCCGCGTGCCGGTCGTATTGCTCCTTCAGCTTGTTGTGGCCGTCCCAGTTCAGCTCGCCGCCACTCGCGTAGGCGCCGTTGAAGAGCTGCACGAAGCGGACGCCACGTTCCACGAGCCGGCGGGCAAGAATGCAGTTCTTGGCGAAGCCGGCCTTGATCGGATTCGCGGTGTCGTCCGCGCCGTAGCTACTCAGGATGTGCGCGGGCTCGGTGGAGAGATCGCTGATCTCCGGCACGCTGAGCTGCATGCGCGCGGCGAGCTCGTAGCTGGCGATGCGCGCGGCGAGCTTGCTGTCACCGGGATTCTGCTCCAGGTGCCGCGCGTTCATCCGTTGCAGGAGGGAGCGCGCGGCGCGGTCGGCGTCGGCGGAAACACCCGGCGGCGCAAGGTGGCGAATCGGATCCTTCGCGCTGAAGGTCGTGCCCTGGAACGCGGCCGGCAGGAAGCCCGGCCCCCAGTTGTTCGAGCCGTTCTGCGGCACGCCCCGCGGATCGAGGATCGAGACGAACGCCGGCAGATCCTGGTTCTCGCTGCCGAGCGCGTAGCTGATCCACGAACCCAGGCTGGGAAAGCCATCCAGCACGAATCCCGTCGAAAGGAAGTTCTCCGCCGGCCCGTGCGTGTTGCTCTTGCTCGTGAGCGAATGAATGAACGCGAGGTCGTCCGTCAGTTCGGCGAGATGCGGAATCAAATCGGACACCATCTTGCCCGTCTGCCCGCGCGGCCGGAACGCATACTGCGGTCGTGCCAGATTCCCGGCCGGACCTTGGAACGTCACCGACGGACCGCCCGGCAGCGGCCTGTCGTCCCACTTGATCAGTTCCGGCTTGTAATCCCACGTCTCCAACTGGCTCACCGCGCCCGCGCAGAAGATCACGATGACGTTCTTCGCCTTCGCCGGGAAATGCGGAGCCCGCGGTGCATACGGCTGCGCGGGGTCGATGGTTGGTCTGTTTGCTGCCAGCAGCCCGTCGAGTCCGAGCAGGTTGGTCAACGCGATGGAGCCGAGCGCGGTGGCGGTGCCATTCAGGAAACCACGCCGGTTCAGCAGGTGGCGTCCGTGCGGAGTCAGGTGCTCGGCGGGATGGTTCATGGCACGAACAGAAACTCGTTGCTGTTGAAGAGCGCGCGGCACAACACGGGCAGACTGTGTTCGCTCACGACCGATTTGGCGTCGGCCAATTCGGCGGCGTTGGCCCGGCGGCTGAGTGCGAGCTCGTAGGCCCTGTGGACTTGCCGGTCGACGTCCTCACCGACCTCGGCCTTCACGCGGCGGGCAAACGCTTCGGCCTGCTCGATGGTGAAGCGGCTATTGAAGAGGTTCAGCGCCTGGATCGGCGTGGTGCTTTCGCGGCGGCGCGCGGTGCTTTGGCCGGCATCCGGGCAATCGAACGCCCCGAAGACCGCCTCGCGTTCGCGCCGAACCTTGTGGGAATAGATCATCCGGCGCAGGCCGTCGCCGCTGAAGGATTCGACCGGCTGGAAGCCGTTCAGCCCGCCGCGCTGGTTGAACAGGTCAAAGCCGCGGCCATACATCTTCAGGTTTAGCTTGCCGCTGACCGCAAGCATTGCGTCGCGGATCGGTTCGGAGTCCAGCCGGCGCGACGGGAACCGCCAGAGCAGGCGGACGTCGGAATCGCGCCGCGGCGCGATGGAGTCGGCAGAGTAATCAGTAATCAGTGAGTCAGTGTTCAGTTTCCGCGCGTCAGGTTCACCAGACTGATCACTGATCACTGAATACTGGTTACTTTCCCTGGAACTTTGCCGATAAGTCGCCGAGAGCACAATCAGCCGGTGCATCTGTTTCACCGACCAGCCGGTGCGCATAAACTCCGCTGCCAGCCAGTCCAGCAGCTCTGGGTGCGATGGCTTGCCGCCGTTGTGACCGAAGTCGCTCGGGGTGTCCACGAGGCCGGTGCCGAAGTGTCCCTGCCAGATGCGGTTTACCATCACACGGGCGGTCAGCGGATTGTCGAGGCTGGCGATCCAGTCGGCGAGGACGCGACGCCGGTGCGGTTCCGCCGTGTCACGGGCGAGCTTCTGCGAGCCGAGCACGCTCAGCACCGCCGGAACAACCTCGTCCTTGGGCTGCTCTGGATCACCGCGATTCAGCAGGTGAATCTTGTCCGGCGTGCGAAACTTCCCGGCGAAGGCAAGCCGGCTCTCTTCCGAGGCGCGAATCCGGCCTTCGAGCGACTTCTTCTCGTCCAGCAACTGGGTGGCCGCGCGCGCCTCCTCGGGTTTCAGGCCGGCCAGGGTGATCTGCGCCGCCTTGTCGCCCGACGGCTTCATCGCGCGGTCGTAGGCATCCGCCACGATCCGCCATTCGCCCGCAGCGCCGGCCACCTCAACTACGTAATTGGTCGCGAGCCGGTCCGTGAACTCGCCCTTGCGGTCGCGGCCCCAGACGACGCGGTCGATGGTTCGCTCCTCGGGAAACTCCAGTGCCACCCAGCCGCCGCCGTGCTCGGCCGACATCCAGCTCCGCGAATTGCCGTATTCGCCGTCGTTCACGAACCGCAGCTCGTGCCGGTCCGCCACGACCGTGTCGCCCGACGAAGTCGCCGTGGTGCCCGCACTGGCGAGCGCGACGTTCATGCCGTTCGTGTCGAACACCTCCAGCTCGTCCACGCACGGCTCCAGGTTGTTGGTAGCGCGAATCGTGAACCGCACCCGCTTGGCCTTAACCGGCGGGAAGCGGTCGGTGTTCATGCGGGCGTTCACCGCTGGCCGGGGCGGCGGCACGTGGACCAGCGTCTCCAAGCTCCCGGAAGATGCACCGGCCTCCAGCGTGTAGGCCGTGGCGAGGCGGTCGTTGAAGACACCCTCGCGATCGCGGCTCCAGACGACTTTCGTGATGCGGGCTGGCTCCGGCAGTTCGAACTGCACCCAGCCGCGTCCCGTTGTATCCGCCATCCAGCTCCGCCCGTTGCCATATTTGCCGTCGTTGAGGTGCTCCAGCCGGTGGCTGTCCGAGGTGCGGCTGCCGGACACCGTGACCTTGGTTCCCAGACTGGCGAGGGCAACATTCCGCGGCTGTGCGTCGTCCGTGAAGATCTCGAGCTCGTCCACGCACGGTTCGATCAGGCCCAGCGTCGGATGCAGGTTGGAGTCGTGGATCGTGAAGCGGACGAGCTTCGCGGTAACCGGCGCGAATGTCTCGACG
The DNA here is from genome assembly GCA_040375265.1 of Verrucomicrobiales bacterium. Classification (GTDB taxonomy): domain Bacteria; phylum Verrucomicrobiota; class Verrucomicrobiia; order Limisphaerales; family UBA9464; genus CAIWAH01. The sequence goes on from JBEISV010000019.1 coordinate 20,083, forward strand.
TTCTCCTTGGCGCTAGTCACGCGGGGCGGCCTTGAGCCTGGCCGCGCGAACGGCACGAACTTCGCCAATGCCCGGTCAATCGCCGCCACGCGCCTCTTCATGGCCGCCTCCTCGTGCCGCTGAGCTTCGGTCCCGGGCGTGTTCATTTCGCGGTCCTCGTATTCTACGCCTGCGACGAAAGCCTGCATCGCGTAGTAATCGCGGGCGCTGATCGGATCAAACTTGTGGTCGTGGCACCGCGCGCAGCCGACACTTAGGCCGAGAAAGGTCTGCCCGAGGTTCACCACGATCTCGTCGAGCGCATCCTGCCGTGCGAGGCGCTTGGAGACGTCGTCCGCACCGATCTGTCCCGTCAACAGCACCGAGGCCGTCAGCAGGAATCCCGTCGCCGCGTCCTCGCCCAGCGCATCGCCGACGATCTGCTCGCGGATGTAGCGGTCGTAGGGCGTGTCCTGGTTGAAGGCGCGAATGACGTAGTCGCGATACGGCCAAGCGTGCGGACGCTCGGTGTTCACCTCGAAACCGTGGGTGTCGGCGTAACGCACCACGTCGAGCCAGTGCTGTGCCCAGCGTTCGCCGTAGCGCGGTGAGTTCAGCAATTCGTCCACGACACGCTCGTAGGCGTCGGCCCGCGGATCCCGCACAAATCCCGTTACCTGCTCCGGCGTGGGCGGCAACCCGACCAAATCGAAACTCACGCGCCGCAGCCAGCGGTCGCGGTCGGTTTCGGGCGAGGGCTTGAGCCCCGCCTGCTCCAGCCGGGCGAGGATGAACCGGTCGATGTCGTTGCGGGACCAGGCGTGGTTCGACGTCGCCGGCGGGACTGGCCGCGTCACCGGCCGAAACGACCAGTGTTCCGCCGTTGCGGGCCGCGATTCCCCGTGTGCGATCCAGACTAACATCAGTGCCAGCAGGGCAGACGGCAGGCGCAGAGGCTGGCGGGTGGGGAGTTTCATGGATGGACGCTGCGGATAGAACGCACCAACCGCCCCGGCAACACAAGGCCACACACCTTCCGGGTGCCGGCGCGAGGTTAGGGTTGGATCCCGGTCGGCGACTGGCGGTTTAGTCGCGTCGGAAACCAATCCGGTCCAAGCCTTGCCGGATTTCCAGATTGGCCATGAAACGGTTCCAGACGAGGCCGGTGCGGTGGTTTTCGATCATCACCGTGATCGGGGCCTGGTTCAGGGCCATGTAGACTTCCTCGAACCAGTTCTGCGTGGCGTTGAAGCCGTCGTGGAAACCGTAAGCACCCCAGACCTTCGCGCCGAGGTCGCGGTAGTAGTGCATCAACGCCGCGAGGGATTCCTTGGGCGTGTAGGGCATCGCGCCGAGCGAGGCCATGACGTTGATCGTGCCGTTGTCATCTCGGGGCAGGGGGCGACCGCCGCCGGCGTTGATGCCGGCGGACAAACCCCAGCAATTCGGTCCGTAGCCGACATGCCCGCGTGGGTTGTCCACGCAGTAGGCGTGGTTGATCAGGGCGATGGCACGGTTGTTGTCGAAGTAGTTGGCGTAGCCGTCGCGGATTCCCCGCGGATCGAAGCCCAGGAAGGAGAACTGCGTGAAGAACAGTTCCGCGCCGTTGCCTTCGCCGACGGCCAGCGGGATGCCGTAGTAAGAGTTCCCGTTCGTGTAGCGGCTGCCGTCGAGGGTGCGGCTCCAATTGCGGCGATACTGGACGGCGCGTTCCGACTGCCCGGCCCAACCCGTGTGGTAAAGGCTTGCGGGCACGGCGTGCGTGGGCGAGGCGATGGCGAGCAGATAGACGATCAGCGTCTCGTTCCAACCGATGAGCGGATGGCTGATGTGGTAGCCGTGGTCGGGTGACCAATGCCAGTAAAGCACCTCGCTGACGGGATCGCGCCGATACCAGTCCCACTCCGCCTCGTGCCAGAGCCGCGTGATGGTTTCGCGGATCTCGCGTTCGGCCGGCGTGGCGCGGTCGAAGTATTGCCGTGCCGCCAGCAGGCCCTGCATCAGGAAGGCCGTTTCCACGAGGTCGCCGCCGTTGTCGTATTTGCCGAAGTAGGCGACGGCCTTGCCGGTGTTGCCGTCGAGGAAGTGCGGCCAGATGCCGTGAAAACGGTCTGCGCGGGCGAGGAAGCGGACGGCCTTGAGCAGCCGTTCCACCGCGGCATCACGGTTCACGAAACCGCGTTCGGTGGCCACGGTGAGCGCCATCAGGCCGAAGCCGTTGCCGCCGGTGGCGATGAGGTTGCGGTCGCCGGGGACGATTTCCGGGGCGAGGCCGGCGACGGGATGTGCCAGTTCCCAGTAGTAGCGAAAGCAACCAGCCTGAACCATGTCCAACAACTCGGCGTTGGTGAACTTGCGGGCCTGCCCGCTGGCGACAGACGACAAGGGGGATTCCTTCCCGGCGACATCCACGGCGCTCACCCGGTAGCTGGCGGATTGGCCGGAGCGGCCGATCCAGTCCACGGCGCGGGTGTAGTTCGCCGGCCGCGTGGCGACGGGGGTGAAGTCGCGGCCGTTCAGCGAGCGGTGGATCCGGTAGCTCACGATGGTGGGGGCCGGCACCGCGTCCCAGGTCAGGTCGAAGTGCCGTTCCTGCGCCTGCACTTTGAACCCGGCGGGTGCCGGCGGTGCGGTGGTGGTGGCTCTGCTGTCGATCACCTGGAAGTCGTCGACGAACAGCGTGTGGTCGCGCCCGTCGTCGAGGCCCTGCACGAAGTTGATGCTGGCGACCTTGGCGGGAGTGAACTTTGTGTCGTCCGTGCCGTTGAACTGCATCACGAAGTCCGCGAACGGCAGCCGGACCTGGGTCCAACGCCCGGCGGCCAGCCGATTGGTGCCACGCACCAGCGCGAGGGTCGGAGCGCCCACGCCGGCAGAATCCTGAAGCGAGATGCGCGGTGAATTGGTCTCGGTCAGATCGGTGTCGGCGAAACACCAGAACGACAGCGTGTCGCCCCGGAAATCAAACTTCCGGGCATAGCGGGCGGGCACCTTGAGCGTCATGCGCCAGTCGCCGCCGGGTGCGGAACGCCACTCGAGGCGAAGGCCGTTCGGCGGGCTGACGAAATGTTTCGAGTCCACCGGGAACTTGCCCTTGAAGAGTTCCAGCCGGCTCGGGGCGACGACGTGCGAGTCGCTGTAGTAGTAGCCGCCGTCCGCCAGGCTGTTGTCGAAGACGACGTGCTGGTCGTAGGCGGACTGGGCGAGGGTGCCCAAGGTGACGGCCAGCGTGGCAAACAGGACGGACAGACGGCTCATGGGATGACGGCGCCGAGTGTTTGCCGTCGGAAAGCAGAGTCACGCGGAAAGGACGGGGAGGAGACTCACGCGGAGGCGCGAAGAGGTCGGGAGCGCTACTCTCTGAGCCGCGAGTCGGGTTACTTCTGAACCCAGAGATTGGGCAATTGCCTGTGGCGGCTCAGAGAGTAGCGCTCCCGGGTTTTGCGCCTTCGCGCCTTCGCGTGAGTTCAACCGGGTCAGGCGAATTCCAGCACCGCCGCGCCGAACGTGAAACCGCCGCCGAAGGCGCAGAGGCCGGCCTTGCCGGTCGGCTGTTCCCGCAGCAGCTCCGCGAGCACGAGCGGGATGGTGCTGCTGCTGGTGTTGCCGGCGTGCTTCACGCGGTTCACGAGGCGGCCGGGCGGCTGCTTGAGGCGCGTGGCGACGGCTTCGAGGATGCGTCCATTGGCCTGATGCGGGATGATGTGTTCGAGATCGCCCACCTGGAGTTCGCTTTCGGCGCAGGCGCGCTCCAGCAGCGACATCATCTGGCGCACGGCCATCGGGAACACCTTCAGCCCGTCCATGTTCACGTTGGGATTCTCGCGTCGGCCGTGGTGCAGGATTGTGCCGTCCTCGCCGCGGGCGCTGAGCACCGGGCGGTGCAGGAGCGCGCGGGCGGAGCCGAACTTCGGGGAGCCGGGGCCGTGGACGAGCGTGGCGGTCGCGGCGTCGGCAAAGACGATCGCGGTGTCGAAGTCGTTCGGGTCGGTGAACGTGCTCATCGCCTCGGCGGTGACGACAAGGATGTTCGCGTCGGGCTTGGACTGGCAGAAGTCGAAGGCGGCCTGGAGCGCGTAAAGGTAGCCGGTGCAGGCGGCTAGAATATCGCTCGCCGGCAGATCCTTCGCCGGGCCGTCGAGACTAAGTTGGTGGTGCAGCAGGCACGCCAGGCTGGGGCTCAGCGACAGCGGCGAACTGGTGCTGACGTAGATGGCGTCGAGGTCGGCGAGGCTCAGGCCGCTCTGCTGGAGGGCGGTTTTGGCGGCGCGGGTCGCCAGTGTGAGAACGGTTTCGCCCTCCCCGAGCAGCGGTCGGGATTCGATGCCCGTGCGTTGCGCGATGTCGGCGGCGACACGACCGGGGAAGCGCTGGACGAGCTCCTCGTTGGTAACGATGCGGCCGGCCGGCGCCGCGGTGATGGCGGAGACGGCGACGGCGCGACGAAGTAGGTGGGGTTGGCCGCTGATTTGAGTTGCCGGGGCGACCGACGAAACCGGCACTCGGACGGGCGGCCGGCCGGCCCTCCGTTGGACGGTGGGCTTCAGCTCGGGCGGCACCCGCTTGGGCAGGACGGCTTCGGATTTTACCGTGGCGATTTTGGCCAACTGGCTGCCGACCGGGACCTTTTCATCGACCGCGAGCAGTTCGGTGATCATGCCACCAACGGGGGCGCGCAGCTCGAACGTCGCCTTGTCGGCCTCGCAATCGGCGATCAGGTCGCCGGCCTGAATCGTGTCGCCGTTGCGGACCTTCCAATCGATGACCGAGACGTTCTGGTCGGCCGGGCTTGAGCCGACCGCTTCGAGCACCGTCAGCCCATCGGCGGTTGGCCCGTCGCCTTCCCACGTCACGTCGGCGTCGCAGAGTGCGGCGCAGGTTTCGAGGATGCGCTTCAGGCTCGGCAGAACCTCGAGTTGGTTGACGTAATTGCAGGGAACGTAGGTGTCGGGCCGCGTAACCCGACGGGCCTTCACGGGCGTCTCGACGCGTTCTGCGACGACCGCGAGCACCTCGGCGCCGAAGCCGCAGGTGAGATTATCCTCGTGCACCACGACCAGCCGGCCGGTGCGGGCGGCGCTGGCGCAGACGGCATCCTGATCCCACGGGCTGAGCGAACGGAGATCGATCAGATCCACGCCAAGGCCGGCGGCCTCGAGGGCGCGGCCGGCCCGGAGGCACAGCGGCGTGGTGCCGCCCCAGGTGACGAGCGTGAGGTCATCGCCGCGGGTCACGAACCGGGCCGAGCCCGGCTGCAGCAGCCTGCTGAGCGCGGCGGCAGGCGCGGAGACGGCAGGGTCGTTGAGGCAGACCTTCGGGTAGAGGAAGACGGTGGGCCGCCCGGACGCCTGGTTGGCGAACGCGGCGTTGAGCAGGGCCGCGGCGTCGGCGGCAGAACTGGGCATCACCACGTCGATGCCCGGAACGTGGGCCAGCACGCTCTCGAACGTCTGTGCGTGAAATGGCCCGAGGCCGGGCCGGTAGCCGCCGCACGGGGCGATAATGATGACCGGGCAGCGCCAGCCGCCCTCGGTGCGCCAGAAGATGGAGCCCAGTTCGGCCGCGATCTGGTTGAACGCCAACGGCACGAAGTCGGCGAACTGAATGAACGCAACCGGGCGGCCACCGGCGAGCGCGCGGCCGATGCTGACACCGACGATCGTGGATTCGGTGAGCGCGGAGTTTTTGACCTGCGTCGGGAAGGTCCGCGTGAGGCTGCGGGTCAGTCCGAAGACGTCGCCCTTGGGGTCCTCGATGTCCTCGCCGTAGAGCGTGACCCGCGGATCGGCACCGAGCTGCGCGCGGAGCACCTCGCGCATCGCCTCCAGCATGGAG
>JBEISV010000161.1:0-9021 GCA_040375265.1 Verrucomicrobiales bacterium
CGTCACCAGTAAGGGGATGTTGTAATCGGCCGGCGCGGTCCGCAGGCCAAACCGCAGGGTCAGGAAAATGACGAGGCAAACCACGGCGACGACCGCGATCACCGAGGACTTGCGTTGCCAGAGCCGGGCGGGTGAATACCAGGCCGCGACCACAGGATCGTTCCGGGGGGCTCGGGCTCGGCGGCTTGGGGCAATGGCGGAGCGGGGACAGGGGGGGCGATCATGGCTGGGCCGGGTATCCGTGGCCTCAGTATTCGTCCACGGTCAGGGAACGGTTCCGGCGCATGCGTTCATCCGGGGATTCAACCCAGAGCGACAGGCCCTTGATGACATCCCACAGCCCGGCGAAGGCGTGATGTTCGCGGTCCAATTCGGTCGCGGCCCGGCGATAATCCCGGTCGAAGGCCGGCTCATCGCCGGGACCGGCAGGCCAGGCTGGCAGGAGATTGCGGAAAAGCGCGTCCGCCGCCGGCTCCGGATAGGCGCTGCGCAGCTCAATCTTGACCCGCAGCGCCTGGGCACAGGCGTGGATTGATTCCAGTTGGTCCTCCAGTCGGCGGGCGAGCTGGTTCCAATCCTTCCGCGTCGCCTGATCGAGGGTGGTCGCGTAGGAGCGTATCTCGGACAGGGCCGCCAGCAGTTTGCCGTCCTGCACCTGTGCTTCCTGCCAGAGCCGCAGGGCCGTTGCCCGGCGGTCGGGCGCCGTCCCGGCGAGGGCGGATTCGATCCGGGCAACCAAGTGACGGACCAGCCCGAGGATGCCGGTGACGTCATCCCATTGCCTGTGCCACAGGCGTTCCCGTTCGTCGGGCGTGCCCTGGCGGTTTCCGAACAGCCTGGCCGAATGGATCGTGAGGTTCAGGGTTTGTTCCAGCTCACGCAGGCGGGCGGAGTCGGTCCGGAAGCCCAGTTCCAGTCGGTTCGGGCTAGGGATGGCAGGGGCAGTGGTCATGGCGAAACGGGCGGTTCGGCCGGCGGGGAAAACGGAGAGTGGTTGGCGGCGGACCTTCGGTTCTCACTGTGATCGTTGGTCCGGTTGCCAGGCCATGGGGTGTTCTCCCCAGCGCCCCGCGCCAACAGCCCCGGCCGCACCAGTTCGGGTAACACCCCATTGGCGTTCCCGGCGGTTGGCCCTACGGGTCGTTCGCCGCTGGGAACCGCGGCCATCACCGGACCTGACCATGAAATTCCCCCGTTCGCTCCTCGTCGCCACGGCCAGCGCCTTGCTGGGTGGTGTGTCGCTCCTCGCCACCGAAACCGATGATCGCATCGAGTCGGCGGCGAAGGCGTCCCACGTCTTCAAGACCTACCTGAAGGACGACCAGATCGGCGCGGTTTCCCGGGACGGCGCCGTCGTATTGACCGGGACCGTGGCCGATCCCTCCCACCGGGCGCTGGCGGAACACACAGTGGAGAACCTGCCCGGCGTCACGGCCGTGGACAACCAACTGACCGTGATCGGCGACGCGCCTCCCGAGCATTCCGATGGCTGGGTGGCGGCCAAGGTCCGGGCGGCGCTCCTGTTCCACCGCAACGTCAGCGCGAGCCGGACTCACGTAGCCGTGCACGACGGCGTGGTCACCCTTCGGGGTGAAGCCCTGGGATTGGCCCAGCTGAAACTGACCGCCGAACATGCCGGAGATGTCGACGGCGTGACGGAGGTGCGGAACGAGATGACCATCGGCCGGAAACTGGAGCCGGCAAAACCGGTGACTGTCGAGGTGGTGGACGACGCCTCGATCACGGCCGAGGTCAGTGCGACTTTGGCGGCGCACCGCTCAACCCGTGACGCCGGGGCCAAGATTCAGGCGGCCGACGGAGTCGTCACGATCCAGGGCGTCGCCCGAAGCGAAGCAGAGAAGGATTCGGTCACGCGACTGGCCGCGGACGTCGAAGGCGTCCTTCGCGTGGTCAACCGAATGACCCTGGCTGTCCCCGTGGCGGACCGGCCGCAGTAGGGTTAGACCCCATGGGCCGGGCCCCGTCGCCCGGTTAGCTTCAATTACCGCCCGCACCACCGTTCAACGAGGCTCGTAGCAAGCACGCAGGTTCCCGGAGATCGGCCGGCAGTCGGACCCAACGGAAAGGCAACGCTCATGCTATACAACTCCAAGGATCTCTACGGCTATAAACTCTCCGCCTCGGATGGGGAGATCGGCCAGGTAAAGGATTTTTACTTCGACGACCAGTCGTGGCTGGTCCGCTACGTGGTCGCCGACACGGGGACCTGGCTCAGCGGCCGGCAGGTGCTGCTGGCGCCGCAGGCCTTCGGCCGGATCGATTCCGAGGCTGAGATCCTGCATGTGAACCTGACCCGGAATCGGATTGAGGATAGTCCCTCCATCGAGACGCACCGGCCGGTCTCACGCCAGCACGAGGCGGAATACTACCGCTACTACGGTTGGCCCTCCTACTGGGAGGCTGGCGGCGGCATGTGGGGCGTGGCCGGATTGCCACTCGTGGGCGAACCCCGCCCGCACCACGGCCACAACCAACGGGACGACGTCCACCTGCGCAGCACCCGGGCGGTCACCGGCTACCACCTGGAGGCCAGCGACGGGGCCATCGGCACCGTCAGCGGCTTCATGGTGGACATCCGGAGCTGGGTTGTCCGCGACCTCGTCGTGGAGACCGGCCACTGGTATGCGGGCAAGGAAATCCTGGTCGCCCCGAGCCGGATCGACCGCATCAGCTACGACCATTCGAAGGTGTTCGTCAGCCTCACCCTGGCGGACATCCGGCGCACCCCGGAGAACCAGATTGCCACCTCGGCCTGATCACGGACCCGGCGCCCGCGGGAATTCATCACTTGGCCGCCGGCCAGCCGGAGTTCCGGTTGACTCAAAACCATCCCTCCATCCCAACCCTTTTTCCCATGATCAAACGTTTCTCCCGCCGCGCCCTGTTCCTCAGCCTAACCACGCTGCTCTCCCTCCTCGGCCTCGGCTGCCATACGGCCAACGGCTTCGGCAAGGACATGGAGAAGGCCGGCGAAAAGATCCAGGACGGCACGAAGTAGCCGTCCCGGTTCCGCCGTCCGGGGCAAACCCAGGTGGCTGAAGAATTCGTCCCACGATGAAGCGCCGAGCGTTGCTCGGCGCTGATTTTGTCTTTGGGACGAGCATCCCGAGAATCGTTTCGTTGCCGGGAACTGCGTCCCCCTCTCCGCAGTATCGGCAAAAGCAGTCAGGCGGTGATCGGGACTTTGGTTCGGGCGAATCGCCCGGCCTCCTTCCCCATCACCGCCCTTCTGTTTTTTCAACCGAACCTTTGGCGGGAATGAGCCCGTTTCGTGTCCGGTAGAAATTCACCTAGGCCGGCGCCGGTTAACCGGGACCGGCCTGGTTCGTGGAACTTCAGGCCTTCTTGTTGGCGCGGCGGCGATAGCTCCAGCCGGCGATGGCGCCGACAAAGCCGACCGCGGCGTAGGTGCCCGACTCCGGCACGGCCGGGAGGTCAAAGCCGTAGGAATCGATCACCATGTCGGTGCCGTTCACCTGCGGGCGGAACTCGAGGAGGATCGAGGTCACGTCGTCAAACGGCGTGCCGACCGTGGTCAGGCTGGCCAGGGTGATGTTGATGAGGCCGGCGACGACCGGCAGCGTGCCGATACGGGTCGCGGAACCATCCGCGCTCGCGATCGTCAGCGTGTAGTCGGTGTCCTTGCCGAGCTCGGTGTTGAGCAGGATGTAGCTGAAGGCGGTGGCGCCCGTGCCCGCCAGGTCAAAGGCCGGGAAGGTGTATTGGAACGTCAGCGTGGAGCGCATCAACGCACCGTTGTCATACACCAGCACGCCGAGCAGGTTGCCGCTGGAGGCGCTGCCGGAACCGGAGGTAACCGCGATCGAGGCCTGCCGCATGATGCCCGGGATGTCCGAGTCAGCCGCGATACTGGAGGGACCGACCGAGGTGGGGCCGAGGGTGCTGACCCCGAACGTGACGGTGTCAAAGCTGTCCAGCACCGTGGTGGCGGCGGACGCGGTGGTGATCAGGGCGAGGGAGCCGGCCAGCAGGCGGGCGGCGATGGGGAATTTAACTTGGTAGGTTTGTTTCATGGCTAATGATTGAGACGTTGGATTGGTGGATTTCAGCCGGCCACACGGGGTCTGACCGGCATCCCCATCGTTGGCAGGAGGTCCCGCCGGCAGGAATGGGGTGTTTCCCTACCACGGCAGGCAGCGAGATCAGGCGGCCCGACGGACCCGGCGGTAGGACCAGCCGGCCAGCGCCCCGACAAAACCGACCGCGGCGAACGTGCCGGCTTCAGGAACCGGCAGCGGCGGCGGCAATTCGAAGCCGTAGGAGTCGATCACCATGTCCGTGCCGACGACCTGGGGCCGCATCTCGAAGGTCACCTTGGTCATGTCGTCGAACGGCGTGCCTGCGACCGTGAGGCTGGCGAGGTTGAAACTGATCAATCCGGCCACCAGCGGCAGATCGCCCGTCAGGGTCGCCGTGCCGTCCGGACTTTCGATGGTGAAGGTGTAGTCCGTATGCTTGCCCGGCTCGGTGGTCAGCAACAGGTAGCTGAAGCTGGTCGCGCCCGTCGCCGCGAGGTCATATGCCGGGAAGACGTATTGGAAGTTGAGGAACGACCGCGTAAGGGCGCCGTTGTCGTAGTTCAGCGTGCCCAGCAGGTTGTTGGCGAGCGCCACGCCGGTGCCGGTCAGGACTCCGATGCTGACCTCCCGGAAGATGCCGGGAATGTCCGAATCGGCCGAAATGTCGGTGGGACCGGACGTGGTCGGCCCCACGGTGTTCACCGCGAACAGGACGCTGTCGAAACTATCCACCACGATGGTCGTGGCGGCGGAGGCGGCGGAGGCGAACGCCAGTGATCCGGCCAGGATCAGGGCGACCGGCGTGGGGCCGATGGAGGGATAGATTCGTTTCATGGATATGCTGGGTGGTTGCATGGTTACGGTGCTGCGGAAGGCAATCGCGCTTCCGGCACCCTCACGCTGGGCAACTTCGGGCCTGCCTCGCCATGGGGTGTTTCCCGGATACCCGACCCCGGTCGCTGTGGCCGCCGGTGCATGGGGGAAACACCCCATGGCAGACCGCCTCCCAGTCCGGGCAGGGTTGCCAGACCAACCGCCGCGATGCGCCCGCCTAACCCCAGCCGCAGCCAAACCAGCCTCCCGGATTCCACCCCGGAATCCTCGCTCCTCGCCCGTTACGCTCGCAGGTTTGGTCTGGCCCCTGCCGCCGCCGAGGAACGTCTCTTCTACGAATGCGTCCCGTGGGGAAAACGCTTCCCGGTGCGCCTCCACCGTTGGCTGCGGCCAAACCTCTACGGCTCCGACGTGCGGCTCATCCACGAGGCGGGCCGGGCCGACAGCCGCCAGGAAGTCATGGATGCCCTCGATCGCTGGCATCATCGCGCTGCAAGGATCCAGGCCTGGGAACGGGAAGCGTTCGGCTGGCGAGTTTCTGGCCGGCTCCTGTTGGCGGTTGCCCGCACCGTCTTTCAGGCAAACGAGATTCCTCGGGGCAATGAGCCCACGTCCGCGCCGGCCCACCGGCCCCATCGTGACACCAGCCTCAGCAGACCGTTGAATGACTTGCCCGAGCCCGCCCGGCACACGACCGCCGTCAGCCACTGGATTCAGCTAAACGGCTGAGGCCCCGCAGGTGGCGCCCGTGAAATCTTCCCAAGGGAGGGAGACACTACGCCAGCCGAGGGGTATCACGTGGCCGCCCGGAGGTGTTCCACTCCGGGTTACTGCGCCCGGAGGCGCCCAGCCAGACATGAAACACGCCGAGCCAACTTCACTGAAGACCAAGTCCGAGTCGTTCCGGAATGGCGGCAACTTCTTGGGCGCGGAAACCTTTAACCTCGCCCGGGCGCCCCAATCGTCACGCCCACCTTACTGCGCCCGCCCGCAACCATCAGCGATCCCGGGACCCAAGGACGGCCAGGTCAGCGAGGAGACACCATGACACCGGTGCGCCCGAGCGAGCTCGCCCGGCTCCGTGAGCGGGCCGAGACCCAGCTCCGCGCCCGGCCCGCCACCGTCCCGGGCGTCCCCGCGGCCGACCTGCAACGGCTGCAGCACGAATTGGAAATCCACCAAATCGAGCTGACCATCCAAGTGGAGGAATTGCAGCGGGCACAGGCGGAGACCGAGGCCAGCCTGGCCCGTTACACCGACCTGTTTGACTGTGCCCCGGTCGGTTATTTCAACCTGACCGAAGATGGCACCATCCGCCTGGTTAATCCGCAGGGGGCCCAACTCGTCGGCACCGAGCGGAGCAGCCTGATCGGCCGGCGACTGGGCCTGTTCGTGGCTGTGGCCGACCGGCAGGTCTTGGCTGGTTTCCTCGCCCAAGTCTTCGCGACGACCGCACGGCAGAGCTGCGAACTGAGCCTTTCCGGCGCCGGCGCCGGCTCACCCAAGGTCGTCCATGTCGATGGCCTGCGCACCGCGGATGGGCAGGAGTGCCGGGCGGTGGTTTGGGATCGCACGGAACAGCACCGGGTAGAACACGCTCGCGGACAACTGGCGATGGCCGTTGAGCAGGCGGCCGAAACCATCGTGATCACCGACCTCGCCGGCACGATCCTCTACGCCAACCCGGCATTCGAGCGGACGACGGGCTATTCCGTGGCCGAGGCGGTGGGCCAGAATCCCCGCATCCTCAAGAGCGGGGTCCAGGACACCGAATTCTACCTGGCGCTCTGGGAGGTCCTGCACAGAGGGGAAACGTGGTCCGGCCGCTTCATCAACCGGCGCAAGGACGGCACGAAGTATGAGGAGGAGGCCACCATCTCGCCCGTGCGAGATGCCACCGGCCGGGTCGTCAACTACGTGGCGGTCAAACGGGACATCACCCGCGAGGCGCAGCTCGAATCCCAGCTCCGGCAGTCGCAGAAGATGGAAGCCATCGGGCTCCTGTCCGGCGGCATTGCGCACGATTTCAACAACGTCCTCGGCGCCATCATCGGCAACGCCCAGCTCGCGGCCTTGGACCTGGCCCCGGCCCACCCGGCGGCCGAGGCGTTGGACCAGATCCTCGTCGCCAGCCGGCGCGCGGCGGAAATCGTGCGGCAAATCCTCGCGTTCGCCCGCCAGGAATCCCGCGATCGGTGCCGCGTGGACCTCGAACCGATCGTCGCGGAAAGCGTGCGCCTGCTCCGGGCGACCCTGCCGGCCGGAATTACCATCGTGGCCAGTCTCGGGACCGGGCTCCCGGCCGTCCTTGCGGACGAGACCCAGATCCAGCAGGTGATCGTCAATCTCGCCACCAACGCGTGGCATGCCATGGAAGGCCGACCCGCCCGACTGACCGTCGAGCTCGACGCCGTGATGGTGGACGCCGCGCTGGTCGCCTCGAATGCCGACCTGCACCCCGGCGGCTACCTGCGCCTGCGGGTGACCGACACCGGCGGCGGCATGGAGGCCGCCCTGCTGGAGCGGATCTTCGACCCCTTCTTCACCACCAAGCCCGTCGGCAAGGGGACCGGCCTCGGGCTGTCGGTCGTGCACGGGATCATGAAGGCGCACGACGGCGCCATTCTCGTCCGCAGCGAGCCCGGTGTCGGCACCGACTTTGACCTGTTCCTGCCCACGGTGGCCGCCGCCGACCCGACGGCGGCCTCGGGCAGCGCACCGCTCCGGCGCGGCCAAGGCCAACACCTCCGGGTGATCGAAGACGACGAGTCGATACTCCGGACCACCGCGCGGATCCTCGAACGCCTGGGCTATCGGGTGACGGCTCTGCGCGACGGCGGGGCGGGCGTCGCCGCTTTCGAGGCCGCACCGGACTCCTTCGCCCTCGTGTTCACCGACCTCAACATGCCCGGCCTGAGTGGCATCGATGTGGCCCGGGCCATCCGACGCCGGCGGCCGGAGCTGCCCGTGCTGTTGAGTTCCGGTTATCTCACCGAGGAACTCCGCGGCACCGCCGCCGAGGCCGGCATCGAGGGCATCGTCCGGAAGCCAGCTACGGTGCACGAACTGGGCGAAGCGGTGGGCCAGGCCTTGCAGTCCCCGCCCTGAGGTCGCCCGCTCCGCGGCGACGGCCGGGTTTCACCCCATGGCGAAGCGGGTAGGCGCTCCGCCAACTTGGCCCCACTGCCGGTGGCCACAGTGCCTCCCGGAAAGGAAACGTTTCCCATGAAATTCACCTCCCCCATTCCCCTCGCCCTCACCACCGCCACCCTGCTGCTCTCCAGCGTGTCGCTGTTCGCCGCGGATACGGACGACCGCATCGAGTCCGCCGCCAAGAAGTCGTATGTCTTCAAGACCTACCTCAAGCACGACTCCGTCAAGACGGACGCCAAGGATGGCGTCGTGACCCTGACCGGCACGGTCGCCGACGCCGACCATCGGGCCCTGGCCGAAACGACCGTGGAAAATCTCCCCGGCGTCACCCGCGTGGACAACCAGATCAAGCTCAAGGGTGACGGTCCCGCCGAACATTCCGACGGCTGGCTGAGCACCAAGGTGAAGACCACGCTGCTCTTCCATCGCTATGTGAGCGCCTCCAAGACCGACGTCTTCGTGCAGGACGGCGTGGTCAGCCTGCGCGGTGAGGCCGTGAACATGGCCCAGAAAGAACTCGCCGAGGAATACGCCAAGGACGTCGAGGGCGTGAAATCGGTGAAGAACGAGATGACCATCGCCCGGACGCCGTCCATCCAGACCGACCCGCCGGTGGAGCGGATCGACGACGCCTCCATCACGGCGCAGGTCAAGGCCTCGCTGCTTTCGCACCGTTCGACCAGCGCCCTGAAGACCAAGGTGCAGACCCTGGACGGCGTGGTGACCGTGAGCGGTCCTGCCAAGAACGAGGCCGAGAAGAGCCTCGTTACCAAGCTCGTATCGGACATCAACGGTGTCGTCAGCGTGGTCAATAACATGACCGTCGGCCTTCCGGTCGCCAAAGACTGATCCGGCCCAAAAATCGTGCCGGGGGGGGCCGGCAAACACCCCCCCGCCCACCCCAGCACCCCCCCACACCTAAACCAAATTAAAAACAAAAGGGAGCAACGGCAAGAAGGCCAGGGTGGTCCGC
>JBEISV010000444.1:0-4082 GCA_040375265.1 Verrucomicrobiales bacterium
AACTACGGGCTGCGGTGGAACATTCGCTGGTGCTGTGCCGCGGCGACCAGGTCACCGCCCGGGACCTGCCCCCGGCGGTGCGGACGCCGGTGGTCGTGGCGACGGAAGCTGCCACCCGGCAGGCTCTCTCCACCGGCAAGCTGACGATGAAGGAGGCGGAGCGGCAGTTGCTCATCCACGCGCTCCAGGAGGCGAAGGGCAACCGGACCGAGGCCGCCGAGAAACTGGGCATGAGCCGGCGGACCCTGCATCGCCGGCTGCACGAGTTTGGCCTGGAGGAATTCTGGGGCGGTTCGGGGCCCGCCCCGGAGGAGCCGGCCGCGCCATGAGTCCGGCGGAACTGCGGCTTCTCTTTCGGCGCGGTTCGTGCACAGGCTTGGGAACACGTTTCGCATGAAGTCACCGCCGAAAGGGATCCAGGAGATCATCCATTTTATCGAGGAGGGCCGGGGCGCGGCCATGATCCGCTGGTTCCTGGTCATTCTCTCGGTCGGTTTTGCCTCGGCCATCTACCAGATGACCGAGGCGCGGAACTTCGCCGCGCCGGAGGCGATGGACACCGCCCAACTGGCACGCAACCTCGCGGAAGGACGCGGCTACACGACCTCCTTCATCCGGCCCATCAGCCTGCACCTGGTGCGGGAGAAGATGCGGGAGTCCGGCGGCGATCCGCGGACAATCCTCGAATACTCCCATCCGGACCTTGAAAACCCGCCCGTGTATCCGGCGTTGCTGGCCGGCGTCATGAAGGTATTGCCGGCGGCGCAGCGGTCCGAATTGCCGGACGACGAATTCAACCGGCGGCCGTTTGCCGAGATGATCATCAGCGCCCTGAACCTCGGGTTGTTCGCCGTGGCCACGCTGCTGCTGTTCCGCCTGGGGCGCACGCTCTTCAATCCCGGCATCGGGTGGTTGGCCGCGCTGCTGTTCCTCGGCACGGAACTCTTCTGGAAGTTCGCCAACTCCGGGCTGTCCACCCACCTACTCATGGTGCTTGTGCTGCTCGTCGTGCGGGTTTGGGTGGCGCATGACCGGGCACGCAGCAGCGAGGCGCCTGCCGCGCCGCGGAACCGCTTCCTGCTGGCGGCCCTGCTGGGCGGCCTGCTCGGCATTCTGGCGCTCACACGCTATTCTGCGGGCTGGTTGCTGGTGCCGTTCCTCGTGTTGTTCGGATTCGCCGGACGTCGGGCCCATTGGCCGTCATTCCTCGCCGCCTTCGCCGCCTTCTTCTTGGTGCTGACGCCGTGGATGGTCCGCAACTATCGGCTGAGCGGCCTGCCGTTCGGCACCGCGACGTTCGCGCCGCTGGCTGCCACGGAATCGTTTCCCCGGGACCGGCTGGAACGCTCCCAGAACCCGGTGTTCCGCACGATGGACCGGCTGGAACCGGTCCGGAAAATCATCGTCAACGCGATCACTGTGATCGAGGAGGAGGCACCGCGGGTAGCGGGCAACTGGGTCACCGCCTTTTTCCTGCTGTGCCTGCTGGTGCCGCTGAATTCGCCGACGGTATCCCGGCTCCGCTGGCTGCTGGCGGGCATGCTGGCCATCCTTCTGATCGCCCAGGCCTCCGTGCGTTCCGCGGCCTGGGCGCTTTCCCCGGTCGTGAACGGGGAAAACCTGCTCGTGATCCTGTCCCCGCTGCTGATCCTGTTCTCGGCGGCCATGCTGGAGTTTGCCCTCGACCGCATCGCCTGGCCCGTGACGCTTCTGCGGCGCCTGGTGACGGGTGGACTGATCCTGTTTTTCTCCAGCCCGCTCCTGTTGTCGTTGCTGCCGCCCAAGAAATTCACCGCGCAGGAACCGTTCTACCGGCCCAGCGTGGTGCGAGCGCTCGCGGACTACAGCCCGCCGGGAACGCTGACGATGAGCGACGCCCCGTGGGCGATGGCGTGGTATGGCCTGCGCGACTGCGTGTGGGTCTCGCTGCGGGTCATGGACGAAGCCGACGCCAACTTGGCCAATCGGCGCGAGGATTTCTTCATGTTCACCGAGGGCCGGCGCCGGGTCCGGGCCGTCTACATCTCGCCGCTCTGGGCCAATGAACCGATGCAGGGCCGCTTCTTCGGTGACCCGGACTTTGCGTGGGGGCGCTATTACCTCGACGTGCTGCTCCGGGAACGGGTCCCGACCGGTTTCCCTCTGAAGTTCATCCTCGGCGGCGGATTCCTGACGGGCGGCCATTTCTTCCTCGCGGAGGAGGAATGGTGGGGGGCAAAGGCGCGCCAACAGAAGAACTGATGGCGGGTGGTTAGGCTGCTTGAATTCGGCATTGCCGAACCCGGGGTCTTTCCCTACCAACGCCAGCCCACAGTATGAAATATCCCACACAAATTGTCGGCGCTGTGCTCGCCGCCACCGCCGTCACCGCGCTTGCCCAGGAAGCTGAAGTCCCGGGCTGGAAGACTTCCGCCGGCCTGAACTTCGCCCTCACCTCCGGCAACTCGGACACCCTGCTGATCGGGGCCAACTTCAACGCCACGAAGAAGTGGGACCAGAATGAGCTGATCGGCACCGCCGACATCGCCTACGGCGAAGCCACCACCCGCCAGGTGGTCGGCGGCGTGCTCGTGGATAATGACAACACCACGGTCAACAACTTCGGCGCCGCGCTGCAATACAACCGCCTGCTCTCCGACCGCTTCTACCTCAGCGGCCGCGTGGACGGCCGGCGCGACGAGATCGCCGACATCGACTACCGCTTCTCCGGCACGGCCAGCGCCGGTTACTATTTCGTGAAGCAGAAGGACATCACGCTGAGCGGCGAAGTCGGCCCTGGCTACGTGGTGGAAAAGCTCGGCGCGGACAAGAACGACTACCTGACCATCCGCGTCGGCGAGAAGTTCACCTGGGCGATCAATGAGCGCGCCCGGCTCTTCCAGGACCTCGAATTCATGCCGGAAGCCTCGGACTTCGGTAACTACATCGTCCAGGGCCAGATCGGCGTGGAAGCCGACCTCGTGAAGAACCTCGCGCTACGCGTGACCCTGCAGGACACCTACCGTTCCCGTCCCGCGGCCATCGCCGGCACCATCCCGCTGGTGTTCCGCGAAGAGAACGACCTGCGCCTGCTCGCCGGCATCAACTACAAGTTCTAAGCCGACCGAGGCCGCTTTCAGCGCCCGCCGAAAAACGGTGGGCGTTTTCGTTTTCCCGCCCGGCAATCCGGGCGACAAAAAGGGCCGGAGGCATTTCGCCTCCGGCCCTGAGCTTTGGCCTGACGGACCGAATCAGTTCTGGCTGCGATAGAACTTCGTTCCGGCCGCGGCACCCGGCGTCACCGTGAAGGTGCCGCCGCTGGCGCCGGCCACGGGCGAGTAGGTGCCGTTGATGGTGTCGGACCCGATCAGCGTGCCGGTGTAGGTCAGCGTGATGCTGCCGTCCGCGTTGCGGGCGGCGGACACCGTGGGGGCCGTCACCACGCCGCCGGGCACGTTGAACGTGCGGAGCGCGACGACCGACTTGGCGTCCGGGTTGTCGGCAACCTGATTCTTGGATTCCCAGGCCACGGACAGGGTGTTGCCGCGCCAGTCGATCCGGGGATCGAACGCATCGGCAGTTTCCACCGCGGGCAGCTCCTTCTCGGAGACGCTGAAGACATTGCCAATTGGATTGCCCTGGGCGTCAAACAACCGACCGAGGACCAGGCTGGCGGTGCCGCCGGCGTCCACCGTGCCGGCCTTGTCCGAATACACGACCGCCACGCGGCCGGATTCATCGATCGCCGCATCCACGCGGCCGATGGCAACGTGGGCGAGCGACTTGGAGTCGCCGAGGTTGCGGGCCCAGCGCTTGGTGCCGTCGGCATTGAAGACGGTGACCCAGATCTGGGGCTTGGCTTCGGTGTCCGTGCCCTTGACTGCCAGCACGTAGGCGTCCTTGCCGTTGCCGTGGAGACCAATTTCCTCGCCGCGGCCACCGCCGTTGGCGATCGGGCTGCCGGTCAGGGTCGCGAGGTCAATTTCGTCGCCGACCTTGTTGCCGGAGTTGTCGAAGCGCTGGAGCTTGGCGCCGCCGGGGTTGACCGCGTAGCGCACCACGAAGCCGTTGGCCGTCACCGCCGAGCCGTGCCAGATCTGCAC
>JBEISV010000214.1:0-7586 GCA_040375265.1 Verrucomicrobiales bacterium
CCCGAACCGGACGGCACGGCCACCATCCCCAAGGGCAACCTGTTCCCGGCCGGCACGCCGAACACGCGTCCGGAGATCTACGTGATGGGCAACCGCAACCCCTGGCGCATCGCCGTGGACCGCCGCAGCGGCTTCCTCTACTGGGGCGAGGTCGGTCCCGACGCGGGCGGCCCGAACGAAAACCGCGGCCCGGCCGGCTTCGACGAAATCAATCAGGCCCGCGCCGCCGGCAACTTCGGCTGGCCGATCATCATCGCCGACAACAAACCCTACCGGCGCCACGACTTCGCCACCCGCACGAACGGCGCGGCGTGGGACCCGCTCAAGCCGCTCAATGAATCGCGCTACAACACCGGGCCGCAGGAGCTTCCGCCCGCGCAGCCGGCGTTCATCTGGTATCCGTATTCGGCCTCGACCCGCTTCCCGGCGGTGAAGGACGGAGGCCGCACGGCGTGCGCGGGACCGGTGTATTACTTCGACGAGAAGCTGGCCTCACCCACGAAGCTGCCCCGCGAGTTCGACTGCACGCTGTTCATCTACGAATGGTCGCGGAACTGGATCATCGCCGTGCACCTCGACGCCGACAACCGCATCGCGAAGAAACCCGACGGCACTCTGCACATGGAGCGCTTCTGTCCGCAGATGACCTTCATGCGCCCCACGGACCTGGCCATCGGCCCCGACGGCAGCCTCTACGTGTTGGAAAACGGCACCGCCTGGGTCGGCAACAAGGACACGCAGTTGGTGCGGATCGAACACCGGCCGTGAGCCAGCGCCGAGCATTGCTTTAACGAAAGCATTGGTCTTTCGCTCCACTGCCCACAACCTTGGAACGACTCCCTCCGTGAACGAAGACCCTGGGCCATCCCCGCAACCACGAATCCCGTCGCGAGGCAGCGCTTGGTTGCGTCGTTTGGTGTTGGCGCTGGTTTTTGGCGCGTCCTTGCGTTTGGTCCCGCCTTTGTGGTGTGAGCGTAGCGCAGGGGACTGGTGGGAGGGAAAAGGTGACGCCCCAGCGGCCCTCGGGCGAAGTGTGCGGCATTGGGTGCATCAGCCGCTGGCGTCGGATCAGTTCCAAACCGGCGCGGATCTTTTCGACGGCGAATGGCTGTTCGGCACCTACCAGATGGCGATTGTGGGACTTGCCCAGCTTGCGGAGGCCCGACCGGACCTGCGGCCTGACTGTCTCCGCGCCATGGAATTGGCCGAGGACCGGATTCTTTCCGCGCCCGTCTGGCGATTCGACGAAGTCGCTTGGAAGGAAGCACCGCTAGCCGCCTTGGACGGTCCCGATGGCCACGCCGGCTATCTTGGCTACCTCAACGTATCCCTCAGCCGTCATCGGCAACTGGATCCCCAGTTCAAGCATCGCGCGATTCACGATCGGATCAGCCAAGCGCTGGCCCGCAACCTCATGGCTTCCCCGATCGCGCTGATCGAAACGTATCCCGACCAGTGCTTCCCGGTGGACAACTGCGCGGTGGCCGTCTCGCTCAAGCTCCATGACCAGGCGGACCGCACCCAACGCTTTGCGCCGGCCTACCGCCGTTGGTTGGCGGAACTGCAGCTGCGCTACACCGATCCGCGCACTGGACTGCTCATCCAGGCAGTGAGCGCGCGCACGGGAGCGCCGGTCGATGGGCCGCGTGGTTCGGGAACGCTGCTCGGGTCATTCTTCCTTGGCCTCGCCGGCGAACCGTTTGCCCGCGACTTGTATCTCGCGGCGCGACGGGAACTGTGGCGTCCGGCGATGGGTTTCGGGGCCGCGGGTGAATATCCCGCACACGTCCGGGGCGAAACGGGTGACATTGATTCAGGCCCATTGATCCTAGGGCGCAGCATTTCCGCCAGCGGCTTCCTGCTGGGTTGCGCGCGTCAACAAGGCGATGAAGCCACGTTCCGCCAAGTCTATCGCTCGGTGCATCTCTTCGGTGCTCCTACCCGCAAAGACGGTCGGACCACCTTCGCCTTGGGTGGTCCGCTTGGAGATTCGCTGATGCTCGCGCTGCTCACCGCCCAACCTCAATCCAACACCACGTCGCCTTGAGAACTCCACGCCTCAAACTGAGCCTGGTTTCGGTGCTGGCGGTAGTCGTGTTTGCCGAATTGCTCCGACATTTCTTCGCCGGGTCCAACGTCATTGCCTCGCTGCTCTCGGCGCGAACGGCGGGATTTCATGCCAACGTCGCCATTGCGATCACCTTTGTTGTTAGCCGCCTTATGACCTTGTGGCTTCTGCCCGCCGTAATGGTGACTTGGGCCGTGGTTTGGCTACTGCGACGCCGGTGCCTGAAGGCGGTCCGGGTGATAGGGCGATCGTGACTTACGGATTCATCCGCCACAGCACGCCGTTCAAGACCGCCGCGAAGCTCACCCACGCGAGGTAGGGCACCAGCAGCACGCCGGCGGGTTTGCGAATGCGCCAGAAGGTGGCGGCGGTTGCGGCAATCGCCAGCCACAGGAGCAAGATTTCGGCGAACGCGAGTCCGGTCCGGTGCAGGCCGAAGAACAGCGGCGTCCACAGGAAGTTGAGCGCCCACTGCACCAGAAACAGGCCGAGCACGCGTCGCTGCCGGCGCCAGCCACCCTCGCGCCACACCAGCCAAGCCGCGACCGCCATGCTGAGGTAGAGCGCGGACCACACCGGCCCGAAGATCCAGCCGGGTGGATTCCAGGCGGGCTTGTTGAGTTCCGCATACCACTGACCCGGAGAACCGAACGCGGACGAGGCTGCCGCCCCGAAACAGAGAACCACCCAGCCAGCCAAGGCAACGGACTGGCGCAGCGGCGAAGGGCGAACAGGGGCCAAAGGATACATCGCGGCAAGCACTGCCACCAATCCCCCGCGAGGCAAGGCCCAACCTGCCGGAAAGGTTCCCGAGGGTGAGGTTTCTCAGCGACAACAAGGCCTTTGAGGGGACCGCAGACATTCACGTCCACGTGCACTCCCCTGAGGAAACCGACCGGGCGGAACGGAAGGTTGGCTGGAAAGCACCGGCGGAATTCACCTTCCTTGGCCCGCGGACCGCGCCCACTGTCGGCGCGAACTTCAACCACGGGATCCGCACATGAACTGGTTTTACGCCCTCAACGGTGAACAGCAGGGGCCGGTCACCTCGGAACAACTCGACCAACTCCTCGCCCAAGGTGTCATCAACGACGCCACGCTGGTCTGGCGTGAAGGTTTGTCCGGATGGCAACCGCTTTCGACAGCCCGTCCGGCACTGGCAGTTCCCCCGTTGGAGGCCGCGGCCGGGACCGATCCCTCCGCCCCACCGGTCGGCGGCACGGTCCGCTGCGCCGAGTGCCAAGGGCTTTTTCCCGAGTCCGAGGTCGCGCGTTTCGGTAACCAGGCCGTCTGCGCCGGCTGCAAGCCACGGTTCCTGCAACGGCTCACCGAAGGAGTTCCCCCGCCCCGACCCACCGCCGGCCGCTCGGTTAACGAAATCCTCGGTCAACGCCTCGACCTCAACCTGAACCGGCACTGGACCCGCGCCTGGCAGGCTTTTGGGCAACGCCCGCTGTTCATCCTCGGGGCACTGGCGCTGGGTTACCTGATCATCATTGCCGCCTCGGCCATCCCGATCCTGAGCATCGTGGCGCCGATACTGGTGCAGGGGCCGCTCATGGGAGGGATCTTCCTCGTCCTCCTGCGGCTGCTCCGCGGGCAGGCGGCGGAGTTTGGCCACCTCTTTGACGGCTTTCGCCGCGGTTACTGGCAGCTCGTGCTGGTCCAATTGGTCCAGACGCTCATCACGGGGGCGTTGGTCGTGCCCATCGCTCTCGTGGGCGTGGCGCCGCTCGTGGTGGCCTTCATCCAGGCCCAGCAGTCCGGCCAGTCCCCGCTGGCGGGTCTGGGCATTCCCTTGATCGCACTGTCGGTGGTGTCGTTCCTCGCCATGGTGGTGGTCGGCCTCCTCGCTGGCGCGACCTGGATTTTCTCAATCCCGCTGGTGGCGGACCGCGGGATGCAGTTCTGGCCGGCGATGGAACTGAGCCGGAAGCTAGCATGGCGCCGCCTCGGCACGGTGGTGGTGTTCGTCGTGGCGCTCGGCCTGCTGAATCTTGCCGGCATGCTGGTCGCGTGCGTCGGCCTGCTGGTCACGGGACCGATCAGCGCGCTGATGGCCGCAAGCTTCTTCGACGACGCGGCCGGCGACTTGAACCCGGAGAAGGCGTAACCCGGACGGGTTTTCGCTTCCCCCGCGCCGGGGCCGCCCAGCAAACTCGCCACGCACTGCAACCCGCTTCCCGAACATGAACTGGTATTACGCCAACGCCGGTGACCAAAAGGGTCCGCTCACTCAGGATCAGTTCGACCAACTGGTCGCCACCGGAGCCATCCACGACACCACCCTGGTCTGGCGCGAGGGCATGGCGGCCTGGCAACCGTGGGGCTCGCTGAAACTGGCCGCCGCGCCGACCGTGTTGCCCACCGCGGGGGCCGCCGGGCCGGCGGACGAGGCTGTCCTGGGACAGGTTCGATGCGGGGAATGCGGTGGGAATTTTGCCGAGGAGAGCATCATCCGCTTCGGTCCGCAGGCGGTCTGCGCGGGATGCAAACCGCTGTTCCTCCAGCGCCTGCGCGAAGGGGCGCAGCGGCCGCAGGCCATGGAATTGGGTTCCATCGGACGCCGCTTCGTCGCCGACTTCCTGGACAACCTGATCCTCATGGTCCCGCTGATCGTGCTGATCGGCGGGATTGGTGGCGTTATCGGGGCGACCACGTTGGGCCAGGGCGGACCGACCGGTCCCGCGATGACCGGCTTCATGGCCCTCCAGGTGGTCGCCCAGTTGGTCTACCTGGTAGCCTACGTTCTCTATAACGCACTCCTCACCGGCCGCTACGGTTACACGCTGGGAAAAAAGGCCATGGGCCTGAAGGTCGTGCGGGCCGACGGTAGCGCGGTGGGTTACGGACTGGCCTTCGGCCGGACCTTCGCCGAAGTCCTCAGCGGCATGATCTGCTACCTCGGCTACATCATCGCGTTCTTCGACGCGGAAAAGCGCACGCTGCATGACCACATCTGCAACACCCGCGTCGTGAAGCGTTGAGCATGGCCGATCAGCTCCATTGCCCCCAGTGCCGCGTCGCCCTGGTCCCGGACCGCCTCCGGGAAGCGACCTTCGTGAAGTGCTTCGGCTGCCAGTCCGAGCTGCGGGCCATCGCCTATCCGGCGCTCGCCCACCGGCCGCACGTGGTGCCGTCCGAGACGACGACCGGAGACGGCGACGCCTCGTGTTTCTTTCACGCCACGCGCCGGGCGCAATCCACCTGCGACCAATGCGGCCGGTTCATCTGCGGCCTGTGCGAGGTCGAGGTGCGCGACCGCAAGCTCTGCCCGACCTGCCTCACGACCGGCCGGGCCACCGGGGAACTTGCCCAACTCGAAACCAGCCGTGCCCGTTGGGACAGCCGGTGCCTGCTGCTGGCGTGGGTGTCGCTCATCTTCTGGCCGCTGACCCTGGTCACGGCGCCCACCGTGTTGGTGCTGGTCCTGCGGTTCTGGAAAGCGCCGGGCAGCCTGGTGACACCCGGCCGGTGGCGGTTCGTCGTCGCCGCGCTGATTGCGATCCTGGAACTGGCGGGTTTGGGATTGCTGGGCATCGGACTGGCCACCGGAGCGTTCGACTAAATCGCCATGAAGCCCGCCTACCAACCAATGGCTCCCCGCGGACTGCGCGCGTGGCCGCGGCGCCACCGCCTGTTCCTGGGCGAGGATCATCTGCTGGCCGTGGGTTTCGACGGTTTCTCGGAGGATTATCGGCGGTTCTACCTGCGCGACATCCAGGGTCTGGTCATTCGACGCACGGCCCGCCGCGCCTGGATCAATGCCGTCCTTGGCGGATTGGCGTTTGTGATCCTGTTGCCGGTCCTGATCCCGGATTCCCCGTGGGAAGCCAAACTCACGTTTGCGCTGCTCGCCTTGGCGCCATTGGGCGCGCTGCAGGTGAACACTGTCGCCGGACCGACCTGCCGGACTTGGGTGCAGACCGCCGTCCAGGCGTCGGAGCTGCCGGCGCTGAAACGGGTCGCCGACGTCGAACGGGTGCTCGAACAGCTCCGTCCCGGAATCGCCGCAGCGCAAGCTGGGCTGGCGGCACCAACTCCGCCCGCGAACGAGGAGACTTCGCCGGCCGTGGCAGAATCCTGACGCCCATGGCCCTGCACACCCATCGCTGCCTGAACCATGCCGAACGCGAGGCCGCCGCGCGGTGTCCGGCCTGCCAGCAGTTCTTCTGCCGCGAGTGCGTGACCGAACACGCGGGTCGCGTCCTCTGTTCGGCCTGCCTCGCGCGGCAGGCACAGCCGGAGGCAACTCGGACGTTCCGGTGGGGCTGGCTGGTCAACCCGGTGCTGGCCGTCGTGGGCCTGACCACGGCGTGGGTCTTCTTCTACAGCCTGGGCGCGCTCCTGTTGTCGCTGCCTTCGGAATGGCACGAGGGCACCATCTGGAAGCAATTGGCCCCGGAGGATTCCCGATGAAGCCGCCCCGGACCGCGGCCCCCGACGCCCTTGCGCTGATCGAAGACGCGATGCACCTGCTGCGCCGGACGCCAGCGATGGACTTTGTCGTCTGGTTGCTCGGGGCCGTCCCCTTCACCGTCGGCGTGCTCTTCTTCTGGGCGGAGATGAGCCGCGCAGCCTTCGCGGAGAATCACCTCTTCACGTCGGCATGGGGACTCGCCGCCCTCTTTGGCTGGCTCAAGACCTGTCAGGCGGTCTTTGGGTCGCGGCTGCTGGCCCGCGCCTCCGCCGGTGAAACCGAAGGCTGGCCCCTGGGCCGCTGGGCGAGGGTGTTCGTGACCCAGGCGATGTGGCAACCGCTGGGCCTGTTCGTGCTTCCGGTCGCCCTGGTGATCGCCGTCCCGTTCGGCTGGCTGTTCGCGCTCGCACAAAATCTTGGGGTGCTGGCCGACCGCGCCGACGGCCGCCCCGGCGAATGTCTGCGCCAAGCCTGGCGGCAGTGCCTGCTCTGGCCCGGTCAGAACCACGCCCTGCTCTCGTTGCTCACCGTGGCATGGCTCGTCGCCAGCCTCAACGCGGGCATCGCGCTCTTCACCCTGCCGCATCTGCTCAAGATCCTGTTCGGCGTCGAAAGCCGTCTCACCTTAAGCCCCGGCGCGTTGCTGAACACGACCTTCCTCGCGGTCGCCTTCGCGCTCGGCTCGTTGGCGGTGGACCCGTTGGTCAAGGCGGCCTACGCCATCCGCTGCCTGCACGGGCTGGCCCGCCATAACGGCGATGACCTGCGCGCGCGGCTGAAGCTGCTGCGTCGACTGGGAACCGCCGCGGTCGTCGCGTGGCTGGTGCTGGCTCCGCCCGCGGAATTGGCCGCTGAAACCTCTCCGTCGCCTCTGCCCGGCGACCGCATCGAACAGGCGACCCTCGACCGGGCGATAAGCGACGTGCTGGAACAGGCCGAGTTCACCTGGCGCTCCCCGCGCGACTGGCAACTGCCTCGCCCCGACGAACAACGCCACTGACACCAAGGGCAACTGGGACCACGACGTCACCTCTGAGGAGTACCCCCTGGGCTCATCGAGCGGCATCAAGGAGCTCCTGGCTGGCACGGTCGACTACG
>JBEISV010000482.1:0-3676 GCA_040375265.1 Verrucomicrobiales bacterium
AAATCGCCGCCACGGTCCAGTCGCCGGACGAGGTCGAGGCCGAGCTGCGGGAGCTGTTGGCGGTGTTGGCGGCATAGACTGAATCCCTGCCTCCCTCGGCTGCGGTGTCCTCTTCCCCCGCAACCATGGCCTGGTCGTGTTCGTAGGTTGGTCGAGCCGCGGGTGTCACCTTTCCGGCGGTGGCCCGTAGTAGGAGATGTCCGCCGGTCCCGGCCAAAGGCGCCGGGCGGGGGGCAACTAAATACACAACGCGAGGCCACGTATGAACATCCGCTACTCGCTTCTGTTGGCCAGCACCGTGATCCTCGCCGCGCTGGCCGGTTCGCCCGCCATTCACGCCAGCTGCCCGGCCAATCGCACGGTGACCGTGCGACCATCACCATGTTTGCCACCAGCGGTCCGGCCCATCGCCGTCCGTCCAGGTTGCGGCAACCAGGCCTTGGCGCGGTCGATACCGGCCAGCCCGGTCGGGGGCACCGGCAACTGGCGGGCCATCAATGCCCCCCTGCGCCAGCAGGGCTACGTCCTGCACCGCGTGGGCGGCAACTTCGAGGTGCGCACCGTCTCAGGCACACGGCCCTGAGTCGCCCGCGCCTTGTGGCGGCCTTGCGGCACCTGTCACGCCCCTCCACAGCATGATCAAAACCAGCTGATCGGGGACGTGAAAGGCTACCCACCGTTGGTGAGTGGCCAGTTTCGGCTCTTGCTAACAAGATTATTAGACTGGTGATAAAATGGTTGCGGCAAGCACCCAAGTATTTTTACCAACGCGCTCTCGGATTGAAACAACGGCAAGCTGCAGTGCTTTCACTGCACGCAGTTTATGCGGGCTCATGACGACGGCGCCGCTGCTGATCGGCGTGCTGTGCGGCTCCGACTATTCTACCCGCACCGCCCCGGAAGCTTGGTCACCAAACCGCCGAACTTCGACTTCAGGGTCGGGGCCGGCGGCAACACGATGGGCGCGGTCGACGGGAAGACGTTCCGCGTCTTCGGCCAGCCGAGCACGGAGTTCCCGGCCGACGCCGTGGCGGCGGCCATCGCCGCGTGGGAAATGCCGGTGGCCGACGACAACGCGGCCCTCAAGACCCAGGAAAGCCGCGCCAATGTCACCGGCGGGATATTCCGCTACACACTCACCCCGAACCCTGCACCCACGCCGCACGCTGCTAGCGCCTTGCGCCAGCTCAGCAATGCACACCCCGGCACTCACCCTGACCCGGATCGCCTGCCCCAATGAGCACCTCTGAAAAATGCCGGAGTGACCTCTCAAGTTGGCGGAGGCAGACCTTGCCCCCAGGTGCTTGCCCGAGGTTTGCAAGCACACCCTGTGCTGGAAACCCCTCCGACGATTGGCGCGTCGGTCTGGCCCCCTCCCCAAAACATGACATGAAAACCAACCTGCTTCCCCACCTTGCCACCGGACTCCTGCTCGTCCTGGCCGTGGGCATACCCGCGCGGGCTCAGGACGCCTACGAGGTGGACGACACGCCGGCCCAAGCCCAAGCCCTGGTCAATGGTCAGGTGCAGAACCGCTCCATTCATGCCTCTGGTGACGTGGACTGGCTGACCCTGACGCTTGCCCAGCCCAGTTGGCTCCGGTTGGAGACCGATGGGCCGGCCGGCGACACGGAAATATGGCTCTACGGGCCGGACAGCAGCACTGCCCAGCTCGCCTACAGCGATGACGAAGGCAACGGGGCCTTCTCGCTGCTGGTGCGGACCAACGCCACCGCGCTGGATCCAGGCACCTACTACGTGAAGGTTGCCGGGTATGGCAAGGGTGAGGCCATCCCCAGCTACACGGTCCGGGCCGACTGGGGGCAGGCGCTTTTGCAGCAGACAATCCTTTGGACCGCGCCCGCTGCGGACACGGTGCTGCAGCTGAACCAGCCCTACCCGCTCTCCGCCACCGCCAGCAGCGGGCTGCCGGTGACGTTCCGGGTGCAGAGCGGGCCGGCGGTGATTTCGGGCGGGATGGTGATGGCCACCAATGTGGGCACGGTGGTGCTCGGAGCAGAGCAGTCGGGCAACGATCAGTATGCGCCGGCCCCATTGGCACGGCTTGTTTTGGGAAACCTCCTGGCCAACGGAAGTTTCGAGGCTCCCGCAATCCTTGGCGACGGGCAGACCGAAGTCCCCCCGAGGAGCGCCAAGATGATCGTGATTGATCCTGCCACCCCAGGGTTTTCTGATGCCATTTCCGGGGTTCCCAATTGGACCTACGGACTTTATTACGATCCCGCGCAAACCTTATCGGATCACGGTCTGGCGCGGTGGGGAGACCTGTTTGGCGTCGGGACGGACGCGCAAATGGCCTTCATCAACAACTGGGGCCGGATGATGAGCCAGACTGTTTCCGCGGGTGGGATGCCGGGCGAGGTAGCGCGAGCATCTGTTAGGTTTGGAACCGCCGGAACAGAGGGCGATAATGGGCGGGCAGGAACCTTCTTTCTGGTCGCCGGCGAGGCGGATCCCAACAACCGGGACAAATTCTCCAGCCGGACCATTATCCTGGCCCAGGTGAAAGTGGCCAATCCGCAATGGGTTCGTTCCCATCCCGGCGAACCCGTGCCAGTCAATGTGGAGGTCGGCGAGAGGGAACTGCGATCCCTGACGCTGAGCCATAGGTTCACCCCCGATGACCCCGCTCTGGGCCTTCCCCTCACCGTCGCCTTTCGAACCGAGTGGGGGGCGATTGGCCGCACATATTGGGACGAAGCGACGCTCTCGCTGTTGCCTCCTGATGGAACGCCCCAAGTCGTGAGGCAACCCCAAACCCTGAAATGGGTTTCGCCCACCACCAACCCCGTATTGGGCCTGAATCAGCCTTACCCGCTCACCGCCACCGCCAGCAGCGGGCTGCCGGTGACGTTCCGGGTGCAGAGCGGGCCGGCGGAGATCGTCAACGGGACGGTGACCGCGACGAATGTGGGGACGGTGGTGCTGGTGGCGGAGCAAGCCGGGGATGCGGCCCACGCGGCGCTGACCCTCACCCGCACCTACAACCCCACCACGTTCCTCGGCGCCGAACCCGTGGGCCAGTGGCCGGGGATTCCCCGCGGGGAGGCGCTGGGGGTGCAGGTCGTGGGCGAGCTGGCCTATGTGGCCATGGGCGCCGGCGGGTTGGCGATCTTTGACGTTAGCAACCCGGCCGCGCCTGTGCGCCTCGGCGGCTATGACACCAGCGGATATGCCTACGGCGTGCAGGTGGTGGGGAACCTCGCCTACGTGGCGGATGACAGTGCCGGCCTGCAAATCCTGGATGTGAGCAACCCGGCCGCGCCTGTGCGCCTCGGCGGCTACGACGCCAGCGGCGGTGCCTCCGGCGTGCAGGTGGTGGGGAACCTCGCCTACGTGGCGGATGGGTGGGCCGGCCTGCAGATCCTGGACGTGAGCAACCCGGCCGTGCCGGTGCGCCGAGGCGGCTACGCCACCAGCGGCTATGCCTACGGCGTGCAGGTGGTGGGGAACCTCGCCTACGTGGCGGACGGGATTGCGGGCCTGCAGGTCCTGGACGTGAGCAACCCGGCCGCGCCGGTGCGCCTCGGCGGCTACGACGCCAGCGGCGGTGCCTCCGGCGTGCAGGTGGTGGGGAACCTCGCCTACGTGGCGCATCTGTTTGATGGCCTGCGGAACCTGGACGTGAGCAACCCGGCCGCGCTGGTGCGCCTCG
>JBEISV010000120.1:0-10895 GCA_040375265.1 Verrucomicrobiales bacterium
CGGCGGCGGCGACTGGGGCCAGGTGGCCATCCGCTTCGAGGGTGACACCACCCCGGCGGCCAACCTCACCCCGCTCCGCGGCGCGGTCCTCACCTCCAAGGTGGACGGCGTCGGCGCCAGCGTGTCCCTGACCAGCAGCCCGGTCGACCAGACGGTCGTCGCGAACAGCTCGGTGACCTTCACCGCGGCCGCGACCGGCACCTCCCCTTACGCCGCCGACTACGGCAGCGTGATCGCCTACCAGTGGTTCAAGAACGGCACGCCGATCCTCGGCGCCAACGGTGCCACCTACACGATCCCCGTGGTGCCCATCGCCGACAACAGCGCGAAGTATGGCGTTGCGGCCGGTGTGGCCGGTGCCTCCACCGCGGTCTCCGAGTTCACCCTCACGGTGAACGTGGACAACGTGGCCCCGACCGTCACCCGCGTCGGTGGTTCGGCCAAGTTCGACTCCGTCACCGTCGTCTTCAGCGAGCCGGTGACCGACGCGACCGCCCTCGACGCTAGCAAGTATTCCGTGACCGGCCTGACCCTCAGTGCCCCGGTCCGCGTCAATGACCGCACGATCAAGCTGACCAGCTCGACCCAGACGGAAGGCACGACCTACAACGTCACCATCAACGGCGTGAAGGACCTCGGCGGCAACAACTCCGCCTACACCGGCACGTTCCGCGCCTTCCAGTTCAAGACCGGACTCGCCACCTACAACACTTGGCGCGGTCAAACGATTGCGTTCACCGAGTTCAACACCATCGCGGACACCGCGCCTTCGACGACCGACATCCGGACTTCGTTCCAGGCGCCGCTGAACATCGATGGCAACTTCTTCGGCCAACTCACCGGCTGGTTCGTGCCTGAGACCACGGGCAGCTACGTGTTCTTCGGTGCTTCCGACGACACGGGCGGGCTCTACCTGTCCACCGACGCGAGCCCGGCCAACAAGAAGCAGATCGCGTTCGAACCCTCCTGGGGCGACCAGATGACCTGGACCGGCGCCGGCAACGGCCGCGATCCGAACGCCGACGGCCTGTTCCTGAACCGCTCGGACACGTATCCCGCGACCGAATGGCCCTCGGGCAACACGATCACCCTGACCGCCGGTCAGCGGTATTACATCGAGTATCTCTACAAGGAAGGCGGCGGCGGCGACAACGGCGGCGCGACCTTCAAGCTCGCGGGCGCCGCGGACCCAGCCAACGGCTCGGCCACGGCGATCACCGGCGGCCGCATCGGCACCCTCGTGGATCCCGGCACCCTGCCTCCGATCATCACCAAGCGCCCGGTCGGCGCGAAGGCTGCCCCCGGCGCGTCAGTTACCCTGTCGGTCGAGGTGGATTCGTCCATCCCGGTCACCTACCAGTGGTTTCAGAACAAGAAGGCGATCACCGGTGCGACCAGCGCCAGCTATACCATCTCCGCGGTCGGCGTGGCCAACATCGGTGACTACTACGTGGACGTGACCAGCGCCAACGGCACGGCCAGCAGCTTCCCCGACAACGACGTGCGCGTCGAAATGACCGGAGTTGCCCTCGTGGTTGAGGCTGAAGACTTCAACTACGGCAATGGCCAGACCCTCGCGGCGGCCAGCGTCATGCCCCTCGCTTCCGACCTCTACAAGGGCCTGGACGGCGTGGAACCGGTGGACCTCGTCCACTCGCGGAGCCAGGCCGACAGCGGCATCGACGGCAATGCCCTCCGCCAAGGCTGGCTCGACACCGCTCCTGATCCCGACGTCGTGATGGCCGCGGCTGAAGGCGCGAACGTGGATATCGCCAGCGAAGGCACCAACAATGCCCAGCGCCCCGACTTCACGCTGACCACGAACTACAAGATTGGCTGGGGCGAAGCCGGCGACTGGTATAACTACACCCGCGACTTCCCGGCCGGCACCTACAATGTCGTGCTCGGCTTCTCGCAGGACGGCCGCAGCGCCGACGCAACGGAATTCGCCCTGGACATCGTCACGGGCGACCCGACCAAGGCCGACCAGACCACGACTCGCGTCGCGAAGGCGACGGTCAGCCAGACCGGCGGCTGGAGCTCGTTGGATAACGTTCCCCTCTGGAACGTCGAAGGCACCGGTCTCGCTGAGATCACCCTCGGCGCCAAGAGCACCGTGCGCCTCAACATCGTTCGCGGCGGTCCTGACCTGGACTACATGCTGTTCTACAAGAAGGCGTCCGTGGAAGTTACGGCCGAAGCGGGCGGCATCCCGGGCATCACCGGGGGCGTGAGCAACGTGAGCGTGAACGCGGCGACCAAGACGATCACGGCGACCACCACGGGTGACGCTGGGTTCCTCAAGGTCACGGGCGCGACAAAGATCAAGAGCCTGACGCTCGTCGGCACCACGCTGACGATCGTTTACGAGTAAGCGTCGCGTTCCAAACTGGAAGCACGTTTCAATGCAGGGGGCCGGACATTAGTCCGGCCCCTTTTTCTTTCTCCCCTGCCCCGCTTGCACCGCGTCCACCTACGGGAAACCGCCGCCGCCATCACGCCCGCTCAAGAAGCCCCTGGATGAAACCGGGCCACCCGCGGAATCCCGGCTTCGCGTGACCCCGATTCGACCGGGCAACCCCGGGGCGGCGTCCGGACTTCCAGGAACTGCAAACAATCTTGGCGGATTCGGCCCCGAGCCGGCGCAGATATCAGTGTCCATGCTG
The DNA here is from genome assembly GCA_040375265.1 of Verrucomicrobiales bacterium. Lineage (GTDB taxonomy): Bacteria > Verrucomicrobiota > Verrucomicrobiia > Limisphaerales > UBA9464 > CAIWAH01. The sequence goes on from JBEISV010000120.1 coordinate 2,667, forward strand.
CGCCTGCAAAGGCGTGGCCGCATAGGACGGGTAGAACAACCTGAGGCCAGACGAAAGTCTGGCCTCGCGCGTTTCGGGACATGGGAAGCGGGCAACTCCACCGAATCCGTGAGTCCGGTTTAGTCCACATTCTTGGCGGATTCCCATGTCCAGGTGCGCATTACTGAGTGTTCTCCGCTAGGTCCTCCGGGACCAAGCCGCATAGGAGAATAGGTTTGGTAGAACAACCTTGGGGCCGGACGAGTGTCCGGCCCCGCTTTGTTTTCGGGGCCGTTGCGCCACCCCGCGGTTACACGTAGGCAGGATACACCGGGTCAAACATCCGGGACCGGATGTCGGCCGCCAAGTCCGTCGGCCGCGGGCGCCGGGCCAGACCGTTCGCGTAGGCGTCCTCCGCGACCGCGACCGCGATGGCGAGCGACACTTCGCGGATCTTGCTCAGCGACGGATACACCCGGCCCATGGCCAGATCTTCCGGTTGAACCAGCTTGGCCAAAGTCTGCGCCGCCGCCAGGAACATGCCGTCGGTGACTTCCTTGGCCTCGCAGACCAGTGCGCCGAGTCCGACGCCGGGGAAGATGTAGATGTTGTTCCCCTGCCCCGGCACATGGCGGACACCTTGAAACTCCACCGGGGCAAACGGGCTGCCGCTGGCGAATATCGCGCGACCGTCCGACCAGGCATAGGCCTGTTCCGCCGTGCATTCGGCCTTGGAAGTCGGGTTCGACAGCGCGAACACGATGGGTCGCGCATTGAGCCGGGCCATCTCGGTCACCACGTCCTGCGTGAAGCTAGCCGCCGTGCCGGAGACGCCGATCAGCGCGGTGGGTTGGAGCGCCTTCACCGCGTCGGCCAAGGTCGGGAGGAACGGATGCGCGTGGGCGTAGGGTAGCTTGTGTTCGGCCAGTTTGTCCCCGCGGTCCCGCACTACCAGTCCCTTGGAATCGACGAACCAGCAGCGGGCGCGAGCCTCAGCCTCGCCCAATCCCTCCTGTTGGGCCGCCGCCACGAACAGGTCGGCGATGCCCGTGCCCGCCTCGCCGGCGCCAAGGAAAAGCAGCTTCTGCGCGGAGAGCTGGCCACTGGTCAGCCGCAACCCGGCGACGATGCCGGCGAGCGCCACGGCCGCGGTGCCCTGGATGTCGTCGTTGAAGCTCGGCAGGCGCGAACGGTTCTGGTGCAGCAGGCGGAAGGCGTTCGTGTTGCCGAAGTCCTCCCACTGGAGCAGCGCCTTGGGGAAGACAGCCCGGACGGCGTCCACGAATTCGGCGATGAAGGCGTCGTATTCGGCGCCCCGCACGCGCTTCTGGCGGAGGCCGATGTAGAAGGGGTCCGCGTGCAGCTTCTCGTTGTCGGTGCCCACGTCGAGCGTGATCGGCAGCGTGTAGTAGGGATGCACGCCCGCGCAGGCGGTGTAGAGCGAGAGCTTGCCCACCGGGATGCCCATGCCCAGCGCCCCGAGGTCGCCGAGGCCAAGGATGCGTTCGCCGTCGGTCACCACGATGAGGCGGGCGCCCTCATGCGGCCAGTGCCGTAGGATTTCCGCGATGTGCCCGCGGTCCTGGATGCTGATGAACAGCCCGCGCGGCCGGCGGAAGATTGAGCCGTATTCCAGGCACGCTTGGCCGACGGTCGGCGTGTAGATCAGCGGCACCATCTCCTCCACGTGGTCCACGACCAAGCGGTAGAAGAGCGTCTCGTTCCGGTTTTGGAGAGCCGTCAGGAAGATGTATTTCTCGATGGCGTCCGGCTTGCGGCGGAGGCTGCCGAGGGAGCGCTGGACCTGTTCCTCGATGGTGAACACCCGAGGCGGCAGCAGGCCGCGCAACCCGAGGGCATCGCGTTCCTGTTCGGTGAAGGCGGTGCCCTTGTTCAGGAGCGGGTCGTTGAGCAACTGCGCCCCGCGGGGCTGGGGCGGTTCGCCCAGGGCGGAGAGTCCACGGTCGGCTTGAGGATTCATGACGGCCCTAGGCTGCCGGCGGACCCGGCTAAGGCCACTTCGGATTTTGGCGAGTGCTAGTCCGGATTTTGGCGAACCGAAGCTCCGGCTCGTCAGTGGGGCTCCAGCCAGCGACGGATGTTCCGGCGCAGGACGTTCTCCCGCTGGGCCAGCTCGGCCGGCGAAAGCGGGCGGCGCCGGGCCAGGTGCTCAATGCTTGCAGCAATGACCGCTTCAACCTCGTCCAATCGCCCGAGGCGCGATAAGGCGACAGCCCGGGCCAAAAGCGAGAGGCGATAGTCTCCATGCTCCAGTCCAATTACGTCTGACCATTCCAAGCTCAAGGCAAGCATGCCGAGCCAATCCGCCTCATGCTCCGCCGCCCGGACACAGCTCCACCACGCTTCCGAATTCAGCCGGTCCTGCCTGATCAGGTCTCGGGCGAGCGCCCGGGCCTCTTCGTGTCGTTCCAGGTGCGTCAACGTGTCCGCCTTCCAGGTCAAGGCGACGGAGTTGCCCGGTTCCTCGGCCAGCACCCGTTCCACGATGGTCAGACACAGTTCGTATTCGTCAGAATAGTGAAGACTTTCCGCGAGGCTGAGCCGCTGCTGGTTCATCGGCGCGCTGAAATCGGTATCCTCCAGCCAGCCAGCGAAGTCGCCGTGAACCGGGTGGCTGATCTCCACCGAGCCATCCTTGGGCGTGAAACGATGATCACCCGCAATGAATTCCAACGTGAGCTCGACGCCACCGTGCAGCCCGATCCACCGCCTAAGCTCGCCCACCTCGGCGGCGTAGTGTCGCTCCAGATGGGGAATCGCCAGTTCCCGGACCCAGACGTATTCGGTTGCCTCCGCGTATTGCTCCCGCGCCCCCGCGCGGTCCGCCAGCCAACGCCCGCGGCCAACACGGTTGCGCCGATCGGAATGGTGCGCGAGCTGATGAAGTAACTCGCCGAGGCTCAGTAGCTTCAAATACGCCACCAGTGCCGGCCTCGGAAGCGGCTGCAAAGCTGGGTCACAAACAAATGCGTGAACACAGATCCGCCCTGCAGCCGGCGCATAGCTGCTAAAGATTGGCGGGAAGAATACGCCCCGGCACAGCTGTATTCCTATCCGACCCGTAAGCGGATCGTGCTCTCCATAGGGAAGTTTGCCGGCCAGCCTCCGCTCCTTCAGATACTCCGTTCCGAGGCAGAGCTGAATCCGCGAGATCCCCTCCGTCGCCTGCGCCGGAAGCTGCGCCAGCATCGCCCGGACATCTTCCTCGGTCAGCCCGTGATGGACGTAGGGACCCACATCCAGAATCTCGACGGGTATCGTCTCAGTGGGCGTGCCAGCCAGCGGCGGGGCGGGCTGCTTCCGTTCGCGCTTAACCTGACGTTTAATCAGTCGTTTGCGGTCGAGTTCCTCTTCCGCCTTGGTCAGGAGTTTTTCCTTGGCTTCGACATCACTGAACTCCGTGCGCTGCAAGCGACGCGCCGATCGTCGGGTCGTATGAATGCTCCTCGCCATGTTGGCTCAGCGGCTGGCGGCAATCTGCCGGTTGATCTCGAAGGCCACTTCAAGCGCCACCTTCGCCTGGGCGCCGCTTACCTTGGGGGTCTGGCGTTCCCGCACGCAGCCGAGGAAGTGCGCGAGTTCCAGCCGCAGCGGCTCGTCCTTCGCGATCGGCACGGGCTCGCGGACGATCTTCTTGCCGCCGAATTCGCTGACGATGTTCGAGTCCTTGCCCACGCCGAGCTTGGACACCATGAGCTTCTTCAGCAGCGAGCTTTCCTCCTCCCCGTCGCGGGCGATACGGTAGATGAAGCCTTCCTGCGCCCGGTAATCGAGCGAGATGTAGCTGGTCTGCGCGCCGCCGCTGAACACGCGGATCTTGCGCATCCGCTCGGGGCTGATGCGGCTGGCGGTCAGGTTCGCGACGCAGCCGTTGGCGAAGCGCAGGCGGGCGTTGGCGATGTCCTCGCTGGTGCTCAGCACGGGAATCCCCACGGCATCCACGCTGACCACCGGCGACTTCACGAAGGCGAGCACCACGTCGAGGTCGTGGATCATCAGGTCGAGCACCACGCCGATGTCGGTGCTGCGGGCCGGGTAGGGCGACAGCCGGTGGCACTCGATGAAGCGCGGTTCGGTGGCGACCTCCTCCAGGTAGGCGAACACGGGATTGAACCGCTCCACGTGGCCGACCTGAAGCACGAGCGATTTGGCCTGGGCGAGCTCAACGAGTTCGGCCGCCTGCGCCGCGCTGTCGGTCATCGGCTTCTCCACCAGCACGTGCCGGCCGGCGGTCAACAACTGCTTCGCCAGCGCGTGGTGCGTGACGGTCGGCGTCACAATGCTGAAGGCGTCGCAGCTCGCCGCCGCCTCGTCCACGGAGGCAAACGCGCGCACGCCGTGCTGCTGGGCGAACTTCCGTGCGGCCTCGGCATTGACGTCGAAGACGCCGACGAACTCGCAGGCGCCGGTCTTGGCCAGGTCAGCGTAGAGGCGGACGTGATGCTGGCCGAGCGAACCGGTGCCCAGCACCGCGACGCGTGGTTGCGAAGACATGGGCGGAAGGTGGGCAAGGCGCGGCCAAGTCCAAGCCCGAAAGTCAGCGGCCGCCCGTTGGGTCCTGGGTTCGGAATTCGGCCTGGGCGAACCCGGTCGGGGAGTTGCCTGCCCCGCGATCGGCGGTTTTGGGTTTGCCGACCTCGGCAGTTCCCCTTACGAACTGTCCGCCATGAAGTTCCTGCTCCCCCTTTCCGTGGCTGCCCTCGCCCTCGTTGGCTGCAGCCACACTGAAACCGTCACCGCCAAGCCCGGCGAGACGAAGAAATCCTCCGACGGCCAGATGACCCTGGCTGCCAGCGCTGGCGGTTATGCCGCAAACATGCTCACCCCCTCCAGCCTGGCGGGGAAACCCGCCTCGCGCCTCGGCCAGAAGGACGCCGAGGGTTTCACCGTCATCTTTGACGGCTCCTGGGACGGCTGGCGGGTGAACGAAAACACCAAGTCGTGGACCCTCGTCGGCGGCGCGCTCCGGGCCCAAGGCGAGCGCAGCCACTGCTTCTACGTGGGCGGCGAACAGCCGTTCAAGGACTTCGAGCTCAAGGTGGACGTCATGACCGAGCCCGGCTCCAACGGCGGCATTTACATCCATACCAAGTATCAGGACACCGGCTGGCCCTTCGGCGGCTACGAAACCCAGGTCAACCAGACCCAGGGCGACTGGCGCAAATCCGGCAGCGTCTACTCCGTGCAGGACGTGAAGGAAGACAAGCTCGTCGGCGTGGTAAAGGACAACGAGTGGTATACCCACCACGTCGTCGTGAAGGGTGGCAACATCAAGATCTACCTGAACGGCAAGCTCGTGAACGACTTCACCGAGGAACCCGGCCGCCAGCCCGGCAAGGATTTCGAGCGCAAGCTGAACGCCGGGACCATCGCGTTCCAGGCGCACGACCCCAAGTCGGTCGTCCTCTACAAGAACGTCCGCATCAAGAAGCTGTAACCTCGAGTTCCAGCGTCATTTGCCCACGGCCCGGGATCAATCCCGGGCCGTTTTGCTGTGCGCGCCGGGAAATTGGCAAACCCCGCCTGCCCAAGAACAATCCGACCCATTCCGGCAACTCCCGAACGCATCGTTCGGCGAATTCACCTCGCTACCCGGTGGACACCAGCCAGTCAGCTCCCCTCGGGTAGACTTTAGGTTGGCCGCCCCCTGCCCCATTCGTTTGCCACACCCCGGCTCGGCGGCAATCTTCACGGCCGTGAAGCCACTGTTTGTCGTTCCGCCTTTGCTTGTGCTGCTGTTGGCCACCCTTGGCTCCGCCCCGTTCCTGCATGCCGCGTCCGACTGGCCGATGTTCCGCGGCAATCCGCAACTGACTGGCATGAGTGAAGCCAAGCTGCCCGCGAAACCGGTGCTGAAGTGGTCCTTCAAAACCGGCGCCGAGGTGAAGTCCTCGCCCGCCATCGTCGGCGGCAAGGTATTCTTCGGTTCCGCCGACTCGAACCTGCATTGCCTCAATCTCGCCGACGGCAAACCCGTGTGGGCCTTCAAGTCCGACGGCGGCATTGAGTCCTCGCCGCTCGTGCTAGATGGCCGAGTGTATTTCGGCACCGACAACACCAACGTTTATGCGCTCGACGCTACAACCGGCCTGAAAGTCTGGAGCTACGGCCTGGAGGACAAAATCCTGTCCAGCCCCAACTGGGTGCAGGCCGGTGACCAAAAGGCCGTGCTCGTCGGCGGCTACGACTTCAAGCTCTACAGCCTCGGCGCCGCCACCGGGAAAACGAACTGGGTCTTCGAGACCGGCAACTACATCAACGGCTCCCCCGCCATCGGCGACGGCTTGACCGCGTTCGGCGGCTGCGACGCCATCATCCACGTTGTGGATGTGCTGAAGGGTTCCAAGCAGAAGGAGATCGAGGCCGGCGCCTACATTGCCGCATCCGGAGCGCTCGTGGACGGAAAACTCTACGTCGGCCACTACGAAAACGCCTTCCTCTGCGTGGACCTCAAGGAAGGCAGGATCGCCTGGACCTACAAGGATCGCGCCTTTCCCTATATGTCGTCGCCCGCCGTCACCAAGGACCGTGTGATCGTGGGCGGACGCGACAAACGCCTCCACTGTCTTAAGCGCGACACCGGCGAACAGGTCTGGGTCTTCGCCACACGCGGCAAGGTGGACAGCTCGCCCGTGGTCGCCGACGGCAAGGTGATCGTCGGTTCCGACGACGGCCGCCTCTACATGGTGTCGCTCGCCGACGGCAAGGAGCTGTGGCAATACGAGATCGGCCAGCCCGTGCAAAGCTCCCCCGCCGTCGTGGATGGCCACATCGTCGTGGGCGCCAGCGACGGCTCGGTGTATTGCTTCGGCGAAAAGAAGTGACCCCTGCCAGCACAATAACTATCGCCCCGCCGCCGCAGAAGGAGTCGACCGCTGGCAGCTGCTTCATCGCGAACTACCGGCCGTTCACCTTCTGCGATACCTCGTCAGCCAATAGTTCGGTCAAAACTCAGCACACAGTGGACGACAATGACATCATCGAACTCATTTTCAGGCTTCGGAGCGGTGGGGGCTCCGACTGCTAGGTGGCCAATTGGATCGGCGAATTACGCGCCAAGCTAGGCTGCCCAACAATTTCCGACCTGATATTTTACGGAGACCCAAACGATTCTCCCGACGACATCCTCAGGAAGGCACGCCAGTATCGCGCAATAAAGCTTTAGCTCATGAGCAGCATCACCATCGCCCCGCCGCCGAAGCCCGCCGGTCCGCCATTGCAGAAGGAGACCACCGCCGGCAATTACTTCATCTCCAACTACCCGCCGTTCGCCTTCTGGAAGCAGGAGCAGATTCCCGACTTTCACGTCGCCCTCGACCGGGCGCCGGCGCCCGGCGTGCCGCTCGGGCTCTACACGCACATCCCCTTCTGCCGGAAGCGCTGCCACTTCTGCTACTACAAGGTTTACACCGACAAGGACTCGCAGGAGATCCGCGGCTACCTCGACACGCTGCTCAAGGAACTCACCGTCTATGCCGCCAAGCCGGTCATCGGCGGACGCAAGCCGAAGTTCATCTACTTCGGCGGCGGCACGCCCAGCTACCTGTCGCCGGACCAGCTCAAGTTCCTCACCGACGGCATGAAGGCGCTGCTGCCGTGGGACGAGGTGGAGGAAGTCACCTTCGAGGGCGAACCCGGAACTCTCACCGACCACAAGCTCCGCGCCATCCGCGAACTCGGCGTCACCCGCCTCTCGCTCGGCATCGAGCACTTCGACGACCACATCCTGGAGATCAACGGCCGCGCGCACCGTTCCAAGGAGATCGGCCGGGCCTATGCCTACGCCCGCGAGATCGGCTTCCCGCAGATCAACATCGACCTCATCGCCGGCATGGTCGAGGAGACCGAGGAGAAGTGGATTGAGACCGTCGCCAAGGCCGTCGCGCTCCAGCCGGACTCCGTGACGATTTACCAGATGGAGGTGCCCTACAACACGGGCATCTACCGGCAGATGAAGGTCGAGGGCAAACTGGTAGCCCCCGTCGCCGACTGGGAAACCAAGCGCCGCTGGGTGAACTACGCCTACGGCGAATTCGAGAAGGCGGGCTACACCGTCACCAGCACCACGACGGTGGTGAAGGATCCGGCCAAGGTGAAGTTCACCTACCGCAGCGGCCTGTTCTCGGGCGCCGACATCCTGTCCATCGGCGTGGCGAGCTTCGGCCACCTGAACGGCGTGCATTACCAGAACCAGCACGAGTTCCAGCCCTACGTGGACGCCGTGAATGC
>JBEISV010000437.1:0-4183 GCA_040375265.1 Verrucomicrobiales bacterium
CGACGTCAGATAATCGAGCGGCTTCTTGATCCACTTTTCCCGTTGCTGGTCGAAGTCGGACGCCAAGGTGACGTCGAGCTGCGTATCGCGGCCGCTCGCGAGGTCGAAGACATGCAGGTCGCCGGCCCGGCTGTAGGCGATGCGCCCTGGGTGTAGCGACGCGGTGGCGAGATCGAAGCCGGTTTGGTTCGTGAGCTGCTTCAGGTCGGTGCCGTCGGGCTTCATCGACCACAGGTTCATCGTGCCGTCGCGATCGCTGACGAAGCAGACGCGGTCCTGCCACCACATCGGATTGCGGCTGGTGCCTGGGAAGTCGCGCGCCAGCGGCATCGCCTCGGGTTCGCCCTCGGTGAAGCGCCACAGGTTCTCGATCCAGCCGCCCTCGTAGCGTTTGGTGCTGCTCGACTGCTTGGGCAGGCGGGTGAAGAACAGCGTCTTGCCGTCGGTCGCGAACACGCCCTCCGACGCCTGTGCCAAAGGAAGCACGCGTCGCGCGCCGGTCTTTGGGTCGAGGCGGACGAGCTGTGAGTTGGGCAGCGTCGAGAACTTCGTCGTGCGGTAGAGCACCTGGCCGTCCGGGGTCCAGCCCACGACCCGGCCCTCCGCGCCGTCGAAGGTGTGGCGCGTCGGCACGCCGCCGTTCAACGGCATCGTGTAGATCTCAGTCGGCCCCTCGTATTCGGCGGCGAAGGCCAGTGTGGTTCCGCCGGGCGAAATGGCCGGGAACGTTTCCAGTCCCGGGTGCGAGGTCAGTCGCTGGGCAATCCCGCCGGCCACCGACACCCGCCAGAGATCGCCTTCGGCCACGAACAGGATGACGTCACCATGGATGGCCGGCTGACGGAGGTAACCGCGCGGCGTCTGGGCGGCGGTGGCGAAGGCGAACAGGAACAGCGCGAGCAGGATTCGTCGCATGACGGTGCGAACCCTAGGTGGGGCCGCGAACACGCGAAAGGCCGGAACGAAACGGCTTCCCGAGAATCCAATCGACAGCTCCGGTTGGGCTGTTAATCCGCTGCCTACCGAATCCGTCTCGCCATGAACATCACCGCCGGGTTGAAAGCCGCCGCCCAATCCTTCGTTGCCGGTCCGCGCCCCGAGTCCTTCCGGGCGGCGGGCAAACAGATTGAGTGCCCGCACTGCGAAAACGTCCTGTTCCACCGCCGGAAGGTCTCCCTCAACACCGCGTTCAGTTCCCTGGTGAGCCTTGAATGGGCCGATCGCGAAGCCAGCGTGCTGGTCTGTGCCAATTGCAGCCGGATCGAGTGGTTCTACGATGAGCTTGAGGCGGAGCCGCGCGGCGAATAAGGCCCGGTTCGCCGCTGCCGAGTGTGGCTCACCCGGCGGTTTCGGCCGGATTCAGCCGCCGGCGCAGCGCGGTCATCTGGTAGGCGGCGGAGAGCGCTTCCAGTTCGGTCACGAAGCCGGCGTGCTCGGGATGGTTGGCGCGGAGAGCGGCCAGCTCCGCCCGCACCGCGACGATGTCACCCCGGTTGGCGGCGGCGCGCAGCGGTTCGAGCAACGCATCGGGCGGCAGGGCACCCGCCGGAATGGCGACTGACACGGAGGCTGCGACAGACTCCGGCTCGGCATAACGCCATTTCAAACGGAGCTGGTGTTGGAGGATGTCGAACAGTTGCTCCTCCTTGAACGGCTTGGGCAGGAATTCGTCGGCGCCGGCACGGATCGCGTCGTCGCGGTTGAAACCGAGCACGCTCGCGGAGTTCGCGACGATCCGGGCGGCGAAGCCCGGCAAGGCGCGGAGGCGGCGGGTCAGTTCGAAGCCGTCCATGCCCGGCATGCGGAGGTCCACCAGCACGAGGGGCACGGGCGCCGCCGCAAACGCCGCGAGGCCATCCGCTCCGTTGACGGCCTCGGTCACCGCGAACCCGAGCGGTTCCAGGAATTCGCGGAGCAGCTGGCGGTTGATTTCCAAGTCGTCCACGATGAGCACGGAGCGGCGCTCACCTTCGTAGCCGACGATGCGGCGCGACGTCGTGACGGGCGCCGCGACCTCGGCGGCCGACAACGGGATGGTGAAATGGAAGCGGCTGCCCTCGCCGGGTTGGCTGCGAACCTCAATGCGCCCGCCCATGAGGCCGACCAGATGCTGGCTGATTGCAAGCCCGAGGCCGGCGCCCTGTTCCGGCGGCCGGCCGGAAACGGCCTGGGAAAACGGCTGGAAGAGACGCGCCACATCTTCCGGCGTGAGGCCGGGGCCGGTGTCGGTCACGGCGAACAGATAGGATTCGGCCGGGAACTTGCCGGCTTCGGGCGCGGATGCGCGGTTAACCTCTAGGCGGACGGTGCCGGCGCGGGTGAACTTGATCGCGTTGCCGAGCAGGTTTTCCAGCACCTGCCGAAGGCGCTGGGCGTCGCCGAGGACCGCGGCGGTCGAAACGTCGTTGGCGGTCACCTCCAGCTTCAATCCCCGTTGCAGGGCCCGCTGAGCGAAGCTCGCCTCCAGGTCACGGAGTTGGTCGCGGACGGAGAATGGCGCCGGGCGTAACTCCACCCGGCCGGCCTCGACCTTGGCGAGGTCGAGCACGTCGTTGATGAGTCCGAGCAGATGGTCGCCGCTGGAGCGGATGATGCGCAGGCGTTCCCGGTTGCGGTCGTTCATGTCGGCGTCACGCCCGAGGATTTGGGCGAAGCCGAGGATGCCGTTCAGCGGCGTGCGGAGCTCGTGGCTCATGTTGGCGAGGAAACGCGACTTCGCCCGGTTGGCTTCCTCCGCCACGTCCTTGGCCTGTTCGAGTTCGCGCGTGCGGAGCGCCACGAGATTTTCCAGCCGGAGCTGCTCAGCGCGGGCCCGGGCCAACCGCCAGCGCAGCAGACCCCAGAACGCGAGGGCCGCGGCGCCCGCATAGCCGGCCAACGCCCACCCGGTGCGATACCACGGGCTCCCGACGTCGAAGCGGTAGCTCGCGACCGGGCTGACTTCGCCGGCCTCGTTCCGCAGGCGGACCTCGAAGGTGAACGGACCGCCCTCGGGGTTGAGAAACTCGCGTTCCATTTCCTGGCCCCAGTCGCTCCAGCGGTCGTCGAGGCCACGCAGGCGGGTCTGGTATTCGGTCGCCGCGCCGGTGGCGAACTGGGCGGGGGCAAAGGTGATCCGGACCGGGTCGCGGCCGTGCGCAAACCGGCCGAACGCGGTCACGGGCTGGTTGGTGCCCTCGGCGTTGACCGACCGGATGAGCGGCGCCCAGCGCGGTGCTTCGGCGGACTTGTAGTGGGCCAACTCCAAACGGAACACCGGGGCGCCGAAGGGCTTCACCCACAGCACGCCGTCCGCGGTCGAAGGCTCCCACAGGGCAAACTGGTATCCGCGCCGGCCTACCAGCATCCGGACGGCGGCGCTGGCCGGTTCGAAGCGGACCTGGCCGTCGGCGCCCTGACGGAAACGGGCGAGCGGATAGGGAGTGTCGTTCAGCGCGCGGATGCCGTTCACCCAGGCGTCGCCAGGCGCGCCGCGCGTCACGGGATCCACGACCAGGTTGGTCCAGGTCGGCACCACGAGGCGGGCGTCGGGCGCGAACAGGTCCGCGGCCCAGTCGTAGCGGTAAAGTCCGGCGGCGGTGCTGAAGTGGGGTCCGAGCGAACTGTCGAAGAGGAAGATCTGCTCGTGGTTGGCGGGCAGGCCGCGGGGGCGTTGCGGCTGGACGTATTGGTTGACCTGCGCGGCAGGCCAGGGCGTGGTCGGCGTCGGCCGGCTTGCCCGGAAGAGTCCGCGCGTCGTGGTGCCGGCCCAGAGCGTGCCGTCGCCTTCCTCCAGCAAGGAAACCACTTCGCCGCCAACTTCCGGCACGGCGCCTTCCACGACCCAGTTGCCGTCGCGGACTACCGCGCTCAGTAGGCGGTCGGCGAGCCCGACAAAAATCCGGCCCGGATCCGTGGCCGACTGCGCGAGGCTGACGACCGGGGAAGGGGCCTCGAAGACCAGTTTCAGGCCCGCGTTTTCCACCCGGTAAAGGCCGGCGGCGCCGCCGAGCAGGAGTCCGGTCGGGTGGCTGAGCAGCTTGGTGCCCTGCGTGCCGGCGGGCACGCGCGGATCACGTTCCAGCTTGGCCGGTTTGCCTTCCTCAGGTCGGCCCGGCGTAATCCGCATCAACGCGTCGTCGGCGAGGAAGTAGAGCGTGCCTTGGTGGCGGATGGCTCCGCCGATCCGCGTGTTCTGCCGGCC
>JBEISV010000667.1:0-1974 GCA_040375265.1 Verrucomicrobiales bacterium
CGCTGGCCCTGGCCCACGTCGCCGACCCAAAGCTCACCGGTGGCGCGGTCGAAGGCGATCCGCCACGGATTGCGCAGGCCAACCGCGAAGAACTCCGTGCGGACGGCGGACGGGTTGACGGGACGACCGAGGAAGTTCGTGGCACTGACAAACGGGTTGTCCGCCGGAATCCAGTAGCCGCCCACCACCGCGGGGTGGGGGTTGGGCGGCAGCGAGCCGGGCCGCTGGTCCACATCGATCCGCAGCAGCCCTGCGAAGAAGTCACGGTCCAGGCGCTGGCCGTTGTTGAACTGGTCATCGCCGCCCCCTTCGTCACCGAGGGCGACGTAAAGCAGGCCGTCGGGACCGAAGTGGAGGTCGCCGCCATTGTGATTGCCCGCCTCGTCAAATTGCTGGAGCAGCACCGTCTCCGCGGTGAGCGCCCGGCTGGGATTCGTGGAGTTCACGCGGAACTCGCTCAGGCGATTGTGGAGGACATTGGTGCGGCCGGCGGTCGTGGCGAGGCAGGTTCGGAACACGAAGAGGCGTCCGTTCTCGGCATAACGCGGATGAAACGCCAATCCGAGGAGGCCCTGCTCACCGCCAAAGACCGTGCGGCTGGTCAGATCCAGAAACACGGTGCGGGTCGGCGCGGCGAGATTGGTGATGACCACGATGCGTCCCGGCTGTTCGACGATGAAAAGCCGGTTGGTCTCGCCGGGCGGCGTCACCAGCGCGACGGGTTGGGCAAACTGCACACCCAGCGCGTCCACCATCCGGTAACCGAAACTGCCGGGAACCGCGGGCAGCCGTATGGGACTGTCCGCCACCCGCTCAAACCCGGACTCCGCGACGGCGGCAAAGCCGGCCAACCACGCTAGCATCAGCCTGCCCCATTGAGTAAGTCGCATTCGCCCAAAGTGTCCGCACTCCGTCCGCTGTCAAAGTCGGGTCCGGAATCCGTGCTCGCCTCGAACGGGGTGCGTTTTGTCCCTGTCCCTCCGTGATCCCCGCCCGACGCGGAGCGGCGCCCGCGGAGCTGCGGAACTCAAACGGAGAATTGCTGTCGAGCCTCGAACGAGGCAGTCTTCCGCCCATCTTTCCCGGTCCGGAATCGCCACCTGCCGCCATGCCAGTCCGCCCGCCCGCCTGCACCTTCAACCCCCACCGCCGCGGCTTCCTGCGCTCGCTCGCGGGCGGCTCGCTGCTGTTTCCCGGACTCGTCTCGCAGCTCCTCGCCGAGGACGCCGGGCGCTCCGGATCGGTGGATCCGCTGCTACCGCACGCACCGCACTTCGAGCCCAAGGCCAAGCGCGTCATCTTCCTCTACATGAGCGGCGGCGTCTCGCACGTGGACTCATGGGACCCCAAGCCGAAACTCTTCGCCAACGCCGGCAAGACCATCTCCGTGGACGAGTTCCAGGGGCGCAAGGGCGACTTCAAGATGTTCGCCAAGCGGCCGCAGTGGGAGTTCAGCCGCCACGGCCGCTGCGGCACGGAGGTCAGCTCGCTCTTCCCGCACATGGCCGGCTGCGTGGATGACCTGTGCGTGATCCGCTCGCTGAAATCGGATCACACCAACCACTACGAGGCGACCCTCGGCATCCACACCGGCTCGTTCACCTTTGCAAGGCCGAGCATCGGCTCGTGGGTCAGCTACGGTCTCGGCACCGAGAACCGCAACCTGCCGTCGTTCGTCGTCATTGCGCCCAAGACGCCCTACGCCGGCGGCCAGGTGTGGGCGAGCGACTTCCTGCCCGGCGCGCATCAGGGCACGCTCGTGGTGCCGGGAGCGGAACCAGTCGCCAATCTCCGCCGTCGCGTCGCGACCAGCCGGTTGCAGGAGCTGGAACTCGCCGCGATGGCGAAGCTGAACCAACGCCACCTCGCCCCGCGCGGGGAAGACCCGCTGCTGAGCGCCCGGATGAAGTCATTCGAGACCGCCTTCGGCATGCAGATGGAGCTGCCCGACGTCTTCGACCTCTCCCGCGAGAG
>JBEISV010000526.1:0-3250 GCA_040375265.1 Verrucomicrobiales bacterium
CCACCGACGTGGCCGGCAGGAACCTTTAATCCTGCCCTCAGCCGGGCTACCCGCAAGACCGAGATGTTGCCGGTTATTCACCAGTCAACAGAGGTCGCCGTGTCACCCAATCGGCACGTCCGCGCCATCCACTCCAGCCTCGACGGAATTGTCATGGCTTGGTCAAATGCCGATCGACAGCCCATGGTTCGGGCGAAATCCGTCGGAACAGCCAGCCGCCATCCATTTTTTGAACGACACCGCCATCAGCCCAACGTTGGACAGCCTCCGTATCCTGCTGGTGGAGGATGAGGAAATTCTTCGCAATTTGGTCGCCGGGCATCTCACCAAGGCCGGCTTCAAGGTCCTGCTCGCCCCCGCCGCCGAGGAGGGCTTTCGCCGGGCGACCAGGGAGAATCCGGACTTGGTGCTGCTCGATTGGATGATGCCGGGCCAGACCGGCGACGTGCTGTGCAAACGGCTCCGTGCCCATGGCGTTACGTGCCCGATCGTGATGTTAACCTCCAACAACGATCCAGTGTCGCAGGTCGCAGTGCTGGAGGGCGGCGCCGACGACTACTGGGTGAAGCCGGTTCCGCTCAATGTCCTCGTCGCCCGGATCAACGCGCTGCTCCGGCGGCAAGTCCGACAGGAGCGCACCAGCCAGACTTGGGAACATGATGGCCTGCGCATCGACCTAAGCCGGCACGCCGTAACTTTGCGGGGCGAGAGCGTGGAGTTGGGCAGCAAGGAACTGGGCATCTTGGAAACGCTGCTCCTCGCCGGTGGTGTCCCGGTGTCCCGGGACCAGTTACTGACCTCAGTCTGGCACTACGACCACGCCCCCGATACCCGCACGGTGGACAACTACGTGATGACCTTGCGGCGCAAGTTGGAGGCCGATCCCCTTAATCCGCGCTACGTCCTCACGGTCCGGGGCGTCGGTTACCGGCTCAACTTGGACCTTTTTGCCTCGGCGGACCCGGCCAAAACCAAGGCTTGAGTTCCCGGCCCGGGCGGTCTTTCTCAACCCCGGTGGCTGCCAATAATTCCAACCCGCCGGATCAGTCTCTGCCCCGGCAGTTCGGCGACTACGAACTGATCGCGGAAATCGGCCGAGGTGGCTTCGGTATCATCTTTAAGGCACGCCAATGCTGCCTCGATCGCCTTTGCGCCGTGAAGATGCTGCACGCGCAGGACGCGACCGCTGACGCCGCGCTGACGGCCGAGGCCCAGGCGGCCGCCAGCCTGGATCACCCGCATATCGTCGGCATCTACGAGGTCGGCCGGGAGGAGGGCCGCCTGTTCTTCTCGATGGAGTTTGTCGAGGGGCAGAACTTGGCTGGCTTCACCCGGGCCCAGGTCATATCCGCGCCCCGCGTCGCCACCTATGCCCGGAAAATCGCCGAAGCGATCCACTACGCCCACTCCCGCGGCGTGCTGCACTGCGACCTCAAGCCGGCCAACGTCCTCATCGACCCCGCGGACGAACCGCAGATCACGGACTTCGGCCTGGCCCGGAAAACGGGTCTGGCGCCGGAGGCCGGCCGGGAAGCGGACGGCGCCGGTTCGCCGAACTTCATGGCGCCGGAGCAGTGCGATGCGCAGTTCGGCGAGGTGAGCCCGCAGACCGACGTTTTCGGACTGGGCGCGATTCTTTACTATCTGTTGACGGATCGCCCGCCGTTCCGCGGCGAGACGTTCAAGGACACGTTGCGCGCCGTCACCCAATTTGACCCCGTGCGCCCCCGCGCATTGCGCCCCGGCGTGCCGCTGGACCTGGAAACGATCTGCCTCCGGTGTCTCGAGAAGCGCCCGGGCAAGCGCTACCGCAACGCCAAGGAAGTGGCGGATGAACTGGGCCGGTTCCTCAACGATGAGCCCATCCACGCCCGCGCCATCAATCCCATGGAACGCCTGTGGCGACGGGCCCGCCGGCATCCTTGGCTCGCCGGCTTCGCCGCCGCGACCGTGACCTTGCTCGGAATCGTGGCGGTGGGCTCCACGTTGGCTGCCTTTCGGATCGAGAGCGCCCGGCAAGAGGCGGAAAGCGGCCGCCGGGCGGTCACGCTGGCGCAAAAACGAACCGCGCAGAACCTCTACGCAGCGGACGTGACGCTGGCCTTCGAGGCGTGGCAGTCCGGCAACTCCCGGCGGGTCCGAGAAATCTTGGAGCGGCAACGACCCGCCCCCGGTGCCACGGATTTTCGCGGCTGGGAATGGGGCTTCCTCCAGGCGCAAGCCCGGCCGGATTTCCTCGCCGAATTGCCCCAACCCAGCGGCGACATCCGGCAAATCGCCGTGCTGGACGACGGGCAGATGGTGTTGGTGGCCGACACCGCCAACCACCTGCGGCTTTGGTCGCTGCCCGACCGCCGACTCGTGCGCGAACTTCTTGTCCGGGCCGGCGGGAGTGTCCGGTTCGCCGTTTCTGCCGACGGTTCGCAGGTCGCCGTCACCGACCGGCCAGCCCGTGAGGCCGACAGCACCGTGCGCATCCTCGCGCTGCCGGCGCTAACTGCCAACGCCAGCTTTACGTTGCCCGGCATGGCGGCGGTGCTGGCCTTCGACGCAACGGGCAAATCTCTCTGGGCACGGCAGGGGGAATCCCTGTGCCTGCACTCGCTGCCGACTGGGCGGGAGCTGCGCCGGATTCCGGGCTCCGATTCGCCGGTCCTAGGGAACTTTGCTTTCTCGCCGGACACCCGCCGCGTGGCGATCGCCGACGACGGCGGCAGCCTGACCCTTCGCGAAACGGGCGACGGGCGGGTGCTGGGGCGCACTTTGGCCCACGAGCGCCGCCCCCCGTGGGAACACATCGCGTATTCGGTCCGCTTTTCGCCCGACGGAAAGCTGCTGGCCTCCGGCGGTCCGGACGGAACGGTCGCCCTGTGGCACGGCGAAACCTTGGCACCAGCCGGCCGGCTTTCCGGCCATCAGGACTTGGTTTCTGCGCTGGCCTTTTCACCGGACTCCCGGCTCCTGGTCAGTGCCGGCCGGGACCCCCGAGCTGTTTGTCTGGAACTTGGCGGACCGGAAGCTGGTCGCTCAACCGCGGGGCAATTCGGACATCGTTTTCGGGCTGGAATTCTTGCCGGGTGGAACGCAGTTCCTCAGCGGCGGCAACGATCGCAGCGTGCGCCGGTGGCAACTGGAGGTGCAGCCGCGATGGAGCCTCCAACCACGGGCGCCCGCCGGCTCGATGGTGGCCTTGCTGCTGCCCGGCGGCCGCCATTACCTGACGGCGGAATCCCGCGCTGGCCTCGTGCAG
>JBEISV010000103.1:0-11903 GCA_040375265.1 Verrucomicrobiales bacterium
GCGACGCGGACTTCCTCGTCGGAAAAGGTGTGCGGATCGCCGGTGTAGAGATTCAGCGTGCCGGTCGCCGTGTCGCCGAACAGCAGGGGCACGCTGAGCAGCGAAACCAAGCCTTCCTGCCGCGCCACGGAGACGTTCTGATAACGCCCGGACGACTGGACGTTCTCCAGCTGCATCGCCTTGCGCCGACGCAGGACGATGCCGACGAAGCTCTCCTCGACGTTCACGGGCGGCCGGGCCAGGTAGGCTTTGCCCGCCCCGGAGCTGGCGCGGGTAACGAGCATTTTGCCGCCGTCATCCAGCATCATCAACGAGCACATCTTTGCGGACAGCAGCTTCCGCGCTTCGCGGGCGATCACCTGCAGGGTGTCATCGAGCGCGAGCGGCGAATTGATGATCTGGCCGACCTTGGCGAGGGATTCCAGCAGGCGGGCCTTGGAACGGGCCTGTTCGTAAAGCCAGGTGTTGCGGATCGCCGGCGCGGCCAGCTTCGCGAGCTCGCCCAGCAGTTCCTCATCCGCCTCGTTGAAGGCGTCCGCACGGTCGGAATCCACGTTGATGACGCCGCGAACCTCGTCGCCCACCAGCAACGGCACCGCCAATTCCGACCGGACGCCGGCGCGGAGCGCGAAGTAGCGGGGATCACTCGCAACCTCCCCCACCCGTGCCGCCCGACCATGGCGTGCCACCCAACCGGTGATGCCTTCGCCCACGCGGAGCTTCATCTTTTGGGCGCCGGGGGGGAGGCCGTGCGCTGCCTCAATGTCGAGGAAGCCAGTGGTCGGATTCAACATCACCACCGAACCGCTGCCGGCGCGCACCAGGCGGACCGCTTCCTCGACGATGCGCTGGAGCGATTCGCGCAGGTCGAGCGTCGAATGGATGACCTGGCTGACGCGGTAAAGCGTCTCGACGCGTTCGAGCTGGGTGCGGAGCTGGGTGAGCGTTTCCATGCGGCCGGGGAGCTGAGACTCACGCCCAAGGGCGCCCGATTACTCGTCCGCCGTCGGCTTCGGGCGCCGCTTGAAGAGCACTGCGACGTTGCCGACCCGCTGGACGAGCTGCGCGCCGGAGCGTTCGATCAACTGGGGCACCAACTCCTTCTTCTGCTCCTTGAAGTCATCAAACTTGAGCTTCACCAGCTCGTGCTGGAGCAGGACGGTTTCGAGCGCGGCATAGAATGCATCGGTCAGGCCGGCCTTGCCGATCTTGAGGATGGGTTGGAGCCGTTGGGCCCGGGCCTTGAGGGCGCGCAGTTCGGCGCCAGCGGCGGGCTTGGAAGTGACGGACGGAGCGGACATCGGGGATAAAGCCTACAGCGTTTGAATCTTGGCGACGAGCCCCGTGGTGGATTTTCCGGGGACGAAAGGGATGAACACGATCCGCCCGCCCGCCTGCTCGACGGCCTGGCGTTCGTTCTGGTCGATGGTCTCCAGCGTGTAGTCGCCGCCCTTTACGTAAATATCCGGCTGCGCGAAGGCGAGAAAGCGAGTGGCCCGCATCTCCGGGAATACCAGCACGCCGTCCACACAGCCCAGGCCTGCGATGACCCGGGCGCGGTCCGCTTCCGAATTCAACGGCCGCGAAGGGCCCTTGAGCTGCCGGACGCTGTCGTCGCCGTTCAGTCCGATCAGCAGCGCGTCACCTTGGCTTCGGGCCCCTTCGAGATAGGTCACGTGGCCGGCATGCAGCAGGTCGAAGCAGCCGTTCGTCACGACCAGCTTGCGCCCGGCCAACCGCAGCGCCGCGCGCCAGGCTGGGAACGTCTCCGGGGAAAAAACCTTAAGCGAAGAATCCATGGACGCGGCGGAACCTGCGGGGCAGTGAACTGAAAGGCAAAACGAAGTTGGCGCGGCACCAGCGAGGAGGCGTAGCGGCGATTCAGGACGAATCGTGGCGAGAAATGACCCGAAATACTCGTTCGACTTCGGCAAGCTTTCTAGGCTAGGCAAGCCAACATCCGAATGAGCACGCCGAATCGTTTCGTCACCACCGCCGAGGCCCTGAAGGAAGACTACAAAGGCCGGACCAACTACTGGCTCAGCCGGCCGGAAATCTGCGAGACCAAGGATCTCCAGCTTTGCCGGGCGGTCCTTCCTGCGGGCGAAGGCCACAATTTCCATACTCACCCGGAGTTGGAGGAGATCATCTACGTGCTGGAAGGCGAGGTGGAGCAGTGGGTGGAGCGGGAGAAACGCAGCCTGAAGCCCGGCGAGGTGGCGCACATTCCCAAGGGCATCGTGCATGCGACCTTCAATGCCTCGGCGCAGGATGCGGTGATCTTGGCGATTCTTTCGCCGGCCGCGACCCATGGGCCGTTCCTTGTCGACGTGAGCGGCGAAGAGCCGTGGAAATCACTGCGGAGGCAGGTTTGACGAAAATTTCAACGAATCGCGTGGGAAAAGCCTCACTAACGATATGAACGAGATTGCGGACCGCCGGTTTGTCACGGCTGCCGAAATCATCACGGAGCTGTCGCCGTTCACCTTGAACGCCTGGCTGTCGCGGCCCGATATCGTGCCGTGCCGCGACCTGCTCATGGTCCGGGCAACCATGGAGCCGGGCCGGTGCCATGCGTTTCATCACCACCCGACCCGGGAAGAAATCATCTACGTGCTGAGCGGGCAGGCGGAGCAGTGGTGTGGATGCGACTACCGGATCCTGAAGCCCGGCGAAATGGTGCTCATCCCCAAGGGTGAAGTGCACGGGACCTACAACCCGTTCCGGGAACCGGTGGTCTTCCTGGCGATCCTGGCACCGGCAGAAGCGGCCGAGCCGTCCATGGTCGATGTTTCCACGGAGGAGCCCTGGGCTTCACTTCGGGCTGGAATGACGCCCTGCCGGTGAACGATTGCCCGGTTGTCGCCGGCACCGGTTTGAGGCTCACTGGCGGCGTGAAAAACCTTCGGTTCTTCCTGCTTGTCGCGATCGTCGCGTGGACGCCGAATCGCGGCGTGTCCGCCGATGTCACCAACGAATTCACCGGTGTGCTGACGGCGCTGCCGCCGGTTCCTGAGCTGCGGATTCCATCCGAGCCCGCGGCGTGGCGCCGGAGCCAGGCCGAGATTCGGGCGACGCTCACCCGCTTGCTCGGTGATTTCCCGGCCCGCCCCACCGTTCCGAAAGTCCGGATGCTGGCCCGCGAGGAGCACGGGACGTATTCGTTGGAGCGTTTCGAATTCGACAACGGCCTGGGGGATCGGGTGCCTGGGGTGCTGCTGCTGCCCAAGGCGCGAAGGGGTCGGATACCGGCGATCCTTTATCACCACTGGCATGGCGGTGAATACGACCGTGGCAAGGTCGAACTCTTCCAGACGAATCATACCCCGGTGGCTCCCGGACCGGCATTGGCGGAACGCGGTTTCGCAGTGTTGGCCATCGATGCGGCGTGTTTCGGGGAACGGCAAGGGCAGGGGGCCGACGGACTCAGGGGCGGCGCCGGCGAAATGTCCGCGGCGAAGTTCGACCTTTGGGCCGGGCGGACGCTGTGGGGACGGATCGTCCGGGACGACCAGCTTGCGCTAGACTACCTGGCGTCGCGCCCGGAGGTGGACCCGGATCGGATTGGCGCCATGGGCATGAGCATGGGCGCGACCCGGACGTGGTGGCTGATGGCGCTCGACGAGCGGATCAAGGCCGGCGTGGCGGTGGCTTGCCTGACACGGTATCAGGACCTCATCGCGGCCGGCGGGCTCAAGCACCACGGAATCTACTATTACGTGCCGGGAATGCTTCGCCACTTCGACACGGAGGCGGTCGTGGCGGCCTGCGCGCCCAGGGCGCTGTTGTGCCTGAACGGCGACCAGGACGTGGGATCGCCGGTGGCCGGAATCCATCGGATCGAGGCGGCGGTAGCCCCTGGCTGGAGCGTTCTCGGTGCGCGTGAACGGTTCCGCAGCGAGCTGTTTGCCGGCCTGGGCCACGTCTACACGCAGGCAATGTGGGACCAGACGACGGGGTGGTTTGACCGGTGGTTGGCGGAAAATCTTTGAAACGTGGGCTTGCGATGGCGTGGGAATCGGGTATCTCAGCCGCCCGCCACGGCTCCGGCAACGGATCCGTCTTGCACTCCGGTTAGGTTTCGAACCTGGCCGGACGCGGAGTCAGGGCTGTTCGCAGTCCGGGACCGCGTTGCAGGGAAGGAGTGAAAGTGACTTGAGCGAAATCAGAATCAAAAAGGGTGAACCCATCGACCGCGCGTTGCGCCGGTTGAAGAAGAAGGTCGATCGCGAGAATACGCTGCGTGATGTCCGCGCCAAGCGGCATTACGAGAAGCCGACCGAGCGCCGTCGTCGTAAGATGAAGGTGGCCAAATTCAGCGCGATGCTGGCCCGCCGTTACGCCGACGTTTAATTCGTCGTCGCGGGTTGCACTTCCACGCGCCGGATGCTGTCCTCACGGAACGCATCCGGCGTTTTGCTTTTCATGTATTCGCTTTCGACCTGTTGGAATTCGGGCCGCCACACCTGTGGCCGCGAAATGTTGCGCGAAATCCGCGCGCTCGGCTTCGAGTATGCCGAACTCAGCCATGGCATCCGCATCAGCCTGCTGCCGGGCATCTTGGAGGCGGTGGACGCCGGGGAGATCAAGATTTCCACGCTGCACAATTTCTGCCCGCTACCCATGGGCATCAGCTGGCCGGCGCCCAACCTGTTCAAGTTCTCCGCCGAGGACCGCCGTGAACGGGACAGCGCGCTGAAGCATTCCCTCAAGACCATCGAGACCGCCCACCGGGTTGGCGCGAAGCTGATCGTGCTGCATTCCGGCAGCGCGGACCTGAAATCCAATTCCCTCTTTTCCCGCAACGTGGACTACCAGGACAAACTGGAGGAACTCGCGTTGGCCGGGAAGAAGGACTCCGACAAGTATCGCAAGCTGATGGAGGAGCTGGAGGAACGTCGCGAGAAACGGAAGGCCGAGCCGATGCGCCGCTCCAGCGAGATGATCAAGCAACTGGCGGAAGCCGCGGGCGAAAAGGGACTCCTGCTGGGCATTGAGAACCGCGAGGCGGTCGAGGAAATCCCCTTCGACCACGACTTGCCGGACTTCCTGGGCGATCTCCCCGGCAACGTCTGTTATTGGCACGACTGCGGGCATGCCCAGATCAAGGAGAATCTCGGGTTCATCGTGAACCACGCGATGCACCTCGAAAACCTTTCCGGGCGGCTCGCTGGCCTGCACGTGCATGATGTCCTCCAGAACGAGGAAGGCATGCACGACCACTGCCCGCCGGGCGTGGGCATGATCGACTACGCGGCCCTCAAGCCAATGGTGAAGCCGACCCACATCAAAGTGCTGGAAATGAGCCCAGGCCTGCCCAACGAGGAAGTCGCCAAGGGGTTTGCCCACATCCAGTCGGTATGGGGGCCGGAGTAAGGGGCAGTCCGTGACGCGCGCCCGCCTGGTCAGCTTCGTCCGCTTTGCCGCCTGCCTGCTGCTGCTGGCGGTCATCTTCCACGTCATCTTCTGCAACGAGGTCCAGCTCCAGTTGGCGACCGGCGACGGCCCGAAGTGGGAGTCGCTGGGCAAATGGCAGCAACGCCGGCTGGCGTGGAGCCAGGGGCCGGCGGGGGTTTGGTCGACCGTGCGCCAGTTGGATGCCTGGAGCCTCGCGGTTTCGTTCGGTTCCTGCGGACTCCTCGTGGCGCTTGGTGGCCTGCGGTGGCGCGAGGTGTTGCGCGCCCAGGGAATCCCGCTCGCGCTCGGGCCGGTGCTCCGCATTTCGTTCGTCGCCCACTTCTTCAACGCCTTCCTGCTCGGGACGGCCGGGGGCGACGTCATGAAGGCGTGGTATGCCGCCAAGGCGGCCCCGGAGCGGGAGGCGGACGCGGTGTTCAGCGTCTTCGTGGACCGTCTGCTGGGCATGTTTGCCCTGCTCCTGTTCACCGCGCTGATGCTGATCCCGAACCTCAGTCTGCTCACCACCTACAAGCGCCACTTGGCTACCGCCCTGACGGTGCTGGGCATGCTCGGAGTCGGCGGTGTCATGATCGTCCTCGGGTTCTTCACGGAAACGCTTCGGCACGACGGCCCGGTGTTGCGTTGGGTGCGAAGACTGCCGCGGGGCGATTCGTTCGCCCAGGCGCTTTCCGGCTGCCGCGCGCTGGGGCGCCAGCCCGGCTTCCTCTGGCGCATGGCGGCCTGGTCCGTCTTGGTCAACATCGCGATTGTTGGGGCGTTCGCCTCGCTGGCGAAGGGACTGGGCGTGGAAATCAGTCCGGTCGCCCTGTGGTATATCGTGCCGGCGATCGTTAGCGTGGCGGCGCTGCCCATCACCCCGGCCGGCCTCGGAGTTCGCGAACATATTTTCGTCTGGCTGCTGACCGTGCCCGCGCTGGGCGTGAAGCCCGGCGCCGCGCTCTCGTTGTCCCTCTTGGGCTACACGCTCAACCTGCTCTGGAGCGTGCTCGGTGGGTTGGTCTACTTGGCCACGCCTGGCCGAACCCAACTCAAACAACCCGCCGCTTCCACCGCCAAGCCTGCCTAGGCGCCAAAGTGGGCGAGGCCTTCCAGAATGCCTTCGCCGCACTTCTTCGACGCCAGGAATCCGCCCTCGGCCGTGACCTGAGCCTTCACCTCGGGCAATCCGTTTGCTGGGGTCACCAGCCACTCGGCCACGGAGCGACGCAGCATGGGCAGGTCGTTGAGATGATCGCCCGCGGCGACCGTCTGGGCGGCAGTCAGGCCGAGCCGGCGCTGGATCTCCTGCAACGCCGTGCCCTTGCTGTAACGCCGGTGGCTGAGCCGGACGTAGACATCGTTTCGGACCGGGACCAATTCGCCCACGGCGGCGCAGAAGGTCTCCAGTTCGGCCTGGATGGCGTCCATCTGGGAATTGGACCGGGCGATGGCGCACAGCGGTGACCAGCCATCGCGGTAGAAATTGGCATCGAACCGTTGCTCCAGGGATGTCATGAGCGCATCCAGTTCGGTTGAATGCTGGGTAAAGATGGCGAGGTGGTCGCGGGTGCATTCGGTGTTCCACGGCTCGACCGCCTGGTAGTGGCCGCGGATGTGTTGGTGGATTTCGCGTTCCACGGTGACGACGTAGTCCGGTTGCACCCGGCAATGGGCGCGTCCGAGGCTCTCCATGAGGCTCGACAGGTCGCGCCCCGTGTTAATCACCCAGCACACGCCCGCGGACTGCAACTCGGCGAGCTTGTCCTGCAACGCGTGCGGAATCGCCGCGTGGGCAAAGTCCTCGTGAATGGTTCCGTCGAAGTCGGTGGAGATGAGGCGAATGTCGGCTGGCATCGTGCGGGCGAAAGGTGGCCGACCTGAGCGCGGGTGCCAAGCATGGCCGTGCGGGGCAGGGTGGTGAGCGGGGATTTAGGCCCGAAGCGGCGCCGACCTTGCTCCGGTGCGGACCGCCCGCCACCTTGGCGCCGCCATGTCCGATCTTCAGGCCATTTACGACGACGCGATGTTCGACTACTCGACCGGTGACTACGACACCGCGATCGCCAAGCTGACGGGCATCCTGGCCGAGGAGCCGGGCCACTTCGACGCCCAGTTGGCCATCGCCATGTGCCACTACCGCAAGGGCGACTACGCCACCGCCATCGCCGAGGGACACAAGGCGCAGACGCTGAAGCCCAACGAGCAGCTCGTGCACACCAACCTGTCGCTCTTCTACATGAAGTCCGGCGACAAGAAGACCGCCGAGCACCATGGACTGCAGGCCCGCATCGCCTCGTGGAAGGAAAACATGGCGCCGCCCCCGGCCGGTCAACCCGCCGGTGCGGAACCCGCCGAAGACGAGCTGAAGATGGCGCAGCCCAAGGCCCAGGCGTTCAAGTTGCCCGAGAAGTTCCCGGACCAACCGTGGAAGAAGAACAAGCCCACGAGCCCGCCGCCCGCCCACTGAACGCATGCCGCCCCGATGGATCCCATTGATTTGAAGCTAAGTGCCGTGGCTCCGGTTGATTCCTTGGCCGAAGGCAGTTGCCGCACGGTCGAAGTGCTGGGCCGCCGCCTGCTGCTGGCCCGGGTGGAAGGGCAATTTTATGCCGTTGACGACACCTGCCCGCACCGCGGTGCGCCGCTCGGCGGCGGGTTTCTTCAGGGGTGCGAGGTGTTCTGTCCGCTGCACGGCTGGGCGTTCGACGTCCGCACCGGGACCGGGCTGACTAATCCGGACAAACCGTTGCGCCGCTATCCCACGATCGTGCGCGACGGGAAAGTTTGGGTCGGCACTGAAGCCACCTGACGATTTCGCCGAAGGGTCCCTTGTGCCGCGGGCCGCTCCATCCTACTCATCCTGTGCATGAATGGGCTGCCGGATGACGGAGCAAACCGTCATTGAACCCATCTGACCGCCTCCCCCAGTCTCCGCCTCCGAAAAATGAACGAGTCGACCAATCTCGACGAATTGCTGGCCACCCGGGAAACGCATCGCCGCCAGATCGAACCTGGCACCGTGGTCATCTTTGGTGCCTCGGGCGACCTGACCGCCCGCAAGCTTATCCCCGCGCTCTACCACCTCGCGGTGGAAAATGCGCTGCCGACGCCTTACCGCATCATCGGGTTCGCCCGGCGCGACAAGACGGACGATTCGTTCCGCGCCGAACTCCGGGAAGCCCTCGATAAATTCTCGCGCACCAAGCCGGTGAACGAGGAGGTTTGGTCCAAGTTCGCCGCCAACTTGTCCTACTGCCAGGCGGACATCTCCGACGCGGCGGGCTACCAGAAGCTGAAGGTGCTGATCGACCAGTCCGGCGACGTGCGGCTGAAGACGAACCTGCTGTTTTACCTGGCGACGAATCCCAGCCAATTCGGGGAAATCTCCCAGCACCTCAGCCAGGTCGGCCTGCTCCAGAAGTGCGAGAACGGCGGCTGCATGCAGCGGCTCGTCGTCGAGAAGCCGTTCGGCCATGACCTGCCGAGCGCCCGTGAGTTGAACGCCGAACTCATTCGGCACGCCCACGAAACCCAGATCTTCCGCATCGACCACTACCTTGGGAAGGAAACGGTCCAGAACATCCTCACGTTCCGGTTCTCGAACAGCATCTTCGAGCACCTCTGGAACCGCGACACGGTGGACCACGTGCAGATCACCGTGGCCGAGAAGCTCGGCGTCGGTTCGCGCGGCGGTTATTACGAGGAGTCCGGCGCCATGCGTGACATGGTGCAGAACCACGTCCTCCAAGTGCTCTCGCTGATCGGCATGGAACCGCCCGTCTCGCTGGAGGCCGAAAGCGTCCGCGACGAAAAGGTCAAGCTGCTCAAGTCCATCCGCCCGATGTCCCCGGCGGAGATCGCGAAGAACATCGTGCGCGGACAGTATTTCGCCGGCGACGTGGACGGTGACGCGCGGCCTGCCTACCGCAGCGAGCCCAAGGTGAATCCCAAGTCGAATGTGGAGACGTTCGTCGCGATGAAGCTGTGGATCGACAACTGGCGCTGGAGCGGGGTGCCGTTCTACATCCGCACCGGCAAGAACCTGCCCGTGAGCGCCAGCGAAGTGCGCATCCAGTTCAAGCCCGCGCCGAACATCCTGTTCGCCGCCAAGTCCGGGGTGAAGCTCGACCCCAATTCGCTCACGCTGCGTCTGCAGCCGAACGAGGGCATCACGATCCGCTTCAATGGCAAGGTGCCTGGCGCCGCCACCAAGTTGCAGCCCGTGCGGATGCGGTTCAGCTACGACAGCGAGTTCGGTGCCTACACGCCCGAGGCTTACGAGCGCCTGCTGCTGGAGGCAATCGCCGCCGACGCGACGCTGTTCATCCGGCGCGACGAAGTGGAGGCCGCCTGGGGCATCGTGGACGCGATCCGCAATAGCTGGACTGCCAAGCCGCTGACCAACCGCGAGTTCTATCTCGCCGGCACATGGGGCCCGACCGCCGCCGACGAATTGCTCGCCAACGACGGCCGCGAATGGAAGAATCCGCAGCATCAGAAGTAGGCTTGGGGCCGACGGCGCTTTGCGCTTTGGACTTCGGACGGGCTCCACGGCATCCTGGCGCCCGATGAATTTGCGAGAACTGCGGCGGGCTCTCACCGCCGCCACCGATGCGGCGAATGCCGCCGGCGCCCTGATGAAGACCAATCTGCGCCGGACCAAGAAGGTCAACGAGGCGCACCAGCACGACATCAAGCTGGAGCTGGATGTCCGGTGCCAGAAGGTCATCACCCGGGTGCTCGCCCAGGCGTTTCCGGAAATCCCCGTGCTCGGCGAGGAAGGTCAGGACGAGTCCGTCGCCCACGCGCCGGCCCGCTGGGTGGTCGACCCGATCGACGGAACGGTCAACTTCGCCTATGGCATTCCGCACGCGGCCGTGAGCATTGCGCTCCAGGTCCGGGCCGCGACGGCAAAGGCCGCCGATTATCCCGATGGTTACCAAACTGTCGTCGGCGTCGTGCTGGACCCGTTTGTCGGTGAACTCTTCTCGGCGATCCGGGGCCAGACGGCCAAGTTGAACGGCAAGGCAATCCAGGTCAGCCCGCGCCGGCGGCTCGACGAGGCGATGGTTTGCGTCGGTTTCGCCAAGAGCCTCGAAAGCCTGGAACGCTTCCAGCAGCACGCGCAGCAACTGACCCACCGCGTCCGCAAGCTCCGGATCATGGGCTCGGCGGCCCTGGCGCTCGCCTACGTGGCCGACGGCCGCTTTGACGCCTATGTGGAACGCGGCATCCGCCTCTGGGACGTCGCGGCGGGGGCGCTCATCATCGAGTGCGCCGGCGGGGAATTCTGGAAGGAACAGCTCCCCGGCGAACACGTCTTCGGCCTGTGCGCCACGAACGGCCGGCTGCGACGTCAGCTTGAGTCCGCGGCCTGAAACCGTTTTGCTGCCCGCGATGAAACGATTGCTTGGCCTGCTCGGGCTGATCCTCGCTTGCACCCTGCGGCTGGCTGCCCAGACCGACGGCATCTTCGCCGACTTCCGGACCAGCATGGGCAGCTTCACCTGCCGGCTCGACTATGCGGTGGCACCCAAGGCCGTGGCCAATTTCATCGGCCTGGCGACCGGCGAGCGCGGCTGGCTCGACTTGAACACCGGCTTGGTGCGCACCAATCCGTTCTACAACGGGCTCATCTTCCACCGGGTGATCAAGGGGTTCATGAACCAGGGCGGCTCGCCGAACGGGCAGGGGACCGACGGCCCCGGCTATGTCTTCACCGATGAGTTCAGCCCGACGGCCCGGCACGATGCGGCAGGCGTCCTGTCCATGGCGAATTCGGGAACCGATTCGAACGGCGCCCAGTTCTTCGTCACCGCGGCGGCGACGCCCTGGCTCAACGACGTCCACACGGTCTTCGGCCGCGTGGTCGGTGGCCTGGATGTCGTGATGAACATCAACGGCGTGGCCACCACCAGCGATCGGCCGCGGACCAATGTCGTGGTCGAGGCCGTGGGCATTCGCCGGGTCGGGACCGCGGCCCAGGCGTTCGACATCCACGCTCAAGGATTGCCATCGCTGAGCAATCCGGCCTTCTCCGCGACGTTGCAGGATACCAATGCCAATCTTCTGATCGGCCGCGGCCCCCGCGTCGATACCCGCCTCTATTCGTCGACGAATCTCACGACGTGGACTGCCCGGGAACTGGGCATCACGCTGGATTCGCCCTTGGTGGGCGGCGTTTCCACGACGGCGACCAACGCGACGGAGTTCTTCCGGGTCGCGCAAGTGCAATACGCGGAGTCCACCCTGGCGCCACCGAACGTCGTTGGCCGGACCCTGACCATGAATCTGCGCAACGGCGCGGGGGCCGATCTCGGGGTAATCACTGTCCAATTCACCGGCGCCAGCGGCGGGACTTACAACTATTCGAAGGGGAACCCGGCAAACGGCACGATCACCAACTACGAATGGGATCAGGAAGCCTACGTGGGCCGCGTCTGGCCAATCGAGTATTCCAACCTGGTGGCGATGACGATCCGGCTGAACTTCGATTCCGCGAC
>JBEISV010000496.1:0-3535 GCA_040375265.1 Verrucomicrobiales bacterium
CGCTGCCGGCAATGAAGTCGGCGCCGCCGGAGGTCCTCGGGCGGCTCGCCAGCGTCGGGACCGCCCCGTTGCAACTGGTTGTCTGGTAGAACCAGTAGAACTCGGTGTCGTCAGCCTCCGCTTGGGAGCCTACGCAATGGTTGGCCGTCATGACAAAGTCCGTGCCCGGGGCCGGGTCGGAGTCATTCACGAGGCAGGCGGTGCAGAAGAGTTCCCCGCTGGCTTGAACCGAGCCGAGCCCGGCCACGGCCTTCGAGGTGGCGAGCCATTCGGGTTCGCAGGTAACGTCAAGATTGCAGGTGTCCGCCGCCTTGGCGCCCGCCACGTTCAACGGGAGGCTCACGTAGCGGTGGAGCAGTTCGTCCACGGTGAAACGGACCCCCGAAACCGGCAGACCGGCGGCCACGCGGCATTCCACCGTCACCCGGGAGGCGAATACCGTGCTGGACCAGAACGAATCCCGCGCCCCCAGGCTTTCACCGGAGTAGGGCCCGCTGACTTCGGCAGGCTGCTCTGAGGCGAACACGATGAGTTCAGCGCCCGGAGGCAAGGTGACCGCGGCGAAGTGCAACCGAAGTCCGAGCGCCGACTCGGACATCACCTCGGCGCTCCACACGCGCGCCCCGTCCGGCAGCGTTTGCCAAGCGGAGTCCGGCTTTTGTGTCCGCGTCCCGAGCGGGACCGACAGGGGACGGCGCAGGCTGATACGGCGGGCCCCTTTGGCGTCGGTTTGCAGCTGCTTTTCGTCCTCCAATCGGACTGCCACCAGGTCCGGCGCCGGCAGTTGCACGACGGTCCCCGGGGCCACCTTGTGGCGGATGGAGGCCGCTTCTGCGCGCCGCGGCGAAGCGGTGTCGGCCGGTTTCTCCCACGCGGCGAGCCGGACGCCCTCGCGTGTGCGAACCGGCTGCGGGAAGGGTGCGGGCAGACCTTGCGCCGAAGCGTTGGACAGGCCGACGAGGGAGGCCACACACACGGTGGCCAAGCGGTGGAACAATGGGTTCATCACAGGCGGTCCATGGGGACTGCTGCCGGCAGCGTAGCGACCGGCAGGCGAGGGGCGAGTGAAACCCGGGGATCAACCAGTGCGCGGACGTTCCACCGGCGGGGCCACCGTGATGCGCAGCGGGACCCCGGCCGCGGCGTGCTCGGCGACGGCGAGGCGGCGCCGCGTTGCGGTGAGACGTTGCAGCAGGACCTGGGAAATCCGACGGAAAACCAGGCAGCCGAGCACGGGATCCTCATCGCAGAGATTTCGCAGTCGGGGCGCCGGAAACACGAGCGTGGTCACCGGCTGAAGGGCTACGGCGGTCAGGGTCCAGTGATTGGGCGGGAAGGCCCACGACCAACCCAAGGCCTCGCCGGGACCGAGCATCTGCAGCACGGACGGCTCCGGTTTGGCGCCGGCGCCGCGCAGGGCCACCTGGCCGGACAGCAGGAGGTGAAAGCTGCCCGCCTCGGCCCCTTCCTCAAAGATCACCGCGTGCTCCGGGAAAGTTGCGTAGGCGGCCAGTTCCGCCAGGCGTTCGAGCGGACGCCAAGGCACTCCCCGCAAGAAAGGCTGATGCTCCAGCAGCGCCGCCGTCGGTCGGGGTGGGAGTTTCACGCGACGAATGTGAGCCGAAGCCGGGGGCCCGGCAATGGGCGGATTTTGCGGGCCGGCGCAACATAGGACGCCAGTTGAGCAATCGGCGGTGAGCGGATCGCGGGCCGGCGGTGCACATAAGGTTCCGCATCGTTGGAATCATGAAGTCGTCCTGCTCCAGCACCCAAGTCAAAGCCGCTCCCGGACAACGGGTCGTGCGCTTTGAACTGCCGTTCTTGGAGGCCCGGGAAGTCTATGTCGCGGGCACTTTTAATGAGTGGCATCCCGCCATGTTCCCGATGTCTGAGG
Source organism: Verrucomicrobiales bacterium (assembly GCA_040375265.1). GTDB lineage: Bacteria > Verrucomicrobiota > Verrucomicrobiia > Limisphaerales > UBA9464 > CAIWAH01. The sequence goes on from JBEISV010000496.1 coordinate 1,895, forward strand.
TTCCCGGTGGCTGGGCGACTGAGGTCGCGCTGGCGCCGGGGACCCATGAATACCTGTTCGTTGTCGACGGCCGGTGGATCGCGGATCCGAACAATCCGAAAACGTGCCCCAACCCGTTTGGCGGCGTCAATTCGGTGGTCGAGACCGCCCCACCGAAGCCCCGGGCCCGGCGGGCAAACTCCAAATCGAAACCTACCGCGCCATGAAAATCGCCAAGGCACCGGCCCCCAAGCTGCGCAAGAGTTCGGACCAGTTCGTCATCAATGATGCCACCGGCCACCGGTTGGCGTCGGCCCCGTTGGGCCAGTTGGCGCCCGTCCGGTTCCGGATCGGTCGGATTCTCGTGCCGATGGATTTCTCCGAGCATTCTCGGAAGGCCTTGCGGTATGCCCGGCCGTTCGCGGAACAATTCGGGGCTAACCTGACGCTGCTCCACGTGATCGAGCCCGTGGTGCTGCCGACCGACTTTGGCTACGTGCCGGCGTCGCCGGTGGATTTGGATGAACAGCGGATGGACGACGCCCGGAAGCAGCTGTCTGGCATCGCCCACGAATTGGGCGCGACCGTGCCGGTGGACACCGTTGTGCGCCTCGGCCGGTCCTGGAAGGAGATCGTGGAGACGGCCAAGACCAAGCATATGGATCTTCTGATCATCGCGACCCATGGTTACACGGGGCTCAAATATGCCCTGCTGGGCAGCGTCGCGGAAAAGATCATCCGCCATGCCCCGTGCCCGGTGCTGGTGGTGCGGGCGGAGGAACACGACTTTTTATAAACGGCAGGTTACCCGAGGTTGGTTGAGTGGGTTAGTTGGAGTGTAGGGGCTGCCGTTGGCGCCCGGGCGAGTGCCCGGGCGCTCTTTTTTTGGCCGATGCGGACGGCAGGACCCCGGTCCGATTCCCCGCCGGCGGGACATGGATCGGAGGCTCTTCCCGCTTGGGTCGTCGTCGGCTTGATTGTGCTCCTCAGCGAACGCGCAGGATTTGGCAATCTGTGTGGGGCGCCACTTAGCGGAAGCGGGAGACTGGCAGCGAACAAAGCTCATTCCCTATGGACCTGCATCACCCGCTGACCCGTGAATTCCCTGAGCACGTCGAGACCATCCGACGGTTGAAACTCTCCAACGCGGAGTTTCAACGGATGTTCGACGAATACCACAAACTCGACGACGACATCTGCCGGGTCGAGGAAGAGGTTGAGACCGCCACCGACCAGCAAATGGACGAGATGAAAATGCGCCGCGCCCAACTGAAGGATCGCCTCTACGGTGCGATCCGCGCGGTGGCCGCGTAGTTTAGGCTAACCGGCCAACCGGCGATAGAGCCGGTGGTATTCGGCGCCCACGGCGCTGGCGGTCCGCCGGGTGACGCTGGACCGTATGGCCTCGGGCGAAGCCACGGCGACTTCGCCGCGGAGCATGCGGGCCAATTGTCGCTGGAGATCGGTCGCGTCATCCGGCCGGAAAAAGACTCCGGTGTGCTCCGGCCGCAGGATGTCCATATTGCCACCGCTGGCGGAAACGACGGCTGGCAAGCCGAGCGCCAAGGCTTCGATCAGCGCCACGGAGCAGGGCTCGTTCGTGGATGGCAGCACAAACCAGTTCGCCCGGCGAAGGGCGCCAATGACGTTGGTGGTCGGCCC
>JBEISV010000107.1:0-11611 GCA_040375265.1 Verrucomicrobiales bacterium
CCTTGGGCGGACTCCACGAAGAGCGTCTCGTTCATGGCGGTGAGGGCCTGGAGCGGCGTGTTGGAGCGCTGGCGGCGCACGCAGGAGAAGTCGCCGTTGGGGGCGTCAAAGCTGGCCAGCACCGGATACGGGATGCTCCGGAACTTGAACACGTAGAGGCTACGGCGGTAGCGGTCGGCGCCCTTCTCCTCGTTCCAGACTTTCGGTCCGTAACTCGCGGGCGGCTGGAAGAGGAACTCCGGCGCCGGCGCGTAAACACTGCGGCCGCCGAGCGCGGGATTCAGCAGGCCGCTGGCGGCGAGGGCGATGTCACGGACGACCTCGCCCTCGACCCGGAAGCGCGGGCCGCGGGCCAGCAGGCGGTTGAACTGGTCGCGTTCCAGCAACTCCGGCGCGACGCGACTGTTCTGTTGGTAGGTCGCAGAGTTGACGATGAGGCGAAGCAGTTGCTTCAGCGACCAGGCTGGCGGATTGAATGGACGTTGCGGCTCACCACGTTCCGATGTTGTGGGCTCCACGAACTCGCACGCGAGCCATTCGAGCAGCTCGGGATGCGACGGGGCGGGGGACTGCACGCCGAAATCCTCGGGCGTCTCCAGCAACCCTGTGCCGAAGAGTTGCTGCCAGACGCGGTTCACGGCCACCCGCGCCGTGGTCGGTGAACGACGGTCCACCAGCCAGCGGGCCAGGGTCAGGCGCGAGGCATCCGCGCCGACGGGAAGCGGATGCAGGAAGGCCGGGGTGCCGGCGGTCACTTCCTTGCCGGGCTTGAGCCAGTCGCCGCGCTTGAAGATCTGCGTGGGCCGCAGTTCCTCGCCGGCGCCTTCGCCGCGCCGCGCCGCGAGCACCAGCGTGGGCGTGCCTTCCGGCCACTGTTGCCATAGCGCCTCGATCTTTTCGTTGGTCGCCTTGAATTCCGCCACGGTCGTCCGCCAGTGGCTGAAAACCGCGGCCACCTGATGCGGTGAACGTTGTCCGCGCGGAATCCGGAGAATCTGCCGGACGGAGGCCGGAATCGGGTCGGCCACCGCGTTGGTGTCGCCGACCACGCTGAGCCGGAAGCGCCCGAGGTTGTGGTTCTGGTTGTCGTCCGAATTGTCCCCGCCGTGCTTCTGGTCGAGGAAGAAGTCTAGGACCACGCCGTTGGTGAACGGGATCGGCGACTCGGGAATGAACACCGCTTGGCGCGCCACGTTTCGTCTTCCCGGTCCGGCGTCGATGCCCCACGCGGTGTCGTCCTTGCCATCGATCGCATGCTCGACCGGGCCGTAGGTGCGTTTGTCGCCTTCCTTGCGGTTGCGGCTTTCCGACTGGAACTCCGGCTCCAGCGGCTTTTCCGCGTTGGCGAAATCGGCGGTCGCGCGCACGAACTTTACCTTCAGTTTGTTCGTGGGATTCGCAGTGTCGCTCGCCTCCACTCGGAACTCGCTCAGCGCCGCCATGCCCTTGATCGACCGTCCCGGGCCGCCGCTCGGGAGGTTGGGGTCGGGGAATTGTTCGAGGCGGAAGGCGCCGATCCGGGGCGACGAATTCGTGCCGCGGAAGTGCGCTGTCCAGAAGGTCGGCGCGTAGCTCGCGGCGCGGATGGACCCGTCGGCGTAGTCGTAGAAACGTTCGCCGCGCTCGCCTTCGTGGACGGCTTTGACGACCTGCCAGTCGGGTTGGTTGGTCGCCGCGGAATCCTCCCAGGCAGCCATCCGCAGCTCCCAGTCGGGCGTCGTGTGGCGCAGCCCTTCTTCCAGGTCACGCATCTGCCGGGTCAGGTTGCCGACGAGCATCTGCTGTTCGGGCGGATAGTGGATCCGGCTCGACTCGTGATCGTTGTTCAGGAACGCGAACAGCCGGTAATACTCCTCCTGCGTGATCGGGTCGTATTTGTGCGTATGGCACTGGGCGCACTGGATGGTGATGCCGAGCACGGACTTGCCGAGGGCGTCCATGCGGTCGATGAGCCCGTCGGTGCGGAACTGTTCCGGGTCCACGCCACCCTCCTCGTTGAGCATGGCGTTGCGCAGGAAACCGGTCGCCACGCGCTGCTCGTCGGTCGCATCGGGGAGTTGGTCACCGGCGATCTGTTCGATGATGAACTGGTCGTAGGGCAGGTCGCGGTTGAGGGCGTTTACGACCCAGTCGCGGTAAGCCCACACGAAGCGCGGCTTGTCCTTCTCGAAGCCGTCGGAGTCCGCGTAGCGTGCCGCATCCAGCCAATGGCGCCCCCAGCGTTCGCCGAAGTGGGGCGACTTTAGCAATTCTTCCACTTTGTTGGCGTAGGCGTTCGGCGACTTGTCGGCGAGAAACTCGTCCGTCTCCGCCGGCGTCGGCGGCAGTCCGGTCAGGTCGAAATGCAGCCGGCGCAGCAAGGTGATCCGGTCCGCCGTCGGCGAGGGCTTCAGTGCTTCCTTCGCCAAACGGGCTTGGATGAAGGCGTCGATCGGGTTGGGCGATTTCGGTTTCGAGCCTTGGACCGGAGGAACCGGCGGACGCACCGGCGGTTTCCAGGCCCAGTGATCCAGACCCTTGACCGGCTTGGCCGCCGCCGCGATGGCCGGCCACCGGGCGCCTTGGTCAATCCACGCCCGCAACTGGCCGATTTGGCCGGGCGTCAGCTTGTCGCCCTTCTTCGGCATGGGCGCGACCTCCGCGTGGGTGCCGGAAACGACGGCGATCAGCTGGGATTCGGCGGACTTGCCTGGAATCACCAAAGCCCCGTGGTCGCCCCCCTTCAGCGCCACTTCACCGAGGTCCAGGCGCAACCCGGACTCCTGCTTCTTCGGCCCGTGGCAACCATGGCAGCGCTCGGCCAGGAGCGGCTCAATGTCCTTGGCAAAATCGACCGGGCCGGTCGCCGCGGCGGGCAGCGGCGCCGCGCCGGTGGCTGCCGGGACGCGAAATCCACCGGCCGTGGCCAAGGCCGTCAGCAGCAGCGCGATCCATCGGGGAGTCATGTCCCGGGAGAAGTGCCTGATTCCGGCCGGGGAATCTACGCGAATTTGGCGGGCGGCGCCGTGAATCTTCCGGCGGCGGGCCGGTTGCCAAGCGCGACCGGTTTCTCCAGCCTCCGCCCGTGCTCACGCTGACTCAGGAAGAAATCCGGAACGCCGTCCGTGCCGCGCTGCACGAGGACGTCGGTTCCGGAGACGTGACGACGCTGGCCTGCATTCCCCCCGAAGCCACTGCCGTCGCCACCATGAATGCCCGCGAATCGCTGACGCTGGCCGGGATTGCCTTCGCCGAGACCGCCTTCCGCGAACTGTCGCCCAACGTGGAACTCACCCGGCTGGCGGAGGATGGGCAGGCGGTGGACGCCGGTGCCGGCGTGCTGCGGATCAGCGGCAGTGCCCGTGCCCTCCTGACGGCGGAGCGGGTGGCGTTGAACTTTGTCCAACGGCTCAGTGGCGTCGCGACGGCCACGGCCCGGTTCGTTGCGGCGGTGGCTGGCACCCGGGCGCGCATCCTCGACACCCGCAAGACCACGCCCGGCTGGCGGCGGTTTGAGAAATACGCCGTGGCGTGCGGTGGCGGCACGAACCACCGCGTGGGTCTCCACGACTTGATTCTGATCAAGGACAACCACCTCGCCGCGCTCGCCGGGGCGGCCCCAAATCCGGTGGCGGCCGCGGTGAACCGGGCGCGCGAACTCTGGCCGGCGCTCCGGGTGGAGGTGGAGGCGGACACGTTGGAACAAGTCCGGCTCGCGGTCGAAGCCGGCGCGGACATCATCCTGCTCGACAACATGCCACCGGCCCGGTTGCGCGAGGCGTCCGCGCTCGTCGCCGGCCGGGCGCAATTGGAGGCCAGCGGCGGCGTGACGTTGAACACGGTCCGGGCCATCGCGGAAACCGGCGTGGACTTCATCTCGGTTGGCGCCGTCACCCATTCGGCCCGCGCCGTCGACCTCGGACTCGACTTTGCATGAAGGCTTCGCCCCGCAGTGGCAAGGCGCCCCTGGCACCCGACGCGCAGATTCTTGCCGCCATGCGCGCGTCCGGCGAGGTCGGGGCCTCAGGGGCGGAATTGGCGAAGCAACTCGGTGTCAGCCGGGCCGCCGTTTGGGCGCGCATCGAGGAGCTGCGGAAGGTGGGCTACGACATCGCCGCCAGCCCGCACCACGGTTACGTGCTGCGGGGCTCGCCCGACGCGCTCCACGGCGACGACCTCCAGGCGCGGCTGGGCTCGACCAAGGTGGTCGGCCGCGAGATCCGCGTATTCCGGGAGACCGATTCCACCAATGACATCGTGGACAAGCTCGCCCATGACGGCGTGGCCGAGGGCATCGTGGTGTTTGCCGAAAGCCAGACCCAAGGCCGTGGCCGGCTGGGGCGGCGTTGGCTTTCGCCTCCGGGCAAGGGACTTTGGTTTTCGCTCCTGCTGCGGCCAAATCTCAACCCGATGGCCGCGACCCAGCTCACCGTCATCAGTGCCGTCGCCGTCGCGCGGGCCATCGAGCGGGAAACCGGCCTCACGCCCGGCATCAAGTGGCCCAACGACATCATGTTCGGCGCCAAGAAGTGCGCCGGCATCCTGATCGAGCTGAGCACGGAAATTGACCATATCCGCCACGCCGTCCTCGGCATCGGGCTTGACGTGAACCTGGCGCCCGAAGAGTTCCCCGACGACCTGAAGGAAATCGCCACGTCGCTCCGGGCCGAGGCAGGGCATCCGATTGACCGCCCGGCGCTGGCGGCCGCGGTCCTACGGGAGCTGGATTACGTGTATGCGCGCCTGTGCGAGGGGGATTTCCACCACATCGGCGACGAATGGATGCGGCGCTGCACCACCCTCGGCCGACGGGTAACGCTGCGGATCGGCGACCGGACGATCAATGGCACCGCGGAAGCGCTCGACGACGAAGGGGCATTGCTCGTGCGCAACGAGCACGGGCGGGTCGAACGTATTCTCGGCGGGGACGTGACGCTGCAACGCTGAACCCAACTGACCATGCGCGCTGAAGCCCAACTTCCCTCGCTTTGGGTCACCGGTGCCGGTGGCCTGATCGGTCATCACTTCGCCCGGGCGGCTGCGGCCCGAGGACGGTGGAACGTGATTCCGCTGACCCGGACCGAGTTCGACTTGCTGGACGCAGCGGCGGTGACCACCCGCTTTCGGCACGACCGTCCCGCCGTGGTGGTTCACTGCGCCGCGCTCAGCAAGACCCCGGCGTGCCAGGCCGATCCTGACCTGGCCAGGCGCTGCAATGTCGAAGTCACGCGGCAACTGGCCGGACTCGCAGGCGCCGGCCGGTTCGTCTTCTACAGCACCGACCTCATCTTCGACGGCCGGAGTGGCAACTATGCCGAGAATGTTGCGCCCAATCCGCTGCACGTTTACGGCGAGACCAAGGTGGCGGCGGAAGCGGCGGTTCGGGCGCATCCCAGGCACCTGATCGTGCGCACGTCCTTGAACTACGGAACCTCGCCCACGGGCGATCGTTCGTTTGCCGAGGAGATGCTGCTGTCCGTCCGGGCCGGCAAGACACTCAGCCTGTTCACGGACGAATTCCGTTCGCCTCTGACGGTTGCGGATACGGTCGCGACGGTGCTCGACCTGCTGGCGGTGGGAGCGGCGGGCACCTATCACGTCGCCGGCCGGGAACGGCTGTCGCGCTGGGAAATCGGCGAACTGGTCGCGGGACCGCACCCGGAACTCCGGGGCAAACTGCGGGCGGATTCGCTCCGGCGCTACCAAGGCCCGCCGCGGGCGCCGGATACGTCGCTGGACTGCGGCAAGACGGTCCGGCTGCTCGGACGGGAAATTCCCGGACTCCGCGAACGGTTGGCACCAATGCCCAAGGCTCAATGACTGGTGAGCCGACAGAATCGGGTGCGCCGGCCGGGCCGACAGCTTCGTCTGCTCCTTGGTCAATGGTCCTTGGTCATTCCAGTCGCTATCGCGGCCGCCTCGCGCCGTCGCCGACGGGTTACCTGCACCTCGGACATGCGCGGACATTCTGGACCGCCCAGGAACGGGCTCGCGCGGCGGGCGGCACCCTGATCCTGCGCAATGACGACTTGGACCGTGACCGCGTGCGGGCGGAATTCGTGCGCGGTTTCCTGGAGGATCTGCGCTGGTTCGGTTGCCAGTGGAGCGAAGGTCCGGACCTCGGCGGGCCCTTTGCGCCTTACAGCCAGAGCGAACGCCTGCCGCTGTATCGGGACGCCTTCGAGCGGTTGCGCGCCGGTGGGTTCATCTATCCCTGCACCTGCTCACGGAAGGACATCCTCTCCGCGCTTACCGCGCCCCACGCGACCGACGACGAACCGATCTACCCGGGCACCTGTCGCACCCGGACCGTTCCCGCGACTGACGGGGGCGCGCTTAACGAAGGCGGTGGCCGTCCACCGTCGTGGCGTTTCCGCGTGCCGGACGGCGAGGCGGTCGATTTCGTGGACGGGCATTTCGGCCCGCAACGGCTGGTGGCCGGAACCGACTTCGGCGACTTCCTTGTGTGGCGCCACGACGGGTTGCCCAGCTACCAGCTCGCCTGCGTGGTGGACGACGCCGCGATGGGCATCACCGAAGTAGTGCGGGGCGCCGACCTGTTAGTCTCCACCGCCCGTCAATTGTTGCTGTTTGTCGCCCTCTGCCTGCGTCCTCCGGCGTTTTACCACTGTCCGCTCGTCACCGACGAGCAGGGCGTCCGCCTCGCGAAACGCCACGCCGCGCTCAGCCTCCGGGCGTTGCGGGAAGCCGGCAAGAGTCCGGAGGAAATCCGTGGCGGCCCCGGACAGTTGCTTGGGAATGGGACTGCCACATGAATCGGAAACCGGCCGCTGTCGAAGGTGAGCGCGGCTTCGGTGGAAATGACCGGCAGATCGCCGTTGGAGTATTCCACGATGCGGGCAGCGGTCCGTTAATTTGCCCGTCGAATTGGGGATTGCGCCGCGGCCAGTTCGTGAAGCCGGTGCCTGGAGGACTCTCAAACGGATGATCGCTTATGGCGGTGCGGCCCAGCGGCGCGAACGCAATTCGGCCGCCAAACTCTACAAGATGTTCGTGCGGATGCAGGGCTTACCCATCAAATTGTTGGGTGGCGGCGTTCGCGCCGGCAAGATAGGTCGCTCGACGGGAGGCGGCGGCGGAAATGTCGGCGCATCGCCAAACGAATGGCGCCATCAACCCGATTTTCCGCCAGGGCAAATTGCCGCGCGTGTCCCCGTGATTCGCCGTATCCGGCGCTTGCCAAGTCCCCCCCCGTCCCTAGTCTTCCGCCTCATTTTCCGACCGGAGAGACACCGATGCTGAATGCTTTTATCGAATTGCCGGGCACACTGAAGCCGCTGTTGGCGCAGGCCACTCAACAGGATCCGCGTGCCCAGATGATGTCCACCGTAGGCATGGCGGTGATGATGATGGTTGTCGTCTGGTTCATGATCATCCGCCCGCAGCAGAAGAAGACCAAGGAGCAGGCCGGGCTGCTCAAGACCCTGAAGGCGGGCGATAAGGTGGCTACCACTGCCGGTATCCTGGGGGTCGTCACCAGTGTGCGTGATGACACCGTCACCCTGCGATCTGCCGATTCGAAACTCGAAGTCCAGAAGAGCACCGTTACTCAGATCGTTGAAAAAGGTGCCTGAACTCTGCCCGTCCCAACCCTTTCCGCCGCCCTGTCTCCATGAATCGTAGCCATCTCTGGAAGTTCCTGTTCGTCGTCTTCGTGCTCGTTTGGTCGATCACGGAGATGCTTCCCCACAAGGCCCGCAATCTGATCGATCAGTTCGACCAGTCCGCGGTCAGCCCGGATGCGACCTTCAACGCCATCGTCACCAAGGCCCGCCAGTCCGAGAGCAACAACCCCACCGGATTTGTGCCGCTGACCTACAGCAACTTGGTCAATGCCATCGGCACTGCCGACATCCGCAAATACTTCCCCTCCAACTTCCTCGACAAAGCCGAGGGCCGCGCGCCCCAGACGGTCATCCTGAACCGCCTGCAGCGGGAAGCCGCCGGCAAATTCAAGCTCGGCCTCGACCTCAGCGGCGGCACGGCTTGGGTTCTCGAGATGGACCTGAGCAAGGTTCAGGGCACCAACGCGGCCGGATCGACCAATGGCCCCGCTCGTTCCCTCGCAGACAATGTTGGCCAACGCTTCCTGGTCGAACAGGCCATCACGGTCCTCCGCCGCCGGGTGGACGCGTTCGGCGTGGCGGAACCCCTGATCCAGCCGGCCGGCGAAAACCGAATCGAGGTGCAGTTGCCCGGTCTTTCCGAAGCCGACAAGGAATCTGCCCGCATCAGCATTCAGAAGGCGGCGTTCCTTGAGTTCCGGATGGTGGATCCCGACATGGCGGACCATGCGCAGGGGCCGACCCCGGAGAGTTGGCTGGTCCCGCCGGGCTACGAGATCAAATACGAGAAGGTCAAGGGCGAGAACGGTCAGGTCTTCCGCAGTCCGGTGATCGTGAAGGACTCGCCGGAACTCGGCCTGACCGGCGACGCGGTGAGCTCGGCCCGGGTTTCCCATGACCCGATGACCGGCCGGGCCGAAGTGCATTTCACGCTGAATGGCGACGGCGCCACCAAGTTTGCCCAGATCACCCGGGCCAATGTGGGGCAGCGGTTGGCCATTGTCCTCGATGGCGAAGTGGTGTCCGCCCCCAACATCAACAGCCCGATTCCTAGCGGCCAAGGTTCGATCACCGGCAATTTCTCCGATGCCGAAGCCTTCGAACTGGCCACTTCTTTGGAGAATCCGCTGAAGACCCCCTTGCGTGTGGTTGAGGAGCGGGGCGTTGATCCTTCACTGGGCGCCGATTCCGTGAAGAGCGGCATCAAGGCGTCCATCGGCGGCATCGTGCTCGTCGCGGGTTTCATGCTGGTCTATTACCTCCTCGCCGGGGCGGTGGCCAATGTGGCGCTGATCTGCAACGTGATCATCCTGCTGGGCGTGATGTGCTCGCTGAATGTCACCTACACATTGCCCGGCATTGCCGGTATCGTGCTGACCGTCGGTATGGCGGTCGACGCCAACGTGCTGATCTTCGAGCGCATCCGCGAAGAGCAGGCCCGCGGCAAGTCGGTCCGCGGTGCCTTGGCCGCCGGTTACAGCAGGGCCTTCGGGACGATCTTCGACTCCCACGTCACCACGCTGATTTCGTCGGTCATTCTGATCGTAATGGGCACAGGCACCGTGAAGGGCTTCGGTGTGGCACTGACCATCGGTGTGGCCGCAAGCTTGTTCACCGCGTTGGTCATCACCCGTCTGATCTTCGACTTCCTGCTGGTGAAGACCAACCTGCTGAAGGACGGCGTCAAGATGTTGCACCTGATCCGCAAGCCGAACCTGGACTTCATGGCCCTCTCGAAGCCGGCGTTCGCATTCTCTTGGCTCATCATTGTGGTGGGCTTGGGTTACGGCATCTTTGTCCGCGGCTCCAACATGGCCGGCATCGAGTTTGCCGGCGGCGAAAACATCACCCTGACCTTCGCCCAGAAGGTGGACCGCGAGAAAATTCGCGCGGTGGTGGACCAACTCAAGCTCGGCGAAGGCCGGGTTGGCTACCAGATTGACGGGTCCACCCAGCGCGAAACCCTGCGCGTCGAGGTGCCGCACAACGAGGATGGTTCCAAGGGCGGCAAGTCTAACCTGACCAAAGTGGAGGAAGCGCTCAAGCAGGCCTTCCCCGAGGCGAAATATGTGCGGTTGGGCACCGAAGCCTTCGGTCCGGCCGTGGCCAGGAAATTCAGAAGGCCGCGATTATCGCGTCATTGCTCTCGTTGTTCGGCATCCTGATCTACGTCGCCTTCCGCTATGAGTTCAGCTTCGCGATCGGCGCGGTCGTGGCCATCTTGCACGACGTGCTGATGACCCTCGGCATGTATTGCCTGACCGGGCTCTGGAGCGAAGGCCGGCAGTTCAATGCCACCTTTGTGGCGGCGTTGCTGACGATCATTGGTTTCTCCATCAACGACACGATCGTCATCTTTGACCGGATTCGCGAGGACCTGAAGCTGGGCGTGCCCGGCTCCTTCCGTGACCTGATCAACCGTGCGACCAACGAGACGCTCAGCCGGACAATCATCACCTCCGGCACGGTCTTCTTGGCCACCATGGCGCTCTACCTGTTCGGCGGCGGACCGATCAATGACTTTGCCTTCACCTTCCTGGTCGGTGTGATCACTGGCACCTACTCGTCGATCTACATCGCGAGCGCGTTGGTCCTCTGGTGGCATAAGGGGCAGCGGCCGGTGCTTAATGCCACTGTGGTTTCGGTCGACATGGAAACGGTCAGTTCCAAAGGCTAATCCCGACTGAATTCGCCAACCGGCCGGAATTACTCCGGCCGGTTTTTCTTTGCCCAGAGGCTCCAAGCGGTCGGCGTCCGACGCCCGCGATGGGTTCATATCCCGCCGTGACCGGCTCGTCTTCCGGGTTGTCGATCGGCGCCGGCTTCGATCGGGTGATTGGGCTCAGATCAATTGCCGGGCCTTCACGTCGAGGTATTGGCGGATGAGCAGGCTGGTCATGGCGTCGTGGTCGCTCAGCGCGAACCGGACGTTGTGCCGGCGCAGGTTCTGTTCGAGCGCGCGCAGACGTTGCCAGCGAAGGTGTCCGCCGAGAGCGGAATAGAGGTCGTCACCGCCCGCCATCGGGCGGTCGGGCGTGAACACAGGTTCGGCGCCGGGCGGGCGCGGTTGGATGACCTGGACCAAGTGCTGCCGGGCGAGCAGGTCCACGCCCCGCGTGAAGCTTTCGGCCAGGACCGAATCGTCGAGGGCGGTCAGGAAGACGAGCAAGGCGCGGCGCCGCAGCCGCAGCCGGAGCGTGGCGCACAGATCCTCGAAATCCGGCGAGACCGGCCGCGACTGGACGTGGTGCAGCGCGTCGCGGCAGGCCGCAAAGTGCCCCCGGCCGGTGCGGGCCCGGACAAAACGCCGGACCTGGTCATCAAAGGCCACCACCCCGAAGAGGTCGCCCTGGCGTTCCGCGACGGCGGCCAGCAGCAGGGCCGCCGAGACGCACCGGTCCAGGACCGTTTCCGGTGGGCCGGCCGACTGGGCTTCGGAATCCTTCGCAGATACGGTCGCGGGTCGGGCCGACAGCCGGGAGGCATCGAGGATCAGATAAACTTCCTGCGTCCGTTCGAGCTGGAAGACCTTCGTGACCGGATGCTGGCGTTTGGCGGTCGCCCGCCAGTGGATGTCGTCGGCCGGATCGCCCGGCAGGTATTCCCGCAGCTTCTCGAACTCACGTCCCTTGCCGACTTGCCGCAGCGCGTGGCTGCCGGTGCCGCCGCGACTGAGGAATACGGCGGCCGCGGTGCGTTGCTCAGCGCGCAGGTTCGGGTAGCTACGGACTTCGCATGCCGTCGGGATGGCCCGCCGAACTTCCCACAGCCCAAACGGCGACGGCGTGCCGACGTGCGCAAGGGTGATCGCAAAGCGGCCGCGGGTCGTGGCGGTGACCGGCCATTGCAGGGTGACGGCCACACTGGCAATGGGCAGGTCCACGCTACGCGTCTCCTCGGCCGAGACGAGTTCCGGGCCCAAGGTGAGGCCGAGGCGGACGGACCGGTCGCGATTGGTGCGGTTATGCAATTGCACCGCCAACGTGCCGGGCTGGCCACGGGTGAGGCGCAACACCGGTGGCAGCGTGACCGCCAGCCCGGCCAAG
>JBEISV010000640.1:0-2283 GCA_040375265.1 Verrucomicrobiales bacterium
CCCTGGTGACCGAGGGCCTCGACGGCGCGATGAACGTGAGCTACCGCACGGTCAACGGCGTGCCGCGCATCACCGGCGCCGCGGGCCGGATTTACCAGGTGGTGGACGGCGTCCTGCTCAAGGTGGGCGCACCCGACGCCTTCTACTGGAACGAAGGCGGCCAGTCGTTCCGGGCGGTTTCCTGGCTCGACGGCACGTTTTCCACGGAAGCCGGTGGAAGTTACCGGCAAGCACCCCGCGGCCTCGGATTGGCGGCGGCCTTCCGCGACTTCAACGGCGACGGTTTCCCGGACCTTTACGTCTGTAGCGACCTGCATACGCCCGACCGGATCTGGACCGGCGACGGCCGGGGAAAATTCCGTGCCCTGCCGGACTTGGCGATCCGCACCACGAGCCTGGACTCAATGGCGGTGGACTTCGCCGACCTGAACCACGACGGCCAGGACGAAATCTTCGTCGTGGACATGCTCAGCCGCTTCCACCGGCTGCGGCTCACCCAGGAAGGGCAGACGAACCCGCCGGCCAGCCACTCGGGCTATGTCGGTGACCGGCAGCAGGCGCGCCGGAACACGCTCCAGCTCAGCCGTGGCGACGGGACCTACGCGGAGATCGCGAACTTCGCCGGCGTGGATGCCAGCGACTGGACCTGGGGCGCCGCGTTTCTCGACGTGGACCTCGATGGCGAGGAGGACCTGCTCACGGTCAACGGCCACGCCTACGACATGCAGGACCTTGACGTGATCAAGCAGGAGCTTGGCCTGAAGGGGCAGTTGCCCGGACAGGCCAGCGGCAAGTCGTTCAAGGCATATCCGCCGCTCGCCACGCCGAACTTCCTCTTCCGCAACCGCGGCGACCTGACCTTCGAGGAACATGGCGCCGCATGGGGCTTCAACGCGACCAACGTGAGCCACGGCATCGCCCTCGCCGACCTCGATGGCGACGGCGATCTCGACGTCACCGTCAGTTGTCTCGGCACGCCGCCGCTGCTGTATCGTAACGACGCCGGTGGGCCCCGGGTCGCCGTGCGCCTCAAGGGACTTTCGCCCAACACCGCGGGCATCGGCGCCCGGATCACGGTGCGCGGCGGAGCCGTGCCGGTGCAAAGCCAGGAAATCCAGGTCGGAGGCCGTTATCTTTCCTCCGACCAACCGCAGCGTGCCTTCGCGGCCGGCACGCTGACCAATCGCCTGAGCCTCGAAGTCCGCTGGCGCAGCGGCCGCCGCAGCGTGGTGGCCGCTGCTGAGCCCAACCGGCTCTACGAAATCGACGAGGCCGGCGCGGAAGCGGTTCCCCCCGACTCGTCGCCGGCGAACCCGCCCTCGTTCTTTGCCGACGTCAGCGACCGGCTCGGGCACACGCACGAGGAGGCGCCCTTCGACGACCTCGAACGCCAACCGCTGTTGCACCGCTTCCTGAGCCGAACCGGACCGGGCGTGGCTTGGTTCGACCTCGACGCCGACGGCCGGGACGAACTCATCATCGGCGGCGGCCGGGGCAGCGCGTTGGCGGCGTTCAAGACGGACGGGAAAGGCGGCTTTACCCGCTGGACCGTTCCGGCCTTCGCGGCGGTGTTGCCCGACGACGCGACGGGCCTTGCCGGCTGGATTCCCGCGCCGGGTCAACGCGCCTTGCTCGCCGGGATCTCCCGCTACGAAACCGAGGCCACCAACACGCCCGCCGTCTGGCAGGTGAGTCCGTCTTCTGCGCCGGTCGCCGCGGTGCCGCCCGGGGCCGACCTCTCCGCCGGTCCGCTCGCCGTCGCAGACGTGGATGGCGACGGCGACCTCGACGTGTTCGTGGGCGGCCGTGCTGTGCCCGGCCGTTATCCGGAGGCGACCGCGTCCAGGCTGTTCCGCAACGAAGGCGCCCGCCTCGTCGCCGATACCGCGAATGACACCGTGCTGAAATCCGCCGGTTTGGTGAACGGCGTGGTCTTCAGCGACCTGGAAGGCGACGGTTTCCCGGAACTTATCCTCGCCACCGAATGGGGCCCGGTGCGGGTCCTTGCCAACACCGGCGGCCGCCTGCGCGACGCCACCGCGGAACTCGGCCTGAATGAGCTGAGCGGCTGGTGGCAGGGCGTGACCACCGGGGACTTCGACGGCGACGGGCGGCTCGACCTGATCGCCGGCAACTGGGGGTTGAACAGCACCTATTACCGGCCCAGCGCCGAACGCCCGGTTCGGTTCTACCACGGGGACTTCGACGAAAACGGCATCTGGGACCTGCTCGAATCCGAGCGCGACGAAGTGACCGGCCGGGACGCGCCCCGCCGCGACCTCG
>JBEISV010000121.1:0-10836 GCA_040375265.1 Verrucomicrobiales bacterium
GCCCCAGTCCTGATGCGCGCCCTGCTTCGGGTCGGCGTGCTCGAAAAGCGCCGTGCCGTCGAACTGGGCGAGCGCCCAGGTGTCGCGCGGGAAGTGCGCCGGCACCCAGTCCACGATCACGCCGATGCCGGCGTTATGCAGTTCGTTGACGAGGAACTGGAAGTCGTCGGGCGTGCCGTAACGGCTGGTCGGCGCGTAGAAGCCGGTGACCTGATAACCCCAGCTCGGATAGTAGGCGTGCTCGGCGAGCGGCAGGAATTCGACATGGGTAAAGCCAAGCTTCCGGACGTATTCGATGAGCGGCCCGGCGAGTTCGCGGTAGCCGAGGGCTTCCCAGCCGGATTTCCGCTTCCACGAGCCGAGGTGGACCTCGTAGATGCTCATCGGCGCCTTGAGGGCGTTGGTTTGCTTGCGGCGTTCGAGCCACGCGGTGTCGGTCCACTGGAACTTCCTCGTGTTCCAGACGATGGCGGCCTGCTTGGGCGGCTGTTCGAAGAATGCGCCGAACGGGTCGGTGTTCACCTTCAGGTTTCCGTGCGCGTCGAGGATCTCGAACTTGTAGAGCGCGCCTTCCGCGACGCCCGGCACAAAGATTTCCCAAACGCCGGACGAGCCGAGCTGGCGCATCGCGTGGCGGCGGCCATCCCAGTTGTTGAAGGGGCCGATCACGGAAACCCGGCGGGCGTTGGGCGCCCAGACGGAGAAGGCGGTTCCCGGCACGCCGTCGAGTTCGGTCAGGTGCGCGCCGAGCACGTCGCCAAGCTGGCGATGGTTGCCCTCATTGAAGAGGTGCAGGTCGGTATCGCCGACGGTCGGCCAGAAGGAATACGGATCGCGTCCCTGCGTCTTGGTGCCGTCGCCCCACGTGACCACGAGGTCGTAGGCGTAGACGTGGGTCGCCTTCGTCGTGACGCCTTCAAACACGGCGGTCTCACTGACCCGCTTCAGGGTGAACGACGGCAACTTGCGATCATGCACCGGCACGAGCTCGACCTTCAGCGCGTCCGGCACGAAGGCGCGTCCCACCAGCCCTGAGCCATCGCCCAACGGATGCAGGCCAAGCAACGAGTGCGGCGTGCGATGGACGAGTTGCGTGAGGGAGTTGAGTTCCGCCTCGGTCAACAGCATGCCGGGAGTGAACGCCTGTTGGCCGCAAAGCGGAATGGTAAAAGCGCCCGGCGCGGCGGGCCGGCTCACACCTCGACCCACTTGCCCGGGAGCGGCGCCGGGTAACGGCCTTGGGCATCGGCCTGGACCGGCGCGGGACTGTTTTCGGTGAGTTGGTCGGCGTCCGGGCAGAAGCGGAACTGGGACTTTGAAATCTCGTCCCAAGTGATGATCCGGCCCATGTGGACGGCGGCGCGGCCCATCATGGCGCCGAGGTTGGAATAGGCGGCGCGCTTCACCTCGTTGTGCGGCTTGTTGTTACGGATGGCGTCGAGCAGCACGTCCCATTCGGCCTGCCATGGGTTGATGGTTTCCTTGGCCGGGCGCCACGCCACGTTGTTCCGCTCGGTGTGCTGGTCCTTGTAGATGACGCCGTCGGACGCGTGGATGTCCCCGGAGAACTTCCCGGCGGCCTTGGTGCCGTGGACGTAGGTGGCGAAGTCGGAGTGGCAGCCGGGAATGTAACGGCCGGTGACCATGCCCTTGCTGCCGTCGGCGAAGGTGTATTCCACCGAATAGCTGTCGAGGTTCTGGCTGGCGTCGGTGCTGCCGGCGAAGCGCCCGCCCACGCCATGCGCGGCCACGGGCCAGCCGTCCTTGAGCCAGAAGACCTCGTCCATCTGGTGGATCATCAGCTCCAGGAAGATGCCGCCGGACGACCACATGAACTGATACGGATGTCCCGGGCTGAGCTGCCAGAGGAGTTCGTTCTGGTTCCGGGCGAAGGGCGGCAGGAAATAGCCGGGATCCATCCGGTAGGCGCGGATGTTCAGGATGTCGCCGATCCGGCCGTCGCGGATCTGGTCGATCATGGCCTGCCGGGCGGAGGAATGCCGGCACATCAGGCCGCAGCCGACCTTGAGGTTCTTTTGCTCCGCCTTCTCGGAGGCACGCAGCAGCCGCTGGATGCTGCCGGGATCGGGGCCAAATGTTTTCTCCATGAACACGTTCACGCACCGCTCGACGGCGTATTCGAAGTGCTGGGCGCGGAACGAGGAGAAGGTGGTGAGCAGCGCGACATCGCCGGGCCGCAGGCAGTCAATGGCCTTGCGGTAGGCGTCGAAGCCGAGGAAGCGGCGTTCCGGCGGCACGTCCACGGCGGCGCCGAGGGTTTCCTTGAGCGTGGCGTGGGTGCCATTCAGGCGGTCGGGGCGGATGTCGGCCATCGCCACGAGCTTGACCGGGCCCAACGGCTGTTCGCCCGGCGCGGCTTGCCGGCCGGAAAGGTCGCCCAGCACCAGGCCGCCCGCGGACATGGCGTTGGCCACGGCGCCGGCACCGCGTCCGCCGCAGCCGATGAGGGCCAGTTGGATCGTGTTGCGTTCAGCGGCGTGGACGTGCGGCAACACGACGCCGGCCAGCGCCGACGCGGCGGCGAAACGGCCCGAAGTTTGAAGGAACTGGCGACGGGAAGGCAGCGGACTGGGGGAGCCGGCGGTGGAGTTCATGGTGTCGCTTTAGCCGACGGGCGCGCCGTTTCCCAGCTTCGAACAACGGGCGGTTTTCTTTTGCCAGTCCGCGGCAAGTTCCGGCGTTCAGGGGAACAGCCCACGGCTCTTCTTGGCTTCCCAGACGCGCTTGATGCCGAGGCTCAGCGCCGCGGTGCGCATCGGCAGATTCCGCTTCTTGGCGAGCTGGTGCGTGTTCTGGAAGGCGCCTTCGAGGATGCGGAACAACTTGTCCATGACCTCGCCCTCGGACCAGAAGAACGACTGGAGATCCTGGACCCATTCGAAGTAGCTGACCACAACGCCGCCGGCGTTGCAGAGGATGTCGGGCACGACAAAAATATCGCCCCGGCGGTTGAGAATCTCGTCGGCCTCGGGCGTGGTCGGACCATTGGCACCCTCGGCCAGCACCCGGCAGCGCAGTTGGCCGGCGTTCTCCGCCGTAATTTGGCGTTCCAGCGCGGCGGGCACGAGCACGTCGCAGGGCAGCGTCAGAAGGTCGACGTTGGCGATCGGCTCGGCCTCCGGGAACCCGACGACGGTGCGGTGCTGGGCAAACCACGCCTCCAATTGGCGCAGGTCGATTCCCCGGGGATTGTGCACGCCGCCACCCACGTCGCTGACCGCGATGATCTTCAGGCCTTGTTTCACCAGCGACTGGGCCGCGACCGCGCCGACATTGCCGTAACCCTGCACGACGGCGGTGGCGCCACTGGCTTCCAGCCCGATCGTGTCCATCGCGCGGCCCGCCAGATACGCCACGCCGCGGCCGGTCGCCTCCCGGCGCCCCAGCGAACCGCCCAGATGCACCGGCTTGCCCGTAACCACGGCAGGAACGGCGTGGCCGGCGTGGGTGGAGTAGGTGTCCATGAGCCAGGCCATGACCTGTTCGTTGGTGCCCACGTCGGGCGCGGGAATGTCGGTCTGCGGCCCGATGAAGTTGACCATCTCCTGGGTGTAGCGGCGGGTGAGACGTTCCAGTTCGCCGGCGGAAAGGGCACGCGGATCCACGGACACCCCGCCCTTGGCCCCGCCGTAGGGCAGGCCGGCGAGGGCGCACTTCCAGCTCATCCAGAGCGCGAGCGCGGCGACTTCGCCCAACGTGACGTCGGGGTGATAACGCAGGCCGCCCTTAGTCGGTCCGAGCGCGAAGTGATGCTGCACCCGGTAGCCGGCAAACACCCGGGTCGAGCCGTCATCCAACCGCACCGGGCAGGCGACGGTCAGGGCGCGTTTGGGATACTTCAGCCAGCCGCGGTCGCCCTCGGGAATTTCCAGCACGTCGGCGACGAGGTCGAACTGCCGCTGGGCCATGTCGAAGGTGGGGTGAGCGTAGATATTCATGCGCCTGGTCCTGACGTTCGCAAAGGCGGTCGGGCCGGCAAGGTGCCGAATGGGTGACGAAGAAGTCTTTTCGGAGGCACGGGAATCGCTAATCTCGGCCCGCGAACGGTTTACGGCCCAGGCATGCGCTTCCTCTACAACATTCTGTTCAACCTCGGCTTTGTGCTGAGCGCGCCCTACTACTTCTGGAAGATGCGGCGCCGCGGCAACTGGCAGGCGGGCTTTGGCGAGCGCTTCGGCAACTACGATGGCCGGCTGAAGATGTCCCTGACCAACCGGCAGGTCATCTGGCTGCACGCCGTGAGCGTCGGCGAGGTGGCCCTCGCGACCGAACTCGTCCGGCGGCTGGAAGTGCGCCTGCCCAACCACAAACTGGTGGTCTCCACCACCACGACCACCGGCCGCGCGGAGCTGGAGAAACAGCTGCCGATGCACGTCAGCAAAATCTACTATCCCATCGATCGCCGGAAACACGTCCAGCGCTCGATGGGTTCCATACATCCGCAGGCGATGATCTTCGTGGAGGCAGAACTCTGGCCGAACATGCTCTGGACGCTGCAAAAGCGCGGCATACCCCACTTCCTGGTCAACGCCCGCATTTCGGACCGGTCGTTCCGTGGCTACCGCCGCGCGGGATTCCTATTCCGACGCCTGTTCGCCGGCTTCACGGGCGTGGGCGTGCAGAACGAAGCCGACGCCACCCGGCTCAAGGAATTGGGCGTCCGCCCGGACGTGATCGAGGTCGTGGGCAGCCTGAAGTTCGACGCGGCGGCGGTGAAGGGCCCTTCCCGCCTCGACGTCGGGGCGCTGTTGGGCCAACTCGGGGTCGGACCCGACGCGTTGGTCCTCGTCGCCGGCAGCACCCACGCGGGCGAGGAACTCATCCTCGCGCAGATGACGCGGCGACTGCGGACGCGGTTCCCGAGCCTGTTCACTGTGATCGTGCCGCGGCACCAGGAGCGGGGCGGCGAAGTGGGGCGGGAATTCGCGGCCAACGGCGTGCGGTTCCTGTTCCGGAACGAGCTGACGCAGTCGGTCCGACGCGAAGCCGGCGAGCTGGAATGCCTCGTGGTCAACACCACAGGCGAACTGCGGTTCTTCTACGAACGCGCCGATGTGGTGTTCGTGGGCAAATCCCTGACCGCCGAGGGTGGGCAGAATCCGATCGAACCGGCGGCCCTGGGCAAGGCGGTGGTCTTCGGGCCGAACATGCAGAACTTTCCCCAGGTCGTGCCGCATTTCCTCGCGCACGACGGCGCCCGGCAGGTGCGGGACGCTGCGGCGCTGGAGCGTGAAGTGGAGCACCTGCTGGGGGATCGCCCCGCCCGCGAGGCGCTCGGGCTCCGGGGGCAGGCCGTGGTGCGCGAAAATCTCGGCGGACTGGAAAAGACCGTCGAAATGATCGTTCGCCAACTGCCGAAGGACTGACCCTGAAAGCGGACCCCGCGGGTTCGCCGTGACGGCGCCCGTTTTGTCCGGCAGGATACTGCGGTCGCCGTTTCATGCCGCTGATTTCCGTCATCGTCTCCAATTTCAACGGGGCCCGGTTCCTGCCGCGGCTGCTGGCGACGTTGCGCGCGCAGCGGGCCGTGGACACGGAAATCATCATCGTGGACCGCCAGAGCACCGACGATTCGGCGGCGATCCTCGCGGCGGATCCTGCGCTCAAGGTAGTGGTCGAACCGCCGGAAACGGGCTTGGTGGCGGGTTATCATGCCGGCGCCGCGGCTGCCGCCGGCGAGCTGCTTTTCTTCTGCAATGAGGACATGTGGTTCGATCCAGACTGCCTCCGCCGGCTCGCGGAACGGATCGACCTGGCCAACCGGATTGGCGCAACCGATCCGTGGCAGTGGACCTACGACGGCCAGGAATGGATCCACGGCGGCACCCGGTTCCATTCCATGCCGTGGGCGCTGAACTCGCCGCATCCGGGCTTCGCCGCGAAATTCGACGTGGACCTGCCCGACGGGGCAGACGTGCCGTTTCCCTGCGCCGGGGCGGTGATGATCCACCGCGAAGTCTACCGGGAACTGGGCGGCTGGGACTGCAGCTTCTTCTTGGATCACGAGGACATCGACCTGTTCCTCCGCGCCTGGCAGCGCGGCTGGCGGTCGGTCCAGGTGCCGGCGGCCAAGGTGTATCACGCGGTCAACGCCTCCAACGTGCAGACGCTGACCCGCCTGAACATGTCGGTCAGCCAGCGGCGTTACGTGTCGCAGCGGGCCAACCTGACGGCGATCGCGCTCAAGTATTTCTCGTGGCGCGCCCTGCCGGTGACCTTCCTGGTTTGGCCCGCCGTCTTCCTCAACAACCTGCTCAAGGGCCGCTGGCGTCTCCTGCGGGGCGATTTTGCGGTGCTGGCGGACCTGTGGCGGCGTTGGCCGGCCATCCGGACCTTTCGCCGCGCCAATTCGGCCTACAACCACTTCCGCCCCGGCGAGCGCTTTTTCAGCGCCCCGGAACATCGGTTGGCCGTCGATCCCGCCGGCAGGCGTTGACCGGAGCCGCCTAGAGCAGGTGGCCCATGCGTTCGCGCTTGGTCTTCAGGTAGCGGGCGTTGTGCGGGTTCGGCTTCACCTTGATGGGCAACTGTTCGACGACTTCGAGTCCGTGCCCCTGGAGGCCGACCAATTTCTTGGGGTTGTTCGTCAGCAGCCGGATCCGCTTCAGCCCAAGGTCGCAGAGCATCTGCGCGCCAATGCCGTAATCGCGCAGATCCATCGGAAAACCGAGCTTCAGGTTCGCCTCAACGGTATCGAGCCCGCTCTCCTGCAGCTTGTAGGCCCGCACCTTCGCCGGCAGCCCGATGCCCCGGCCTTCCTGCCGCATGTAGAGGATGACGCCGGCACCCTCTTCCTCGATGCGCTTCATCGCGGCGTGCAGTTGCGGCCCGCAATCACACCGCCGCGAGCCGAACACGTCGCCGGTCAGGCATTCACTGTGAACCCGGACCAAGGGGGCGGCATGCCCGCGCACGTCGCCTTTCACCAGCGCAAGGTGATGGTTGCCGTCCAACTTGGACTGGTAGAGGTGCAGCGTGAAGTCGCCGTAGTCGGTCGGCATCCGGATGGATTCGAGGCGCTCGACCAGCTTTTCCGAGGCCCGGCGGAAGGCGATGAGCTGTTCGATGGAACATAGCCGGAGCTTGTGCTTCTTGGCGAAGCGCCGCAGTTCGGGCAGCCGGGCCATCGAGCCGTCGTCGTTCATGATCTCGCAGATCACGCCGACCGGCCGGCAGCCGGCCAATTGGGCGAAGTCCACCGCGGCCTCGGTGTGGCCCGCCCGCTGGAGCACGCCGCCGGCCTTGGCGCGCAGCGGGAATATGTGCCCAGGCTTCCTCAGGTCGTCGGCCGCGGCGCGCGGATCGGCCATGACCTGGATGGTCTTGGCGCGGTCGGCGGCGCTGATGCCGGTCGTGACGCCGTGGGCGGCGTCCACGCTGACCTGGAAGGCGGTCTGGAAGGACTCCCGGTTCTGCGAGACCATTTCCCCGATGCCGAGCTGGCGCAGCCGGTCCTCGGTGGTCGGCACGCAGATCAGGCCCCGGCCGAACTTGGCCATGAAGTTCACGGCTTCCGGTGTGATCTTTTCGGCCGCCATCACCAAGTCGCCCTCGTTCTCGCGGTCCGCGTCGTCGACCACGATGATCATGCGTCCCTTGCGCAGGTCGTTGAGCACGGCCGGAATGTCGTCGAACAGCTGCTTCATCTCCGGCCGACGGTAGGGGCGGCCGACGGGAACGGCAACGACCGGCAAGTTGCGCTGGCGGAAGGGGAGGACCGCGGCACACTGGCGCGCATGAGGAGCAGCAAACCGCGGTCATCGCCCCGGCACGGCTTCACCCTGATCGAATTGTTGGTGGTCATCGCCATCATTGCGCTCCTCGCCGGAATGCTCCTGCCCGCCCTCGGACGGGCCCGGGAAAAGGCCCGCGCCGCGGCCTGCCAAAGCAACCTGCGCCAACTCCTGCTAGCGGCGACGATGTATGACGAGGAGCAGAAAGTCCTGCCCATCGGTTGGCCGGACGCGTCCTGGGTCAGCCAGGCACTGGCCAAGGGCGAACCGCCACCGATCTGGTATCGGCAGTTGCAGCCTTACCTTGGCCGGCGCGCCTCCATCGCGGGCCAAGGCGTGTTCGTCTGCCCTGGCAGCGTGCAGAAGGCCAAACCCGACGAGAAGCTCGGCGCGGCGCTCCGGGCCGGCGGTTTCTGGGGCTACCTCGCCTATGGCCAGAACGGGATGATCAACAACGGTCGCCGCGACATGTCCTTGCGGATCATGGACGACCCGGCCGGCACCATCCTGTTCGGCGACAGCGACGGTTGGGATGCCTGCCTGTATCCGGACACCAACGAGCAAACCCTCGTCACCGGCACCGGCAACGTGTGCTACCGGCACAGCGGCGGGTCCGAGAAGAGTTCCGAGGCCGCCGACCAGCACGGCGTCACCACAGGCCGCAAGCTGGGCAAATTCCGGGCGAACCTCGCCTTCCTCGACGGGCATGTGGAACTCCGCCGGACTGCCCCGGCCCGGATGTTCACGCCGACGCGGGATTGAGCGCCCCTTCCCGGCCGGGCCGCTGGTGTGCCCTGAAGCTACCAAAGCGGCCGCTTGACCGGACTTGCCCGGAAAACCTAGTTTCCCGCTCCTTTGCCAGTCGCCTGCGGTGCGACCGGCTGGGTCAACAAGCATTCCGAAAGGCAAGTTACTGTGAACGTTTCCGTCGAAAGTCTCGGTCCGTGCAAAAAGCTCCTCCGCGTCGAGGTGCCGGCCGAAAAGGTCAACGCCACCTTCGATGAAGTGGCGGGGCTGTATCAAAAGCAGGCCTCCCTGCCCGGCTTCCGGGCCGGCAAGGCGCCGCGCCACCTGGTCGTGAAGTCGTTTGACGGCCGCATCCAGGAGGAGACGCGCAAGCGCCTGTTTGACGAATCCTACCGGGAAGCCACCCAGGAGCAGAAGCTGCGGGTGATCGTGACCATCAACGTCGAGGAGCTCTCCTTCGGCCGCGGCCAGCCCTTTTCCTACACCGTCACGCTGGAGCACGCCCCGGAATTCCCGCTCCCCTCCTACAAGGGGCTCAAGGCCCGCCGCGAGCTGGCCAATGCCTCCGACGCCGACGTGGAACGCGCGCTGAACATCCTGCGCGACCAGCAGGCCAAGTTCAATGACGTGCAGCGCGAGGCCGCCACCGGCGACGTCGTGGTGGTGAACTACGTCGGCACCTGCGAGGGCAAGCCCATCACCGACTTCAATTCCTCCGCCACCAGCCTGGCCGGGAAACAGAACACGTGGATCCTCATCGGCGAGGGCCAGTTCATCCCCGGCTTCACCGAACAGCTCGTCGGCTCGAAGGCGGGCGACAAGCGCACCGTCACCCTCACCTTCCCCGCCGAGTTCGTGATCAGCGAGGTCGCCGGCAAGGCGGGCGTGTTCGAGGTCGAGATCCTCGGCGTGAAGGAAAAGGCCCTCCCGGTCGTGGACGACGAATTCGCCAAGGGTTTTGGTGCGGAAAACACCGCCCAACTGCTCGAAGGCATCCGCCGCGACCTCCAGAACGAGCTGGATTTCCGCGTGAAGCGTTCCGTGCGCGACCAGTTGCTCAAGCAGTTGCTGGAGCCGGTCTCCTTCGAGCTCCCCGAGAGCGTCGTGGCCAGCGAGACCCGCAACCTCATCTACAACATCGTCAACGAGAACCAGCGCCGCGGCGTCGCCAAGGAAATCATCGAGGGCAAGAAGGACGAGATCTTCCAGAGCGCCAACACCAGCGCCAAGGACCGCGTGAAGGCGGCCTTCATCCTCAACCAGATCGCCCAGGCCGAAAAGATCTCGGTGGACCAGAAGGAGCTCACCCAGCGAATCCTCCAGCTCGCCCAGCAGAACAACGTGAAGCCCGAGCAGATGGTGAAGACCCTGCAGGAGCGGAACCAGTTCCCCGAGCTGCAACAGGACATCCTCACCGGCAAGGTGCTCGACTGGCTCGAGCTCAACGGCCAGATCGAGGACGTCGTCGCGGGCATCCCGACGCCGGCGACCCCGGCCGCCTGAGCCGGACTTCGGCCAGTCAGTTTCAGCAACGGCGACCTTCGGGTCGCCGTTTTGCTTTCGGAGGCCGCCCGGTGGTTCGACGGCGGTTTCAATCCCTTCCTTCCGGGGGGGACGATCGTTGGTCATGGCAATTCGGCGCGGACTGGCTGGCATCTGGCCGACCGGCCGGCTATGACCGCCCCATGCCCACGCCCTCCGCCGAGTTCCGGGACGCCGTCATCCTGAACACGTTGCGCTCCTGCCAGCTCTTCAGCGGCCTGTCGCCGACCGATCTTCAGGCCGTGGTCGGCTTGGTGGCGGTCCGGCCAGTGGCGAAGGGTGAATACCTGTTCCACGAAGGTTCACCCGCCCAGGGATTTTTCCTGGTGCAGTCAGGCGCCATTAACGTCCACCGCGTCACCGCCGCCGGCAAGGAGCAGTCCATCCATGTGTTCCGCGCCGGCGAATCGTTCGCGGAGGCCTCGCTCGCGACGGACCAGGGCTACCCGGCCGATGCCCGGGCCATCGAGCCTTCCCAAGTGTTGCTCATCCAGAAGGCCGGCTTCGTGGACCTGCTGCGGCGCCACCCCGAGCTCGCCCTGCGAATGCTGGCGGCGATGAGCCTCCACCTGCGGCTCCTGGTCGGGCAGATCGAGGACATGACGTTGCGGGACGTGGAGACCCGCCTGACCCATTGGCTGGTCCGTCGCTGCCCGGATCATGCCGCCCACGGGCCGTGCCGCGTCGAATTGGGGATCACCAAACGCGAGCTGGCCGCCGAACTGGGCACCGTGGGCGAAACGCTTTCCCGCACGCTCGCCAAGTTCCGCGCCCGGGGCCTCATCACGGTCAA
>JBEISV010000258.1:0-6635 GCA_040375265.1 Verrucomicrobiales bacterium
CCGCTGTCGAGCGGACCGAAGGGGCCGCGGAAATTCCACATGGCCCAGCCCCAGCCGGCTTCCTGCCACAGTTCCAGCAGGTCCCGCATCCACGCGAGCGCGACGGCGTGGGGACAGGTGTTGAAGGGGCCCCACTCACCGACGTGGACGCCGACGCCCTTCGCCTCGAGCTCCCGCCACGGCTGGATGCGTTCGCGACGCAGGCGTTCCTTGTCCCAGACCTGATTGCCTTCCTTGAGCGGCCAAGTGGGTTCGGCCCATTGGTCCGAACCCTTGACCCAGTTGGCCTTGAAATGGGTGAGCTTGAACGGGTCGTAACCGCGCGTGCTCTGGCCGATGCCAAGATCGGCGAGCTGGGGCAGGGGTTCGCGGCCCCACTTGAGCCCGTCCGCAATGATGAGGCGTTTGGGGTCCACGGCGCGGATCGCCGCGACGAGGGCACGCACGACCCGCACGTAGGTCTCGGCGGGGATGTCGGGCGGCTCGTTGAGCAGGTCGAAGCTGAGCTGAGCGTTGGGGATGCCCTGATATCGTTTCGCAAACATCGCCCAATGGGCCGCTGCGGCGTCGAGCGCCTGGGCATCCTTCCACAGGCTGAGCGGTTCGTTGGGCGGGTTGACGCAATAGCCCGGGGCCCGGTGCAGGTTGAGGTTCACATGCACCCCGTGCCGGCGGCCGTGGGCGATGGCCTCGTCGACGTGTCGCAACTGGGCCTCGTCGAACTTGAGCCAGTCCGCCGGTTCGCCCTTGGTCCAGCACTGATAGGACATGGGCAGGCGTGCGAAGTTGAACCCCCACTCCGCCATCAGCGCGAAGTCGCCTTCCCGGAACGCGGGGTGGTTGCCCTCCCGCCGGGCGATGAACTTTTCAAGCAGGTTGAACCCACGCCAACGCGGCAGCTGCTTGGCCGAAGGTTCCGGCAGCGGGGCAGCCGCCGAGGCGGAACCCAGCGCCAAGCGGGCGCCGGCCAGACTGGTCGTGGTGAGAAATTCGCGGCGGTTCATGGCATGAGTGGACAAGAGGGTTGCGGTGTCCGCGAGGTTTTCGCCGCGAACCGAACCGTCGCGGGGGCGAACGGCGGCAAAATGGCCCCGCTTGTGCGGAAAGTGTTGCCGCCAGCGATCATTTGGCCGGCCAGCTCCAGGCTTCCTCGTGTTTGTCCACGCAGACGGTTGCCTGCACAAGCGCCTTGGGGTTGAGCAGCGTGAGCGGCGAATCGGCGACGTAGTTGCGCATCCGGCAGCCGACGAGGCTCACCGTGAGCTTCCTGTCGCCACGCACGAGCAGGAAGTCCTGCGATTGGTTCAGCGTGGTCAGCGCGCCGTTGCCGCCGGAGAAACATTCGACGTTGGCCAGTGCAGTGTGGCCCTGACCCTCGATAATGATTGGGTGGACGTCCTCCACGCGCGGGCCGGTGTTGGCGATGATCGAGCCCTGCGCGATCTGCCAGTTCCGGTTGAACGTGCCGTCGCCGAGCTTGTGGATGCCCACGGTCACGCAATCGAGATTGAACTGCGTGAGCTGGCCGTAGGTCGCCGGGCCGAGATAGACGCCGCCGTGGACGCCGAAGGTGAACACGTCCATCAGCACGGCGTTGTCGGTGTGGTTGATCGCGTAGGTGAAGGTCTTCTGCGCTACCACGGCATCGATCACCGACCGGCTGTAACCGCCGCGGATGAAGCGCTGGTTCGACGGGTTCACGTGGCAGTGCAGGATCCGCGGGATGTCGTAGCAGTAGTCGATCCGGATGAATTCGCCGCCCAACGGATAGCCGTAGCAGTGCTCGAACAGGATCTGTTCGCAGATGTGCGGCGGCTTGGAGTTGAAATCCATCGCGAGCCATTCGCCGTAGAAGGTCAGGCACGAAAGCGTCACGCCCTGCGCCGCGCGGGTCTGCGAGACTTGGATGGTGGCGGGGTAATGGATGAGCTTCGCCGGATCGTCGATGGTTTGGTCCGGATACCAGAACTGGAGCCCGCGGACCTGCGTGGCGGATTCGACCGTGAGGAAGACATTGGTCGTGTCCGTGATGCGGAAGACGCTGCCGACCGGCTGCGGTTTGGCGGGATGCCGCGTGCCGCGTCCGACCGGACCATGCACCCCGACGAGCGAGACGTTCATGCGGAGCACGAGCCCGCCGTCCACGGGATACGGCTCGTCGGACGGCTCCAGGAACAGCGCCGCGCCGCGCGGGGCGGCCCAATCAATGGCCTGCTGAAGCGCGGCCTTGTTGGCGGCGGCCGAGTTGGTCGGCGCGACGCCGAACTCACGGAGGTTCCTGAGTTGGCCGAACTGCCCGGCGTTCTCGGCCGCCGCAGCGAGGCTGAGAACGGACAGGGCGGCGCACACACGCAGGGCGAAGAGGGAAAGTTTCAGGCGAAGCATTGGAAATGCGGACGAAGCCGGCGCCAAGGCATTCATGTGGCCCGAAGGTCGGTCATCGCGCGGCTTCAAGAGGCGCGACATGTCCGTCCATGAAGACGACGTTTTTGCTCAGCTTGGGCGCCCGGGGATGGAACTCGTCGTAGTCGAGCAGGAGCGGAGTCGTTCCCGGCGGCATGGCGATCACGAAATTGGTGATCCCTCCGGAGAAGTCCCCCTTCTTCAGCAGCAGGAAGGCGGTGTCGGTGCGAGTCTCATCCAGGCGCTGACCGTTGAGGTCGGTGTTCCATTCGTAACTGGAACCTTCCGCGGCAAAACGTCCGCGGTGGTCGGCGGGACACCGGAAGACGGCGCCGGCATCCGAATTGGTTACCGCGGTCTTGCCCACTTGGGGCGCCAGCACATCACGAATCCGGGGCAGCGGATGCCGGGGATCGACCGGCTGCGTGGGCAGGATCTCGGCGCTCGGCAGCCGCTCGTGGTTCTCGTCGGCATACAGCCGGGTGGCGATGCCCAACTGGCGGAGGTTGTTCACGCAGGCCGCGTTGAAGGCCTGGGCCTTGGTCCGGCCCACCGCCGGCAGCAACACGACCGCCAGAATGGCCACGATGGCGATGACCACGAGCAATTCGACGAGCGTGAAGGCGAACGCACGGGGAGATCGCACCGGCCGCGGGCGGTTCGTTTGGAAGATCGGCAATTTCATGGGGGTGTATGGGTGTAAACTGGATGGTGACTCAGCCGCCGACCGGGCCTTTCCGGGCGAGCCGGACCCGTTCTTCCGGACTCAGTTTCTCAAAGCGCCCATTCGGATTCGGCGGACGGAGCGGCGGCGGGGACGCCGTTGCTCCGTTGGGCGGTTCAGTTCCGTCAGCCACATGGGATGAGGGCGTGACGGTGTGCGAACGGGTGCGTGAGGCGGACCAGCCGAACCAAACGCTGGCGACGCCAGCCAGCGTGGCGAGTCCCAGGAACAGGGGTTTCGTTTTCATTTTTTCAAGACCGCTCTGAAGAGCGTCCCCTCCCTCTCCCACGAATCATCGCCGGGGGCGACCAGTCTGTGACCAAGGCCGATCAAAACCGGGATGGGCGCCAACGCTTACGGGATGGGGCCATCTCCTACATGGCGGCCGCACCGTCGCGAAGTGTCGGTGCAACGTCGTTGGCCCGGCACTTAGGGTTCTCCGAGGCGGGCCTGCAACTCTCCAAGGCCGCAGGTCATGTCCAGCCGCGTTCCGTCCCGGAGCAGCAGCGCATATCGCCCCGCCCCCACCGGCTGGATCTCGCGAATGCAGGCGAGGTTCACCAGCACCGAGCGGCTGATCCGCATGAACCCGGCCGCCTGCAACCGCGATTCCAGCGCCGAGAGCGTTTCGCGGAGGATGTGCTGTTCCCGGCCCGAATGCAGGATGACATAGTTGCCGGCCGCCTCGACCCGGGTGATTTCCCCGGGCTTGAGGAACAGGATTCGCTCCGCAGACCGGACCATGATCCGTCCGGGCCCACCGGCCGGCGGATGCAGTTCGCGAAGCAGCGACTTCAGCCGCGCTTCACCCGGGCCAGTGCCCTCTTCCAGCCGGGAGCGGGCCCGCTGAAGCGCCATCTTGAACCGGGCTTCCGTGAACGGCTTCAGCAGGTAGTCGAGGGCGTTGACCTCGAAGGCCCGGATGGCGTGTTCATCGTGGGCCGTCGTGAATATGACCACCGGCAGCGGGTCCGGCGAAAGGCCTGCGAGCACCTCGAAGCCGCTGAGGCGTGGCATCTGCACATCGAGGAAGAGCAGGTCCGGGCGAAGCCGCTGCGTCTCCCGGAGCGCCTGTGCGCCGTCGGCGCATTCGGCAACGACCGCCACATCCAGCTCGTCCGCCAGCACGGAACGAACCCGCTCGCGTGCGAGGGGTTCGTCGTCCGCAATGATGGCGTTGATCGTTCTCAAGCCGCTTCCGGGCCGGGATTGGGTGGCAACGACGGCGAGTCCCACGGAAGCTCCACCCGGACGACCACACCGCCACCCATGCGCGGCCGCACCTCCAGCCGCTGCCGGTTGCCGTAAAGAACCTGGAGCCGGTCACGGAGGTTGGCCAAACCAATTCCGGTTCCGGACGTCTTCGGGCCGGGCAACGCCGCATTCCCCGCCCCGCCCGCCTCCCCGTCGCCTCCGGGAATACCAACCCCGTCATCTTCCACGGTCAGGACCAGCCTCCCGTCCTGACGGGCCGCGCCCACGCGCACCGTGCCCGGTCGGTCGGTCGGCTCGATTCCGTGGCGAATTGCGTTTTCCACCAGCGGCTGCAACACCAGCTTGGGCACCCGGCAGTGCAGCGCCTGCGGATCAAGGTCCTCCTCAACCCGCAGCTTGTCGCCGAACCGCGTCCGCTGGATCTCCAGGTAGCGCCGGACGAACTCCACCTCGTCGCGCAGGGCCGTTTCCTGTTTCTCCGACTGGCTGAGGGCCAAGCGCAACAGCTCGCTCAACGCCACCAACGTCGTTTCAGCCAGCCGAGGATCGCGTCGGAGCAGCGTGGTGACCGCGTTGAGGCTGTTGAACAGGAAGTGTGGCTGGAGCTGGGCCTGAAGTGCGCCCAGGCGGGCCCTGGCCAGACGGGCCTCCAGCACCAGCGCCCGCCGTTCCCGCTCCCGCAGGCGGCCGTAGAAGTTCACCGAGTGAACCAGCCCAGAAATCGCCCCATAGGCCAGCAGGTCGAGGACGACGTGGCGCAACGACAGCGTCCGCGGACCGGGCGGACGCAAGGGGCGCTGAAACCGGACGGACGGCGGTCCGGGCCGTAGCGCTTCGTTGTCCCCGGGCGGAATCCGGCCGGGCGCAGGGTCCGGACTCACCACGACCACGTTCGGCCGCGACATCCGCGCGGACAGGTCAAGGGCCTGGCAGGACCACGCGAACGCCACACAGGCGGCCACGTTCAGCGGCAGATTGCGGCGGAGACGTTCGCGCCCCAGCGGGAAGTGCCACGCCAGCAGCGCCACGAACGGCCCGAACAGAAGCCACGGATAGGTGCGTTGCAGGCCGAGCTCGCCGCGGAAGACCGCCTGCAGCTTCTCGCCGAACGCCGGCTGGTTCAGGTCACTTTCCCGGAACACCCACACCGAAGGCCCGCCGCGGCCGTCCGCCAGCCACCACAGGACCAGGCCGGCCACGGCCGACCAGACCAGTGCCGCCAGCCACAGCCAACCTTGCCGGCGTCCGCCCGGCTCCGGTGCGTCCTCGGATTCACATCGCATGCCCCGGCCAAACGAGAGGAGTTCCGGTCCAAAATCAATCCCGCCGGGACCAAGCCGGGACAAATCGAGACGAAGCCACCGCGATGCCGTGATGAACGCGAGGCACCGTCGGCGGTTGTTGACCTGTGCCCCTTATCCGCAGTGGGCCTCATCCGAGGATACACGATTCACAACGCATGCGGTGCAATCTCCGCTCTGCGTCGCACAATGGTAAGCACCTGCGATGAGTATCATTGCCAGTCGAATTGGTAGCACAACCCACTCCATCCACCGGAGAGAAGCCTTAGCAGCCCGTCCGGTTTCGCGCCGGCGGGCGCGGCGGGCAGGCTGGCAGCCTGCCCTACTTCCGTTGCCCGTTTGCGGCACGGATCGTTCTGAACATCAGAGAGTCCGAAACTTGGGCGCGTCACCTCGCCGCCTTAAACACGCCCACGCTCAGCGGCGGCAGGGTGAACATCGCGGAGTAACGCTGGTTCTGCACCGCGTAGTCTTCGGCGGTCACGCCCAGCGGATTGCCCTGGTTGCTGCCCGCGTAGATCGCCGCGTCGCTGTTCAGCACTTCGCGCCAGCGGCCGGGCTTGGGCAGGCCGATGCGGTAGCCGGTAAGCGGGTTCGGCGTCAGGTTCAGCACGGCGAGGACGTGGGAGCCGGATTCGCGGTCGTGGCGGATAAAGGTCAGCACGCCGTTGGCATGATTGCCGCAGCCCCGGTCGAGTTCCGTGGCGGAGTTTCATTCGGCGGGCTTGCCGAATCCCTGACCAATGAAGAGCGGCTTCTTGCCGGTGTTCACACCTCTTCCAGCGCCTTCGAGGCGTCGCCGAACTTCGGCAGCCGGACGTTCATCTTGTCCATCATCGAGAGGTAGAGGCGGCACATCTGGCGTTCGGACTGCTCCTTGTAGTCGAGCACGCGGCCGCCCTGGAGTCGGCCACCGGCGCCGCCGAGCAGCACTACGGGCAGTTGGTTGGCGTCGTGGTTGCCGTTCATCATGCTGGAGCAATACATCAGCA
>JBEISV010000222.1:0-7477 GCA_040375265.1 Verrucomicrobiales bacterium
CTCATCGCCACGAACGTGCAGGAGCTGCGTCCCGACGCGGTCCGCCACGTCGGCGGCAAGGCGGCGAACTTCGGCCTCCTGCGCCGCGTCGTGCCGGCCAATTCGGAGCCGGCCATTGCCCTCACATTTGACCTGTGGGACGGGTTCCTGGCGCAGGTTCTCCCCAGCGGCCGCACGCTGCGCGAGGAGATCGCCTTCCGGCTGAACGGCCTCACGAATGCCAACGATGTCCTTTCCGCCCAAGTGCGCCTGCTCGCGGTGCGGGACACCTTCACGAAGACCGCGAAGTTTTCCGCAGCCCAGCAGGCGGCCGTCCTCGGGGCGCTGACCAATGCGGGCTTCGACGGCACGCGGAAACTGCGGTTCCGCAGTTCGACCAACGTCGAGGACGGCGAGGATTTCACCGGCGCGGGGCTCTACGACAGTTTCAGCGGCTGCCTCGCGGACGAACTGGACGGCGACGCCGCCGGACCGTCGGCGTGCGACCCGACGGAAAGCAACGAGCGCGGCGTTTTCCGGGCGATCCAGCGGGTCTACGCGAGCTTCTACAACGACAACGCCTTCCTCGAACGCCTGCGCCGCGGCGTGAAGGAGGACGAAGTCGGCATGGCCGTGCTCGTGCACCACTCGTATCCGGACGAGATTGAAATGGCCAACGGCGTGGCGACGGTGAAGTGGCAGAGGCAGTTCGGCAGCGTGTCGCTCGAAGGCCGGCTGGTGTCGCAACTGGGGGCCGAGTCCATCACGAACCCCGACAATGCGGCGCGGCCGGAGACCGTGGACTTCTACCGCTCCGGCGGCTTCACCTCCGTGGCCTTGCGGCAGAGTTCGGCCCGGGTGCCGCTGGGCGGCTACGTCATGCGGTGGGAGACCGACTACCAGCAATTGGTCAGCCTGCTGGCCACGGTGGCCAACGGCTACGCGCAGATGTTCCCGACGAAGACGGAGTTCGCCCTCGACTTCGAATACAAGCGAGTCGCGCCGGGCACGCTGGACCTGAAACAGGTCCGCCCCTTGCCCCAGCCCAAGGCGACGCCGATCACGACCTTCCTCCTGCCGACGACGGAAACGCTTTGCGTGCTGGAAGGGGAATACTCCGACGTGTTCGCGAAACATCGGCTGAAGTGCGAACTGAATCTCACCTCCGGAGCCCGGCGGCTCACCGAGGCCAACCTCACGACGGCAATCTACACCCAGGGGCAGTTCGTCTCCCGGATCGGCGACGAAGTGGTCCGGCTCACCAACGACGTCAGCTCCTGGCCGGAGTTCAAGCACGGCCGGAGCGGAGATGACCTGCGCGATTCCTGGGCCGTCGGCTCAGATGCCAGCCGGAGGGTGCTGACGCTGACGACCCCGGTGATTCGCTCGGCCGCCGCCCCACAGGCGCCGTGGGTCACCGTGCGCGACTTCATGCTCACCCTGGATGCGAAGTATGCCGCCCCGCAGCCGACCTTCGATTTCTCCGGCCCGAGCACGACGCTGAATGACACCGTTCTGCTAATCCCGTGTCCGGTCATCCGCCCGGACTCACTGCTCCAGAACCGGGCCTTCACGAACAAATCCCAGGTCGTGGTCCGGCCGCAGTTCTGGTGGCCCCAGCCGCCGAAAGGCCCGAGCGCCGGCTACACCGCCCCGAACCTCGGCTTCGTCGAGACCCGCATCACCGGCCTGACCAGCGAACCCCTCATCCTGCGCGCCGGCGCCGCGCAGACCTACTCGCCCGGCCATCACAATTTCTGGGAAACCTTCCTGTTCGAGCCGCGGCTGGATCCGGCCGTGAGCGCATCGCAGTTGGCCGAACTGGAAGCGAAACAGATCCGCCAACTCGTGGTGGACGGCGGCTTCGACGGCGTGGGGTTCTGGGCGGTAAATGCCGCGGGCCAGTTGCGGGCGTTGCCGTGAGTCGAAGCCCGCGCTTTAACGGGCGGGCAGCTCGACATGCTCGCTGCTTCGACGCAGGCCGTCCGTGTCGGTCGCGGCCAGGAAGGCGACCAGCGGCCGCATGGTGGGGAGTTCGGCCGCGATGCCGTGGCCATCGATCCGGGCGGGGACCGTTTGCCAACGACGCTTCTGCCACGGACCGACGTCGGTGGTGTAACACAGTGTGGCGTCGCGCAGGCGGGCCGGGTCTCCGACCGCCGCGGATAGGACCTGTCCCTTCAACTCGGTTTCGAAAATCGCCAGCGGTGGTTTCCCCTTCCGCAGCACGCTGTCCACGAAGGCGTCTACTTCCGGAAACGTCCAGATGTGTCCATGGGGTAGGTCCACGACCACCGAAACGTGCCGGTGTTGCGGAGGAACCAAGCGGTAGGACCGTTGGTAGCTATCGAGCGGATAGGCGAAGTCTGCGGTGCCATTGAGGAACAGAGTCGGGCAGCGCACGCCGCCGAGATATTGGCTGGGATCGAACAGGCGAAGCCAGCGTTGGCGGGCCTCCGGCGTCATGGCTGCCAGCGAACCAGCCGTCCACACGCTGTTGTCGCCCAGGAATCCACAACCGTAGACGGGCACAGCCACCTTCAGCCGCGGATCAATGCCTGCCACGATGCAGGTCAGGTAACCACCCCAACTGATGCCGGTAATGCCAATGTGCTCGGGGTCCACGTCGGGCAGCGAACGGAGCAACGAATGTCCCCGCACCACGGCGGCGACGGCATGGTAGGTCCACATGTTGGTCGCGTCGGAATCCGCGAAGTCGCGGAATTTCACCGCATCGGCCTGGTCCGGCCCGCCGTCGGGCAGACGCCCATCGGGGCCGTTGCCGGAAAGGTCCATGGCCAACGCAACGTAGCCCCTGTGAGCCCAATGTTCCGCCCATTCCTTGAACGCCTTCCCGCCGCCGCCATGCACCAGCAACATGGCCGGCCGGCGAACAGGTTCAGGGTTGCCTATCCGCAGGTCCAATGGCCGACCAAGATAGGCGAAGACGCGGGTCGGTTTCCCGTTCAGCGGTTCACCGGCGTAGAAGACCTCCTGCACCGGGTCGTCGGTTTTACCCCATTCGACCGCTGGAGTGTTCGCGAGCGCGGTAAGGTTCCACGGGACGGTGACGCGGGCGGCAGGCGGCCGGGAAACGCAGCCGAAGCCCGCCAGCAGGGCGACCAGCAAGGGGAGCAGCATGACGGCTCGCGGCGAGGAAGTTCGCATGGAGCGATCCTCACCCCTCCACGAAGTCCTTACAACCCATCGCGGCGCCGGAGCGGATTCGAGAGTGCAAACCGCAGGCGACTATGGCGAGCATGGCACCGAAATGACTCCCCCGCCGACACAGACGCGATGCCGTGGCTTCACGCTGATCGAGCTGCTGGTGGTCATTGCGATCATTGCGATTTTGGCCGGCCTGCTGTTGCCGGCGTTGTCCCGGGCAAAGGAGCAGGCCCAGCGCATCAAGTGCGTGAACAACCAGCGGCAGCTCGGGCTGACCTCGTTGCTTTACACCGGCGATTCGGCCGATGCACTGGTGACCAATGGCGAGGTGGATTCCGCCGCGGGCGCCGGGCCAAAACTGTGGGTGATGGGCGGTTATCACAGCTTCGCCGGCGCCTTTACCAACACCGCCTATCTGGTTGACCGGCGCTACGCGGCGTTTGCCGCCTACGTCCAGGCAAAGGACATTTACAAGTGTCCCGGGGACAAGACCACGCATGTCCTCAGCCGCGGCCGTCCCGTGCCCCAGGTGCGGAGCTACGCGATGAACCTTTACCTCGGCCCCAATGCCGACATGCAGAACCGCCTGTCGGCCCGTTACCGCTCGTTTCGCAAGGCGGCCGACCTGCCGGCACCGGCGAACACCTTCCAGTTCCAGGACCTGTCGCCGAAGAGCCTGTGCACGCCGGCGTTCATCGTGTTGATGCCCGGCAATGCCAACGACCAGTTCTTTCACCTGCCCGCCGTGCACCACAATCAGGGCGGCGTGATTGGCTTTGCCGATGGGCACGCCGAATCCCATCGTTGGCGCGATGCCCGGACCTTTCGAAAGGCTACCTTGGGCCAGCGGCTCGACCACAACCTCGTCGTGCCGCGCAGTCAGGATCTGAAGTGGATTCAAGAACGGACGACCGTGGCGAAGTAGTTCCCAATCGTCACCGGTCGTTCCGTAGCACCCGCGTGTCCCGGCGCAGTTCCTCGAGATGCTTCAGCACGTCGGCGGTCAGGCGGTCCATTTTTTCGTGCAGGTTCACGATCTCGAGTTCCGCCTTCAGGTTCACGTCATACTCGATGTCGGAACGCACGCGGTCCTTCGCCGCCTGCCGGCTCTGGCTCAGCAGCACGAATACCGAGAGGAAGATCGCCTCGAGCGAAACCGTTAGCGTCAGGAAGCCGAACGGAAACGGGTCCCACTGCGGGACGCCGGGAATTTTGACGGAATTCAGTAGCAACCAGAGGCCGAACCAGACCACGTGGAGCATGAGGAAGGTGATGCTCCCGGCGAATTCCGCGATCCAATCGGCGCCCTTCTGCACCAGCGTGCGGCGATCCGCGGACTCCTCGTTGGCGTTGCGGGTGGCGGTGTGGCGCAGGCGCTCAGCCGTGAAGCGCATCCGTTTACCCATCGCCGCCAGCAGGTCCATAGCGGCCTGGGGGCGGAGGCTGAGGAACTTCTCCAGATTGGCGCGATTGAGCCGCAGCGCCTCGGTATCCTCGGTGGCAACAGCCGAGGCACTGCGCGGCCCGCTGTCGAGCAGGGACAGTTCGCCGATGAAGCCGCCGGGCATCACGGCCTCGAGCGTGATGCGTTCGCCGGTGTCGTTCTTGAAATAGGCTTCGACGGCGCCGGTGCGGATGACGAAGAGCGCTTCGCCGGGTTCACCGATCTGGAAGAGTTGCTCGCCGGCCTTGAACCGGACGACTTCCAACTGGCCCGCGAGGTCGGCCCGCTCATGGTCGTCGAGGAATTGAAACAAGGCCACGCCCTTCAGCAGCTCGGATTCCGGTCGCATGGCGGAGCATTAACGGGACAGGCCGGCCGGCGGAAGGATGTTCGCGATGGGATCGACCAACCGGTGCTCAGGAGAACGCGCTTTGCTTCAGGATTTCGATCCGGTGCCAAACCCGCTTGGGCATGGAACCCTGCCAGACACCGTTGAGGACTTCGCGCAAGGCTGGCTCCCGCAACGCCAATGCATGGAACACGTCGAGATACCGTTCACCGTGCCGGCCGAGGAAATCTTCCAGCGGTCCGGCGGCGAGGTTGGCCAAGATCAGGGGCTCGGCCGTCAGTTGAACGGCGCAGAAAATCACCCTCAGGGCACCGTCGGGATCGTGGTCAATGAGCCGGTAAAGTTCCGCCGATTCGTCCGCCCACTCCCCATCCGGCTTCCTTAGCCAGCGCTCCGCCAAATCGCGCAGCGCCGGCTCCGTCTTACAGGCATTCCAGAATTGCTCTGGCGTCGGGCTCACCCTTTCGATTTCTCAGCCTTGTCCGCCTTCTCGGGCTTCTCTGCTTTCTCACCCTTTTCGCCCTTGGCGCCTTCCTCCGCCACCACGCCGCTGCGTTTGAGCATGATGGCTTCGGTGATCTTCTTCATCAGCTCGGGCTTCTCGGCCAGCGCCTTGCGGGCGGCTTCCTTGCCCTGGCCGATGAGTTCGCCGGCGAACTGCAACCAGGCGCCCTTCTTCTCCACGACACCGTGCTCGATGCCGACATCCAGCGTGCTGCCTTCCTTGTCGATGCCGTGGTTGAAGATGATATCGAACTCCGCCTCTGCGAACGGCGGGGCCACCTTGTTCTTCACGATCTTCACCTTCACGTGGTTGCCCAGCACCGTGCCGGCGTTGTCCTTGATCGCGTCCTTGCGCCGGATGTCGATCCGCACGCTGGCGTAAAACTTGAGCGCCTTACCGCCGGGCGTCGTCTCGGGATTGCCGAACATCACGCCGACCTTTTCGCGGAGCTGATTGGTGAAGAGGCAGGTCGTCTTCGCCTTGCTGAGGATAGCGGTGAGCTTGCGCAGCGCTTGCGACATCAGGCGCGCCTGCATGCCCATCGTGGCCATGCCCATCTCGCCCTCGAGTTCCGCCTTGGGCACGAGCGCGGCCACGGAGTCCACCACGATGATGTCGAGCGCGTTGGAGCGGGCGAGCGTCTCGCAGATCGTGAGGGCTTCCTCACCGGAGTCCGGCTGCGACACGAGCAGGTTGTCGAGATCCACGCCGAGTTTCTTGGCGTAGCCCGGGTCCAGCGCGTGTTCCGCGTCGATGAACGCCGCCACGCCGCCGGCCTTCTGGGCGTTGGCGATCAGGTGGAGCATCAGCGTGGTCTTGCCGGAGGATTCCGGCCCGTAAATCTCGATGATACGGCCCCGTGGCACGCCGCCGACGCCCAGTGCCAGGTCAATCGCGAGCGCTCCCGACGGAATGACCTCAATTGGCCGCGAAACCTGCGATCCCAGGCGCATGATGGCGCCTTCGCCGAACGACTTCGTGATCGTCGAGATCGCGGTTTCCAAGTCGCGGGACTTGGCGGCGGACAGCTTGGGAACTTCGGTTTCAACGACGGCTTTCACGTCGGCGGGTTTTGCGGGGGCGGCCATAGGAAATTTCGGTTTTGAGATTGAACGCAAGGCTATGATGCGCGTCCGCCAAGTCAACCGCTGGCCGACCCTGCGGACGGCGTTTCTGCCTCGCGATGCCTCCGTTCGCGATCGTCGGAAGGCGAATGAGAATCGCGGACAAATCTGGCGTTGCCACCCAATGCCGCGGCCACTATAGGAAACGCACTTCACCCGGGCGGGTGTGGTTCAATGGTAGAACGTGGGCTTCCCAAGCCTGAGACGAGGGTTCGATTCCCTTCACCCGCTCCACTCTTTTCCTCAGCAAATTCGCAGTTGTTCCGGGCACTGTCATACGAGTGTCATACGAAGCGGCCCGGCTTAGCCCCGTTTTCCGAGGTTTTCCCAGCCGGAACTGTCACCGGGCGGTTGAAAACCAGCCACTGAGGGGCGGCGGCTGCTTGCAAAAAGGGGATGCGATCCTTCCTTGGCCTATGGATGTGGCTGGATCTCGCTGACGATAGATATCGGTCGGAATAAGACCTTTGGAGGAACGCTTGTGGGAGTCTGGAATTCGGAAATGATTCTGGCCCTCTTCGCTCGCTGTGTCCTCGGGGACCTGCTGACAGGAGGCGGTGAAAACCAGGTCGGTCCGAAAACCTGGTTGAGCAACGTCGGATTCCTGCTGGAGCGAACTGCCAACAAATCTGCCATACGGGTAACGGGGAAATGGACTTTGATTGGAGCAGGCTTTTCCTTTGCAAATTCCTGAAGGCATCCGAAGATAAGAGGCTGATCAGTTTTGTCGAAGACCGAAGGCGGCTGACAACGGTATCAGGGAATGAATTTCCGGCCGTACTCATAAGATGAATGCTGTTAAAAACTGGGTCTTGGCGATTGCCGCCTTGGCGGTCGTGGTTGACACCCATGCCGCCTCCACTTTTGTGCATCCGGGTGCGCTGGATTCCAGAGGCGAACTCGACTTC
>JBEISV010000664.1:0-2007 GCA_040375265.1 Verrucomicrobiales bacterium
GGGCCAAGGCGGCGGCGATGGCCATCGCGGCGCTCCAGAAGAGCGGCTACGCGGTGCGGACCGTGCAGGAATATCACTGAGCAATCTCGGATCTCCGGAAAGCAAAAGGCCCGCCGAAGCGGGCCTTTTGGCATTTGATCGACATCCGAAGACGGATCAGCGACGGCGGCGCCAGAGTGCAAAGCCGACCAACCCGGCCCCAACGATCGCAGCCCATTCCTCGGGCTCTGGGACCGGGGTGTAGGAGACCACGAGGTTGTCAATTTGGAGGCCAGTGTAGTTTCCGGTCGAAGCGATATTACCACCTTGGCGCAGGCCTACGGCTGACATGGACAACGCACTCGTCGCCGCGGCCGTGTCCTGGACGGTGGCCGGCCCGGAGGTGGGCGCATCCACCCATAGCTTGGAAGTCTTGGCCGTAATGTCGTAGGCCACCGTCACCGAGTGGACGGACGTCCGGTCCAAATCCGAGGTGAAGATGGCGGTGCCGCCGTCCCCCGCGTCGTTTTCAATGCCGAGCCGGAACAGATCGGTATCCGCGGCAGTGGACGAACCGATGAAAACCCGGCCCCGAAATCCGGTGGTGTCGTCCTTGAAGTGCAACACGTAGGTGTTCACGCCCGAAGCGGCGATGGTCCCGGTGCTGAAATCCAAGTCGAACGAGGCCCACAGCGTGCCGTCCGTGTAGGTGCTGCCCAACGAACGGTTGACGTCTTCGGCACTGCCTC
Organism: Verrucomicrobiales bacterium; assembly: GCA_040375265.1. GTDB lineage: Bacteria > Verrucomicrobiota > Verrucomicrobiia > Limisphaerales > UBA9464 > CAIWAH01. Next base: position 729 of record JBEISV010000664.1, read on the forward strand.
CGCGGAGCACCGCGGCCCCGGACGCGTTGACTTGGACGGGATTGCTGCCCGCACCGCTGTGCGCCGCCCAAGCAGCGCTGCTGACTGTGGTGAGGTTACCAGACGAATAGCCGAACGTTTCGCTCAGGATCTGGGCGTGAACGGCAGCCGTGGCAAGCAACGGGCTGAGGGACAGGAGGAAGAATCGGGTGTTCATGGAGTCATCAAGGCGGATTCAGGAAGTTCCAACAACGCCTTGAATAATGTTGGGCACCGACTCCCCGGCAAGCGGATTCTGGCCGGGCGCCGGGGGATTTCTTGCGACGATCCGGTGACACCCATGCGGCCGGTTCATCCGGCGGCACCGTTGCCGCCGTGACGCCTTCACTCCACGCTTTTCCCGTAACCTCGCCGCCGCCACGGTTCAGGAAAGCGCGTATGGACCAATCCTCCCCGGCCCCCCGGTGTCCCGGCTGCCAGCGCCCGTTGGCGCCGGGCCGGGCGCTGGGCCTGTGCCCGCGCTGCCTGCTGGCCCGGGCCGCGCTGGCCACCGAAGCCGAGCAACCCGCGGCCGCCCCCACGGTGCCGGACCTCGCCGCCGTCGCGACCGCGTTTCCCCAGCTGGACATCCTCGAACTCATCGGCCGCGGCGGCATGGGGGTCGTGTATCGTGCTCGGCAGAAATCGTTGGGCCGGGCGGTCGCGCTCAAGTTGCTCGCCCCGGGCCGGGAACGGGACCCGGCCTTCGCCGAACGCTTCGCGAAGGAAGCGCGGGCGCTCGCGGCACTCAGCCACCCCAACATCGTCACGGTGCACGACTTCGGCTTCGCGCCGGCGCCGCCGGGGGGCGCGGGTGAAGGGTTCTTTTTCCTGCTCATGGAGTTCGTGGACGGCGTGAACCTGCGCCAGGCGATGCAGGCGGGCCGGTTCACGCCGGAACAGGCGCTGGCCATCGTGCCGCCGGTCTGTGCGGCGCTCCAGTTCGCGCACGAGCGCGGCATCGTCCACCGCGACATCAAACCGGAGAACCTCCTGCTCGACAAAGACGGGCGCATCAAGATCGCCGATTTCGGCATCGCGAAAATGCTGGAAACCGGTGGGGCCGAGCTGCCGCCCGGCCAGGCGGAGGCGTCACCGCGGGTTGCCGAAGCCGATCCGGCGGGAACACCCACACCGTCGGCGTTCACCGTCCACACCGCCGCCGGCACGCCGCACTACATGGCGCCGGAACAACGCGATCCGACGGGCGGGGCCGATCACCGCGCGGACATCTATTCGCTCGGCGTCGTGCTCTACGAAC
>JBEISV010000112.1:0-11336 GCA_040375265.1 Verrucomicrobiales bacterium
CGGCTTTGCCGTTCACTTTCTCCAGCGCCTGATAGATGGGCACGGTGCCGATGGGCACGGGCGAATTGCGCAGGATCCACTCGCGGGTGGCGTGGATGTTTTTGCCCGTGCTGAGGTCCATGACGGTGTCGGCGCCCCACTTGGTGGCCCAGCGCATCTTTTCCACCTCCTCCTCGATCGACGACGCGACGGCGCTGTTGCCGATGTTGGCGTTGATCTTCACGAGGAAGTTGCGCCCGATGATCATCGGCTCAGACTCGGGGTGATTGATGTTGTTCGGGATGATGGCGCGGCCGGCGGCGACTTCGGCGCGGACGAATTCGGGGGTGATCTCCGACGGGATGCGCTGCGGAAAACGGCTGAAAATGCTGGGCGTGTAAGGACTCTTGCCGAGTTGCGATGATCCGGCGTGTTGTTTGTTGAGGTCGTTGCGAACGTTGTCCTTCGACATCTCAGCAATCTTTGCGCGGCCCATATTCTCGCGAATGGCGATGAATTCCATCTCCGGCGTGATGATGCCGGCGCGGGCGTAGGCAAGTTGCGTGACAACCTTGCCAGCCTTGGCGCGGAGCGGACGACGACGCTGGCTGGTCAGGCCGGGGAACTCCACGAGGCGATTCTTCTCTGCCTTGCTGGCGTATTCGGCGTGTTTGCCGGAGAGGTAACCATTGTCCTGCGGTTTCATTTCGCGACCGTCGATTTCCTCGACGTCGCCGCGCTTCAGAATCCAATCGCGCCGCAACGCCGGCAGACCTTGCTCGGACGTGCCCGCGAACGCGGGGTCGCCCCACGGCCCGGAGCAATCATAGACGCGCACGGGATCATTCGGCGTGATCGCACCGGTGTAGGACTTCGTGGGCGTGACCTCGATCTCACGCATCGGCACCCGGACGTCGGGGTGCAGCGTGCCGGGGACGTAGATCTTTTTGCTGGCGGGCAATTGTTCGCTGCTGTGGGGCTCGAAGTATTCAGGCTTGGCGTTCATGGGAAATGGGCGAGACAGCGCCGCGGGAAAACGGACGCGCGAGCGGGAATTTCCCGGATTCGGCGTGGCCTTCGGCTGGGCGCGAGCGTGACATCAGTGCAAGGCGCCCCGGGGAAGTTGGTGAAGCTTTCCCTTCGCCGGCATTACCCGGGGCAGGTTCAACGGGTCTTCCGGACGGCCGGAACTCTCAGCCCGCCAAACCGGGCTCCCCGAACGGACGACAGGATGGACTCCGGCGGGGGCGGGTCAAGGCAGGGGACGGCGAAGAATCCGCTCCCACCGGGGGGGCGCTCGAAACCTCGTTTGCTTTTCCAGCCGGCTTGCCGCCGACTCTCGGTGTCCGAACCTCGCCCGCGCCATGAAAGCACTCCGCAAGCTCCTGAACCTCGAATTCCTCCCGCAGAGCCCCGATTTCGGCCTGCTGGTGCTCCGCCTCACCCTCGGTGGTTCCATGCTCTGGTTCCACGGCCGCGACAAGCTGATGAAGTTCTCCAGTCTGGCGTCGGGCTTTCCCGATCCGTTGCACATCGGAAGCAAGGCCAGCGCGGGGCTGATTGTCTTTGCCGAGGTTGCCTGCGCCGCCCTGTTGGTGCTGGGATTCTTCACGCGCTTTGCGGCCGCCGGACTCGCCATCGCAATGGGCGTGGCCTTCTTCATCATCCACAAGGGCCGGTTCTCGGAAGGGGAAATGTCGTTCCTCTACTTCGCCGGGTTTCTGGCCGTGCTCTTTGCGGGCCCCGGAAAGTTCGCGTTGGAAGGCAAGGGCGGCGGTTCGAAGGGCTCTGCCCCCAAGGCCCCGAAGCCGAAGGACAAGTAAGCCACGACTGAGGATTTCCTGGCCGGTGCCGGTTTCGAACCGACTCCGGCCATTTCCTTGACGCTCAATCCTCCTCGGCCGGCGGCAGGAGAGAATACATCACGGGGGTTACCAGTCGGCTCAGGAGCAGCGAACTGATCAGGCCCCCGATGATCACAATGGCGAGGGGCGAATACATCGCGCTCCCCTGCACCGCCAACGGCAGCAGCGCACCAAGCGCCGTCAGCGTCGTGAGCACGACGGGCAGGAAGCGGATCTCGCCGGCACGCTCGATGGCCTCGGCGAGGGGCACGCCCTGTTCGCGGAGTTGGTTCGTGAAGTCCACAAGCAGGATGCTGTTCTTGATCTCGATGCCGATCAGCGCAATGAAGCCAATGCTGGCCGTGAAGCTCAGGGAATAGCCCGTAAGCCATAGCCCGACGAGCCCGCCCACCACGCCGAGCGGGATGACGCTCGCGACCACCAGCGTCCCGCGGAAGCTCCGGAACTCCAGGACCAGGATCGTCAGGATGCCAAACACGGCGACCAGGATCGCGGTGCCGAGCCCGCCGAAGCTTTCCTTCCGGCTTTCGACCTCGCCGCCGAACTCGAACCGGTAGCCCCGGGGCCATTCCTTCTTGGCGAGTCGAGCGGCGACATCGCGGGTGACGTTGTCGGTGAGGAAACCCGTCCGCACCTGGCTGGTCACCGTGACGGTGCGCTGGCGGTTGAACCGCTGGATGAGCGGGGGCGCGCTGGCGAACTCCAGTTGGGCGACCTGCCCGATCGGCACGTAGCCGCCGGCCAGCGTCGGCACGTGCAGCTTGGACCAGTTGGTCAGCGTGGCGCGTTCGCCCCGCGGTAAGGTGAGCGTCAGGTTGTATTCGTCACCGTCGGACTCGCGAAAGCGCGTCACTTCCAGCCCCGCAAAGGCAAGCCGCGTCGCCTGATCCACGGCGGCTTCCGGCACCCCGAGCAAGGCGGCGGCACCGCGGTCGAGCTTCACCCGCAGGTCGGTGCGCGGCATGCGCAATGGGTTGTCCACGTTCTCGGTTCCGGGCGTCTCGCGCAGCAGCGTCTCGGTCTTGGCCGCGAGCAGCGCCAGCGTGTCGAGATCCTCGCCGACGAGGCGGATGGCAACGGGCGAATCAATCGGCGGGCCGTTCTCGAACTCCTTCAGCACGATCCGCGCGCCGGGAATTCCCCGGAGTTGCTGGCGCAGCCGTTCCAGCACCGCCGGACTGGTCTTGGGCCGGAACTCGGTCAGTTCGCAGAACAGCTCGGCGAAGCTGGCCGCCTGCTGCTCGGGAAACTCGTTGTAATAGATCTGCGGGTTGCCCTTGCCGATGTTGGCGAACCACCACTTCACCTCAGGCGTGGCGCGAAGCAACGCCTCGACCTGGCGGACCAACTGGTCGGTCCGGGCCACGCTGTTGCCCTCCGCGCCGTAGACGCGAATTGAGAACTGCGGCGTGCCGGCCTTGGGAAACAGGCTGAAACCAATCCGCGGAACGAGCGCGAAGCTGCCGACGACTAGCAGGCCGGCGAGCGCCAGCGTCGCCAGCCGGTGGGCCATGCACCAGTGGAGGAACGGGCGATAGGTGACGTGGATGCCGTGCTGGAGCGTCCGCAGCAGCCAGTTCCCCTCGGCGGGTTCCTCGCCCGTGAGGAAACGGCTCGCCAGGAACGGCACGATGGTCAGCGACACGAAAAGCGATGCCAGCACCGTGTAGACGACCGCCAGCGGCAGGCTCCGGATGAACTGTCCCGCCCCGCCCGGCAGCATGAGCAACGGGAGGAACGCAAACAGCAGCGTGGCGGTCGTGCCCACCACCGCGACGGTTATCTGGCGCGTCGCCTCGATGGCGGCTTCGCGCGGCGGCCGGCCTTCGCGGCGAAAACGCGCGATGTTCTCCACCACCACGATCGAGTCGTCCACGAGCAACCCCAGCGCGATCACGCAGCCGACGATCGACAATTGGTTCAGGGAAAAGCCCGTGTAGTTCAGCAGCGTGATGCCCATCGCCAACGACAGCGGGATGCTCAGCATGACCAGCAGGCTCGCCCGCCAGCCGAGCGGCAGCACGGTCAGCAGCACCAGGGCGAAGGCGATGAGGAAGTCATGTTCCAAGCGCGTGAGGCGGGCGTCCACGTTGCTGGCCTGGTCGAAGCCCAGTTCCAGCCGGACGTCGCCCGGCAGCTCGGCCCGGAAGTCGTCCGCCTGCCGGAGCAGGCCGTCGCGCAGGGCGAAAACGCTCCGGTCGCGCTGCGGCATGGCGGTCACGAACACCGCCCGCTCACCGTTGAAGCGGCCGAAATAGTCGTTTTCCTCGTAAGCCCAGTGGACTTCAGCAACGTCGCCCAAACGCACCACTGCCGCGCCGTTGCCGGCCACCGGCGTCTGCCGAACCTCGTCCAGCGAGGCAAACTGGCCCGTCGTCTTGACCGTGAAACGGCGGTCACCGAGCTCGACCGCACCCGCGGGCAGGTTCTGGTTGTTGCCCTGCAACGCCTCGACGATCCGGGAAACCGGCAGCCGCAATTGCACGAGCCGGTCCGGATCCAGCGCGACCTGAACCTGCTTGAGCGGAAACGCGTGTTTTTCGGCCCGGCGAATTCCCGGCACCGTCTCGAACCGCTTCTTCAGGGCTTCGGCCAGGTCCTGCAGACGCGCGTCCGAAGCCTCCTCCGACACCAGCGCAACCTGGAGCAACGCCACGTTAAGCGTCTGGACCTTGATGACGTCGAGAAGCGCCAACCCACTGGGCAGGCTCGCCCGTTTCGCGTTCACCTGCCGGAGGACGTCATCCTCCTTCTTGTCGGGATCGGTGCCGTATTCGAACTCGACCACCATGTCCACGACCCCGTCCCGGATGGTCGTCTGGAGCTTCTTGAGGTCATCGAGCTCCTTGATCGCATCCTCCAGCGGCCGCGCGACGAGGCGTTCCAGGTCGGTCGGGCCGGAACCCGGCTGGATCGCGATGACGCGAAGCACGGGAATCTTCAGGGCCGGGTCCTCCGCCCGGGGAATCTGCCGGAACGACACCACCCCCACCACGAGCAGCGCGAGCGTCAGCACGAGGCTGAACGGCCGGTGCCGGACAAAGAATTCGGTGAGCTTCATGGCCGCGGATTCGGGGGCGTGTTGGTCGCGGTGGTTTCAGTGACCCGCACCGCCATTCCTTCGCGCAGGTATTCGGCCCCGCCGGTGACCACTCGCGCGCCGGACGGCAACGGAGTCCGGAGGAAGGCGTCAGCTCCCGCCAGCACCTCGACGTCCACCGCCACCTTTTGGACCGCGGCCGGTTCCGGCTTCAGCAGGAACAGCGCGGCCCGCGCTCCCCGCCCTTCCACCAACGCGGACGCCGGCACCACCGGCCGCACCGCCACCGGGCGCGGAAACAGCCTCGCATGCACCACCACCCCGGCCAAGAGGTTGGTCGGCCGGCCCTCAGGTTCGATCTCGACCTCGCCGGTCCGCAGCACCGCATCCGCCCCTCCCGCCCGGTGCCGGATCACGCCCGGGAAAACCTGATCGGTGCCGGCTACCTGCAACTCCGCCCTATCGCCGATCGCCAGCCGGGCAAAGTCATTGGCCGCGACGCCTACCCGTGCCAGCCAACCGGCGTCGTCCGGCGCGAATACCAAGATGGGCCGGCCGCCGTTCACCAATTGGCCCGGCTCGGCCAATCGCCGCAGGATCCGTCCGGCCGCCGGGGCCTCAATCACCGCAAAACGCCAATTGAACTCGGCCGCCCGCAGCGCGGCTTCGGACTGTTCCACCGCCGTGTCGGCATTCTGCGCCTGCTCCCGGGTGATGACCTGTTCCTCCGCCAGCCGCCGCGCCCGCTCTTGGTCCCGTCGGGCTTTCTCCAGTGCCGCCCGGGCTTGCGCCACTTCCGCCTCGATCTCGTCCCGCTTCAGCCGGGCGAGCACGTGACCAGAGGGCACGGCATCGCCAGATCTTACGGCGACCTCGGCCACGACCCCACCGATCTTGAAGGCCAGTTCGGTTTCCTCGCGGGACGCCAAGATGCCGGTCGACTCCACGGGCAACGCCTCGCCGCTGAAGCGGACCGGCGTGACGGTCACGGGCTGGGCCACGGCTTCCGTCCGCACGCCTGCCGGCGCCGGCGTGGGCCGGCAGCCCGGAAACAACACCCAGCCCAGCGGCAACGCCAGGGCCGCAACTCGGAGCAACCTCATGGCTGACAGACTGTCAGCGGCTGACATTCTGTCAAACACCGGCTTGTAACGATCGCCGGAGCGTCTGGAAACCGATGTCACGGAACCGTGCGATCGGGGTGCCGTGGAAGTTCTCGATCGTCGCCCGCTGGGTCGCTCCCAGTTGGGCCAGCCCGTGTGTGAATCCCCACAGGCACAGCGACACCGTGAGCGGATCCCCCACGTCCGGCCGGATCGAACCATCCGCGATGCCGCGCTTCACTGAGTCCGTCACCAAGTTCATCACCGCCAATTCCTGCTGTGCCATGCAGGCTTCCGGCGATTCGCCGGTCAGCTTCGCCCGCTCGGCGGGAGTGTGCGCCATCAGCAGGAAGAACAGCGCCGGTTCCTCCTCCTGGAAGGCAACGTAAGCCCGGCCGATGGCTTCCACCGCGTCCAAGCCCGTCGGCGCGCCGGTGGATGCGGCCACGAAACGCCCAGCCAGCTGTTGCCCGGCCAGCAGGCAGGCCTCGACGAACAGCGCCCGCTTGTCCGGGAAATAGAAATACACCAGCGGCCGGCTCAGACGAGCCTTCTTGGCGACGGCGCCGAACGTCACGCGGTCGATCCCGTGCCGATGAAACAGCGCCGTGGCCGCAGCCAAGATGCGGCTGCGGGCCCGGTCGCGGTCTTCCTGCCGGCGGCTGGCGTGGACGGTGGACATGCGGGCACGATGTAAGCCGCTGACAAAGAGTCAACGGCGGAGCCAAACCACGGCGGCGAGGCGATTACGGGCTCAAGTCCCCTTGGCGGATGCCGAAATCGCAGTGGACCCGACGACCATCCGCCATCATGAAACGGTCGCCGCGCTTCCCCGCTTGGCCTCCGGCGCCGGTTCCCCCTAGAATTCGCCCAATGCCACATCCTCTCGCCGGACAACCCGCCCCGCAGTCGCTGCTGATCGACCTCGCCGCGCTGGAGCGCGCCTACTACGAACGCACGCCCGACCTGGCCGACCCGAACCAGCTCGTTTCCTTCGGCACCAGCGGTCACCGCGGCACGCCGTTCGACGGCACCTTCACCGACGCCCACATCGCCGCCATCACGCAGGCCGTGTGCGACTACCGGGTGGCGCAGGGCGACCGCGGCCCGCTGTTCCTAGGCAAGGATACGCACGCCATTTCCCGGCCCGCCGAACGCACCGCGCTCGAGGTGCTGGCAGCCAACGGCGTCGAGACCTTCGTCGCCGCGGATGACGGCTTCGTGCCCACGCCGGTCATCTCCCACGCCATCCTCACCTTCAATCACGGCCGCCACGCCGCCTTCGCCGACGGGCTCATCATCACGCCGTCGCACAACCCGCCGCAGGACGGCGGCTTCAAATACAATCCGCCCAATGGCGGACCGGCCGACACCGACGTGACCGACTGGGTGCAAAATCGCGCCAACGAACTGCTCCGCGGCTACAACGCCGGCGTGAAGCGCACTCCGTTTGCCGCTGCGCTCAAGGCCGGCACCACGCACGTCCATGATTTCGTCACGCCCTACGTCAACGACCTGTCGGCCGTCATCGACCTTGAAGCGGTCAAACGCGCCGGCCTGAAGCTGGGCGTGGACCCGCTCGGCGGCGCTTCCCTGCCCTACTGGCAGCCGATTGCCGACCGTTACGGGCTCAACCTGAGCATCGTGAACACCCGCGTGGACGGCACATTCGGTTTCATGACCGTGGACCACGACGGCAAGATCCGCATGGATTGCTCCAGCCCGTTCGCGATGGCCAGCCTGGTCGGGCTCAAGGACCAGTTCGACGTCGCCTGGGGCAATGATCCCGACGCCGACCGCCACGGCATCGTCACCCGGAGCGCCGGCCTGCTGAACCCGAACCATTACCTCGCGGTCGCCATCCGTTACCTGCTCCAGCACCGGCCGAACTGGTTCGTCGCCGCGGTGGTGGGCAAGACTCTGGTCAGCTCCAATCTCATTGACCGCGTGGTCGCCAGCGCCGGCCGCCGCCTCATGGAAGTGCCCGTGGGCTTCAAGTGGTTTGCGCCCGGCCTGCACGAGGGCACCTGCCTCTTCGGTGGCGAGGAAAGCGCCGGCGCCAGCTTCCTGCGTCGCGACGGCACGGCGTGGAGCACCGACAAGGACGGCCTCATCCTGGGCCTGCTCGCCGCGGAGATCACTGCTGTGACCGGCAAGGATCCCGGCCAGCACTACGCCGAGATCACCGCGCAGTTCGGCGCCCCGTGCTACACCCGGCTCGACGCCGCGGCGACGCCCGAGCAGAAAGCCAAGCTGAAGAAGCTCTCGCCCGAAGCCATGAAGGGCACCGAACTCGCGGGCGAACCCATCCGCGTCAAGCTCACCCGCGCCCCCGGCAACCACGCCAGCATCGGCGGTCTGAAGGTCGTCGCGGAAAACGGCTGGTTCGCCGCGCGTCCCAGCGGCACCGAGAACATCTACAAGCTCTACGCCGAAAGCTTCCGCGGTCCCGAACACCTGCAACGCATCGTCACCGAGGCGCAGGAACTCGTGAGCGAAGCGCTGAAGTAGAGCCCACCGGTAGCGAGATCGCCCACATTCAGCCGCCAGTCGCCTACGCCTTCCGGTAGATGGGCTTCTTCACCACCTCGGCGGCGAAGCGTCGGCCCCGGATCTCGATCTCGATCCGGGTGCCCACGGCCGACAGTTCCGGCGGCACGTAGCCGAGTCCGATCCCGAAGTTCAGGGACGGGCTCTGGGTTCCGCTGACGACGTCGCCAACCTTGGCGCCGGCGCTGAAGATGGCGTAGCCCGGCCGGGGCGGTGCCGACTTGTCCGTCATGCGGAAGGCCACGGACTTCTTCCGCGGGCCCTGGGTCTTCTGGTCCGACAGCACGGACCGACCGACAAACTCTCCCTTGTCGAAGGCCACGAAGAACCCGAGCCCGGCCTCGATGGGCGAGGTGTTCTCGTCCAATTCGTGGCCGTAGAGCGGGTAGCAGACCTCGGTGCGCAGGGTATCGCGGGCCCCGAGGCCGCAGGGTTGGATGCAGCTGACGTGTCCCACAGCCAAGGTCCGGGTCCAGATTTCCTCGATGAGTTCGGCCGGGGCCACGACCTCGAAACCGTCCTCGCCGGTGTAGCCGGTGCGGGCGACCCAGATGCGCTGGCCGTTCCAGGCCCAAGCGCCAATCTGGTTCTTCTTCAGGTCCGTAGCGGATCCGGCCGGGGTGCCCGCCAACGCCGGACCGCTGACCAGTTGGTTCACGAAATCCGCCACCTTGGGCCCCTGGATCGCCACCGCGCCGAGGCGGCCGGAGGCGTTCTCGAAGATCACGCCCGAACGGTGGGCCGAGGCGCAGAGCCGGTCCTGCAACCACGCCACGTCCACCTCGATCCGGCTGGCATTGATGATCAGGAGGAATTCGAGCGGCGCGATCCGGTAGACATACAGGTCATCCACGGTGCCGCCGCGTTCGTTGCACATCTGGGAGTATTGGCCGCCGCCGACCGCCAGCTTGCGGACGTCGTTGGTAAGCGTCTCGTTCAGGAACGCCTCAGCCCCGGGACCGGTCACCAACGCCTCGCCCATGTGGCAGATGTCGAAGATGCCCGCCGACCGGCGCACGCAGTGGTGTTCATCCACGATGGACGAATACTGGACCGGCATTTCCCAGCCGCCGAATTCAATGACCTTGCCGCCGAGCCGTTGGTGCGCGGCGAAGAGTGGGGTGCGCTTGAGCGCCGAAGTCGCTTCCATGTCGGCGGGATGATTAACGCCGGTGCCCGCGGTTTCCAAACCGTATTCGGGTGACGACCGGCCTGCCGCCAACCGAACCGGCCGGCAACCTCCCGGGCCGGCAGAATCTGCCGCTGGCCTCCACCGTCGGGCCAAAGGCGCCCGAAACCGGCCGTTTTTGCCCGGTGGCACATCCGCTGCTTGAACCCGGGTGCCATGTGTTTTGAAGGGACATTTTTGCCGGTCTTCCGGCGAGGACTGCTATTCGGCAGCGCCTTGCTGCTGGTGTCGGCGGCCTGGGCGGCGGACCCGCTCGCCGGCGCCGCCGCCGCGACCAATTCGATCACCAACGCCCCCCTGACCGCACCGGCCGGTCCGTCGCTGCTCGGCCCCCTCGTGCGCATGCTGGGCGCCCTTGCCCTGGTCGTGGGCCTGCTGTTCGCCGCCCAGTGGTTCCTGCGGCAGCAACGGCGCTTCGGGACCCCGAAAGGCATGGCGCATTTGAACGTGCTGGAGGTGAAGTCCCTTGGGAATCGGCACGCGCTCTACGTGATCGGCTACGAACGGCAACGCCTGCTGCTCGCGTCGTCGCCGACCGGCCTCAGCCTGATCAGCGCCCTGCCCGACGCCCCGGCGGACGGGACTGGCGCCGAACCGGCGGTCCCGGTCGTGTCCTTCACCGACGCCCTGATGCAGGCCGTGGGCCGGCGTTAACCCCCAATCCCTCCCTCCGATGCGCGCGTTCGTCTCCCTCCGATGGCTGCGGTGGTGGTTGCCTCTGCTGCTAATCACCTTGCCGGTGTCCGCCCAGGCGCCGGGCGGCATCGTGCCGTTCCGGCTGAATCTCGGGGTTGAGGCCGCCCAGCAACCGCAGGATGTGGATGTGGCGATCAAGATCCTGTTCACGATCACCCTGCTGTCGTTGGCGCCGTCCATCGTGCTGCTGATGACGAGCTTCACCCGGATCGTGATCGTCCTTTCGTTCGTGCGTTCGGCGCTTTCCCTGCAAGGGACGCCGGCGAACCAGATCCTCATCGGCCTGTCGCTGTTCATGACCTACTTCATCATGCAGCCGGTGTGGGCGCAGATCGACCGGCAGGCGCTCCAACCCTACGCGGCCAAGCAGATCAGCAGCTCCGAGGCGCTGGACGCGGCCGCGGCGCCCATCCGGAGCTTCATGCTGAAGCAGACCCGGCCGCGGGATGTGGAACTTTTCGTGGAACTGGCCAAGATGGGCCCCACGGACCCCGGTGCCCTGCCGCTGCGGGTGGTCATCCCGGCCTTCATCATCAGCGAGCTCCGCACGGCGTTCCAGATGGGTTTCCTGATCTTCGTGCCGCTGGTCCTGATCGACCTCGTGGTGGCCACGGTCCTGATGAGCATGGGCATGATGATGATGCCGCCGGCGACCGTGGCGCTGCCCCTGAAGATCCTGCTGTTCGTGCTCGTGGACGGCTGGGACCTCGTCGTCCGTTCGCTGGTCCAAAGTTTCGGCGGCTGAAGCCCCCCGCACCATCCGTTAACCCCCTACCCCACCTCGCATGACTCCCCACTACGCGCACGAAATCCTCAAGGCACTGATCCTCCAGGCAGCCGCCCTGGCCGCGCCGGTGCTGATCACGGCCATGGTCATCGGCCTGGCGGTGAGCCTGTTCCAGGCCGTGTCCTCC
>JBEISV010000390.1:0-4625 GCA_040375265.1 Verrucomicrobiales bacterium
CGACCAGCTTCAAGGAACAGGCCGGTTGGCTGCCGGGCCGGATCATCGAGGTGGTGCCGGTCGGAGCCGCAGCGAAGGCGCCGTGAGGCCGGAAGTCCGCCTGCCCCGAACAACCAACGCGGACGATGGCGTCCGCGCTCCGCTCAATTCGCCGGGTCCGCCGATTTCCCGGCATGTCGTTCTGACAAGTTCCGTTCCAGCCGTTTCCGCATGGCCTGGTGCACTTCGTTGGTCACGGCGGCAAGGTGGGTCTTGGCCGGTTCAAACTGCCCGGTCCGGAGGTGCCATCGGGCCATGTGCAGGTAAACGCCTTCGCGCTCCTCGTCGCCGGGAGCCTGGGCCAGGGCATTGGTCCACGCGCCCAGCGCGGTGTGCATGAGCCGCAGTTCGGCCGCGCGTTTTCCCGCGGCGTCGGCGGCCGCCTCGGGCTTCACGCCGTAGTAAGTCTGCGCGACGTCGGCGAGCAGGGTGAAGTTCAGCGGGTCCAGCTTGATCGCCTCCTGATACATGCCGAGCGCCTTGCGGAACACGCCCTGTTCGTCGGTCTTGAAATGGTTGGTCGCGTCGTTGCGAAACAGGAAGGTCAACGTGCCGAAGTTGTGCCAGTAGATCGGCTCGTGGGGATTGAGCTTCAGCGCCTCCTCGTAGTAAGGGAACGACTTCTCCACCGGTCCGATGTGGCCGTAGCTGTTTGCGAGGTTGTTCCACGCGGCGGGATTCTTCGGGTCGAGCTCGCGGGACTTTTCCCAGCGCTGGATGGCGCCCGACTCGTCGCCGATGTCGTTCAGGAAACTGCCGTAGGCGAGGAAGCCCTTCGCGTTTTCCGGATGCCGCCCGAGGAAGTCCTCGTAGAGCGCCTTGACCTCGTCGAACCGCTTGCTCACGCGTGCCTTCAGGGCGTTGGCCGTCGGCGCAGTCAGCGGGTCGGCGGGCTTTTCGGCTTCGGCCAGCCACTGTTCGACCTCTTCCTGCGCCGCGTCGTCGGCTTCCATGATGCGGCGAAGCTCCATTTCGACCGGGTTGTTGGTGTTGACCGCCGGGACGATGAAGCCGGTCTTTTCCGCGACCAGATTGCTGAGGGCCGCCGGCTGGTTGGTGGACAGCAGGACCCCGAGGGCGCCGATCAGGAGATCACTCACGGCGGGAAGCTAGCCGCCCGCTCCGGCCGGACAAGCGCCGGCCTGTAACCACCCACCGACACCCGGCGTCTCCCTCCGCACACGGGCAAACCGTGGAACAATAGTCACATGAAACACATTCTCCAGTCCCTGCTCACCGCCGGCCTGCTCCTCGGAGCCGCCGCCCCCATCCACGCCGAAGACCAGCCCGAAAAGGCCAAGCCGGCCGAAAAAGGCGAAGGCAAGAAGCGCGCCGAACGCCCCAAGCTGACGCCCGAGGAACGCGCCAAGCGCGCCGCCAAGGCCAAGGAAAAAGCCGAGGCCCGCCTGAAGGAGCTCAAGGAAAAGCAGGCCGCCGGCAAACTCACCGATGAGGAAGCCAAGCAGTTGGAACGCCTGACCAAACGCCTCGAACGGGCCGCCAACCCCGACGCCAAGGAGAAGTCCGATACCAAGTGACCCGGTGACGGGATCACGGCCCCTTTTGCGGTCCGCAATTGTGTGCGGTGCCCGGCTTTCCGGGCCGGCCGCCGTGTGAAGGCACGGCGGTCTTTTTGTTCGTCCGCCGGACCGTTTTCGCCCGCCGCCCCTTTCGCCGCTTTCATCGCCCTGCCACGCTCCGCTGCCGTGCCGCCCGAAGCCAGTGACCCCGAGCTCATCGCCGCCATCCGCGGCGGCGAACCGGCCCGCTTCGAGGAGTTGGTCCGCCGCTACCAGGCGCGGCTGTTCGCCACCGCCCGGCGTTATGCCCGCCGAGAGGATGAGGTGGAGGACATCGTGCAGGAGGTCTTCCTCAAGGCCTACACCAAGCTGGATTCGTGGCGAGGCGACGCGCCGTTCGAGCACTGGCTCATGCGCCTCGCCGTCCATACCTGTTATGACTTCCTCCGGCGCCATCAACGCAACCGCGAACACAACCTCGGCGAGATCTCCGAGGAGGAATCGTTGTGGCTGGAGAAGTTCGCCCGTAGTCCGGACGAATCCACGGCCGACGCCGACGCCGCCCGTTCTCTGATCGCCAAGGTCATGGATCAACTGTCGCCCGCCAACCGGCTCATCATCACGCTCCTTGAACTGGAGGACCGGCCCGTGAAGGAGATCGCCCAGCTCACCGGCTGGTCGGTGCCGCTGGTCAAGGTTCGCGCCTTCCGGGCCCGTGCCGAAATGAAGAAAATCCTCCACCGCCTCGCTCCTGAAAAGTATCTGTAACCGCGCGGCGCCGGTGGCCGTCGGATTCAACCGCTGACATGAACCTCGAACGTCTCCAACGGACCCTGCTCGACGCCGCCCGCCAGGCGGCCCCGTCGGACCGGGTTCCCTACGCCTTCGAGCAACGGGTGCTCGCCCAGATCCGCGCGGCCAAGCCCGACCCCTTGGCCATTTGGAACGCCTGGCTGTGGCGTTCCGCCCTGTCCGCCTGTGCGTTGGCCGTGGTCACCGGCGCGATCAGCTTTGCCCAGGCCGACCTGCCGCTGGACGAAACCGAGCCCACGCTGGAACTCGCTAGCACCCATTTGGAATCGGCCCTCTTCGCGCCGGTCTCAACCGCTCCGGAAAACTGGTGAAGGCCTGGAAAGCCATCCTCGCCGCGGTGCTGCTGTTCGCTGCTGGCGCGCTGACCGGCGCCGCGGTGTCGCGCATCCGGAACCGTGCGGCCGTGCGGACGGAACTCGCCCAACGCGCGCCCCTGCCGGCCATTGCCTGGCAGCGTTACGAATTTCTCCGGCGCGCCCAACGCGACCTCAAGCTGACCGAGGAGCAAAAGTCCCGCATCGACGGACTGGTGAAGGCCAGTCAGGAACGCTTCCGTGCCCTCTGGGAACCCATCGCGCCGCAGTCGCGCGCCGAGTTCGAGGCATTGCGGGAACAGATCCGCACCGAACTCACGGCGGAACAGCAGCAGCGCTTCGACGAACTGCTGAAGAAGACCGAGAAGGAACGCCGCCGCCAACGCGACGGCACCAACGCGCCTGCCGGCAATCGGCCGCCGCGCAACCCGCCGGCGCCCTGAGCGGGCTAACCCGTCGCGGCGAGCGCCTCCGACCGGCCCTTCGGCAGCCGCTGGCAGTGGTAGATGAGGTAGCCGTGGAGAAACTGCCGCACCGCCTGCACGTCATTCGCCGTCGCCCGGAGCGCGGGTAATTCCGTCCAATCCAGTTCCGTCAGCTCGCGCATCAACGATTTCGCCGAAGGACTGAAGGCCGTGGTCTCCAGGTCCGGCTCCAGCCCTTGGGAACCCAGCAGTTTCAGCTCGAAGGCATAGACGCTGCGCGGTTGCGGCGGCTGTTTCGGCAGGTGAGCGAGGAACCCGGTCAGGAGTTGGTGCACTTCCGGCAGGGGCGTCTCGGTTTCGGTGACCTGTTCGACGAAGGCGACCGCGTAACTCGCCTGGGTCACGTAACCGAAGTCGGTCCGCAGGCCGTTGCGCATGTCGCGCACGCCGACCTCCCGCAACGTGTGCAGCTCCGACCGCTGGCTCCGGGCGAAGCTGAGGTCCACCTCGAAGAACAGGTCCAGCTTGCCGTAGAACGACGACTTCGGTTTACGCGCGCCCTTGGCGACCGTCGCGATCCGGCCTAGCTCCGGCGTGAGCCAATGCACGATCAGGCTGGTGTCCGTGAGCGGACGCGTCCGGAGTATGATCCCGCTGGCGCGCTCGTCGGTCATCGCTTGGCGTTGGGATCAAGCGTGGGCCGGTAGTAGGCCTCGGCGGTCGCCCGCGGGATGCCTTCCTTGACCAGCAGTTCCACCTGGTTGCTGGCGAAGGCGGGCCAGCGGGGCACGGTCACTCGTGCCATAGAACCGTCCAGTAAACAGGCTTCCCGAAGGTATCCAGCCCACGGATGCGGGGAATGATCACCACCCCGAGTCGCGAAACGGTCAAACAGGACTGCGATTTGGAGGCTGCACGATTCGTTCAGGCCCTGAACGTAGATTCTCGAACAGCGACTTTCATCCACGCTGTCTCCCGTAGCCACCGCCTTCCGTAGCCATGCGCCATCGTCGCCGGGGCCTACCAGAATCTGTTGGTCGCCAGGAAACGATTTCGCCCAAGTCACCAACGCGTTTCCAAAACCATTGGTGTGACTCGGGAAATGTCCGTCGTGGTCAGAGGCATAAATCCTCAAGGACAGAACCGAATTCACGATGCAGTGCCGATGCCTTCGATGAAGCCAGAACACATACTCCGCGAGCACGTAAGCGCCCCCAATCGCCAGCATTGCAAAGAGCCACAATTTTCTGCTGTGCCATCGCCTGTTCATGCCTTCCTGCCTTCCAGATTGCCCACCAGTTTCCGCACCAACCGGTTCTCCTCCCGCTTCATCACGCGGCGTTTGGCCGGCTCCAGGTCGTCGTAGCCGCGCAGGTGCAAGATTCCGTGGATCACGTAACGCAGCAGTTCGGCTTCCCAGGTCGTGCCAAATTCCGCCGCCTGCCGGACCGCCTCGGGCACGCAGATGAACATCTCGCCGAAGAGCCGTGCCGGGGTGCTACCGTGGTCAAACG
>JBEISV010000283.1:0-6197 GCA_040375265.1 Verrucomicrobiales bacterium
CCTCCGCTTCGACGTGGAGGAACTGATCGCCGAGGGTGACCGGGTGGTGGCCCGATGGACATTTCACGGCACGAACCGTGGCGGGTTCCTCGGCCAACCGCCCACCGGACGAACAGTGACTTTCACCGGCACCAGCACCTTCCGCCTCGTGAACGGCCGGATCTGCCAGATCTGGGTCCACATGGACCGGCACGGAATGCTGCAGCAGCTGGGCTTGCTCCCGCCACCCGCTCCGTGAAGGCGAACCTCGTTCATCACGTTTGCGCCCATCCCGTGCTGATCTGCTGGGCGATGGGCGCCTTGGTGCTCAACGGGGTCGTGCTGACGGCCGGCTCCCCCGGCGAACGGATCACCGACATCACGACGGACGCACCGGGTTGGTCGTTCCTGCTCATCGCGGTCGTTGGGACAACTGGCCTGGGTTTTTACCTGGGAATGTTCACCAGCTGGCCGTGGGTCCGGGCAATTTGCCGTCGGATCAACGGCGCTCCGTTCCACACCGGGGATCGCGTGCTCATCCTTACCGGCCCGTTGCGAGGCTCGGCGGCATCCGTGGAAGACATCACGCAGGGGCAAGGCGGCCAGGACGTCGTCTGGCTGGACCTCGGTCCCGAGCGCGGGAGAGGAGTCGGCAACCTCTTTGAGGAAAATTCCCTGCTGAGACTGGAACCTCGCGTTGCCCATTTCCCGGGCGGCCAACCACCCGTCGATTCGCCGCCGGCTTCCAGCCCGAGCCGGTGATTCCTGACGTTTCTCCCAACCGCCGCCTGTTCCTGAGTTCATCCATGAAGACCTACCTTCCGTCGTCCGGCCAGCTCTCCCGCCGCGACCTGCTCAAGACCGCCGGCGTGGCCTTGGCCGGCGTTTCCGCCGCCTCCGGTCCGGCCGCGGCGCAGTTACCCCGCACCGAGGTTGAACCCGACTACCGGATCCGGAACCGGCGCATCCGCCAGTCCATCATGGGCTGGACCTTCAACCCGATGCCCACGCCCGAGCTGGCCCGGCTGTGCAAGGACATCGGGCTGGTGGCGATGGAAGGCATCGGCCAGGAGCACTATCCGCTCGTGCGTGAGTTGGGCCTGGAGATTTCGCTCGTGGGCAGCCACGGCTTCGCGAAGGGCCCCTGCAATCCGGCGAACCGCGCCGAGGTGGTCGCCTCCTTGCGTGAGGGGATCGACGTCGCAGTGCAATTCGGCTGCCGCAAGGTGATCACGTTCACCGGCATGCGGGAAAAGGGGCTGAGCGACGCCGCGATGGCCGACCATTGCGTGGCCGCGTGGAAGGAGGTCATCGGTTACGCCGAACAGAAGGAGGTCACGCTGTGCCTGGAGCACCTCAACAGCCGCGACAGTTCGCACCCGATGAAGGGTCATCCCGGTTACTTCGGCGACCACGTCGATTTCTGCGCCGAGCTGGTCCGGCGGGTCGGTTCGCCCCAGTTCAAGCTGCTCTTCGACATCTACCACGTCGCGATCATGGACGGCGACGTCATCCGCCGGCTGCGCCAGCACAAGGACCTCATCGGGCACGTCCACACCGCCGGCGTGCCGGGCCGGGGCGAACTCGATGACACGCAGGAAGTGAATTACCCCGCCATCATGCGAACCCTGCTCGAAATCGGCTACACCGGCCACGTGGCGCAGGAATTCATCCCCACCTGGCCGGACAAGGCGCTGTCCCTACGCCACGCGGCCAAGGTCTGCGACGTCTAGCCGGGCGGCCGCCGGAATCTCGAGCGGCCCCTTGGCGCGGAGCCCGCCGGCAGGCAGCCTCCGCCCGTGCCCGTCCCGGAAAACCCGTCGCCGGTTTTTGCCACGACCCGCTGGACCCTCGTCCTCGCGGCGGGGGATGACGTGTCCCCGCACGGCCGCGAGGCGTTGGAGCAGTTGTGCCGCGGCTACTGGTTTCCGCTCTACGCCTACGTGCGGCGCCGCGGCAACGACGCCGACGCGGCGCAAGATCTCGTGCAGGGCTTCTTTGCCCGCCTTCTGGAACGCAACGACCTCGCCAGCCTGACCCGCGAGGGAGGCAAGTTCCGCTCGTTCCTGCTCACCGCGCTCAACCATTTCCTCGCGAACGAGCACGAGCGGGCCCAGGCCCAGAAACGAGGCGGCGGCCGGGAGTTGCTCTCGTTGGACGACGATTCGGCGGAAAACCGCTACCAACGCGAACCAGCCCACACCGAATCGCCGGACCGCCTGTTCGAACGGCAGTGGGCCGTCGCGCTCATGGAAGACTCCCTGCGCCGGCTGACCGAGGAACAGGCGGCCAACGGCCGGGCGGACTTCTTCGCCGCATTGCGGCCCTTCCTGAGCCACGAGCCGGAGCCCGGCGAATATGCGACCTTGGCCGACCGGTTGGGCCTCGCCCCGGGCACGCTCGCCGTCCAGGTCCACCGGCTGCGCGAACGCTACCGGCAACTCGTGCGCGCCGCGGTGGCCGACACCGTGGACAGTCCGCTCGAAATCGACGCCGAGATGCGCCACTTGCTGGCCGCCCTGCACGCCGCATGAACCGGCCCGCCTCGCGATCCGCTGCCGGTTCCGGCCAGAATTCCGTAATCCGCGCGCCCCTTTCCGGCGGTAATCCCTGACGCATGGCCGACCTGACCTGTTCCCGCTGCGGTTGCCCCCTCGCCTTCGGCGGGCTGGCCGGCCAGTGCCCGCGCTGTCTCGGCGCCCTGGCGTTTGGCCTCGTGGAATCGCCGCCCGAAATGCCGTCACCAAGGACGGGCGACTACGAACTGCTCCGCGAACTCGGGCGCGGAGGCATGGGCATCGTTTACGAAGCCCGGCAGCGCAGCCTGAACCGCCGGGTCGCCGTCAAGATGCTGCTGGCCGGCGCTTGGGCCCGGCCCGAGTTCAAGCCCCGCTTCCGCGCCGAGGCCGAAGCTGCCGCCCGGCTGCGGCATCCGGGAATCGTCGCCATCCACGAAGTGGGCGAACTGGACGGCCAGCCGTTCTTCGCGATGGAACTCGTCGCCGGTCCGTCGCTCGGCGAACTCGTCCGCACCCAGCCGCTCGCCCCCAAACGGGCGGCTCGTTACGTGCGCCAGGCGGCGGAAGCCATCGCGCACGCCCACGCCGCGGGCGTGCTCCACCGCGACCTGAAGCCATCCAATGTGCTGCTCGACGAGCACGACCAACCGCGCATCACCGACTTCGGATTGGCGAAACAACTGGATTCCGCCACCGATTTCACCCGCACCGGCGAGCTGCTCGGCTCACCCAATTACCTGCCGCCCGAACTGATCGCCGGCGGCGCGGCCGCCCCCTCGGGAGACGTCTATGCCCTGGGGGCAATCCTCTACCAATTGCTGACCGCCCGCCCGCCGTTCGCGGCGGACACGGTCGCCGGCACCCTCCAGCAGGTGCTCCACACAGAACCGGCCGCCCCGGGCCTGCTGAATCCGGCTGTGCCGCGCGACCTGGAGACCATCTGCCTCAAATGCATCCGGAAACAGCCCGGACAACGTTACGCCGGCGCGGCGGAACTGGCCGCGGACCTCGCCCGGTTCGAGCGCGGCGAACCCGTCGTCGCCCGCCCGGCCTCCGAGGCCGAACGGTTGGCGCTCTGGGTTCGGCGCAAACCCGCCCTGGCCGCCGTTTCAGCCGGGCTCGTGTTCACGGCCCTGACCGGCTTCCTCAGCGTAGTCAGCCAATGGCGCCGAGCCGAAAACAGCCGGGCCGAGATGGCGCGTAATCTCTACGCCGCCGACGTCGCGGCCGCGGCGGGCGCCCTGCGCGACGGGAACCTGGGCCGGGCGCGGGAACTGCTGCAGCAGCAGGCCGGCGGCACCGCCGATGCGGGTGGGACCGCGGCGCCCGAGTTCACCTGGCGCCTGCTGTGGTCGCGTTGCCAAAGCGGTGAACTGGCGACGCTCGGGGAACATCCGTGGATCGTGACCTGTGTGGCCGTTTCGCCCGACGGCCGCTGGGTTGCGTCCGGCAGCATGGATCAGCCCGACAACACGACCAACTCGCTCAAAATCTATTCATTGGCCTCGGGGGCTGGTCGCACTCCCGCGGAGGTCGCCCGGACGCTGGGTGCCTCCAATACGCTCTGGTCCGTCGCCTTCACCGCGGACAGCCGAACCCTGGTTTCGTCGGGGGTGAACGGAGTCCGCTTCTGGGACGTCGCGACCGGCCAGCAATGCCCGGACTTCCCGTCGCTCCCGGGCCAGGAAATAGCCCTCGCCGGGGACATACTGGTGGCGTCGCCCAACCACCCATTCTTCGCTGGCAACGCGGCGGAACCGCTCACGCTGTTCAACCTCGATGACCGGACGGTCCGGCCGCTGCCCATTCGCGGCCGCCATCCGGCCCTCTCACCCGACGGTCGCCGGCTCGCCGTCTTGGACGGCGACCGCTGCGTCCAACTTTACGAGGTTGCGACTGGTCGGCTCCTTTTCACCGTCGCCACCAACCGGCTGTTGTTCCGGCTGCGTTTTTCCCCGGACGGCAATCAACTGGCCAGCGCCGGACAGATGACCGCGGCGCGCGTCTGGGACCTTGATCGGCCCGGCACGCCGCCCCGCTCCTTCGAGAGCACCCACAACGTCTGGGACGCGGTCTTCACGCCCGATGGCGCAACTCTCATTACGTCGACCTCGCACCAGCAATTGGAGGTGTGGGATGCCGCCACGGGCGTTCGCCGCGACTCGCTCGCCGGGCACGCGAACGAGGTTTGGGCCGTCGCCCCGACCCCGGACGGAACCCGGGTTGTCTCCGGCGGCAAGGACCGCACTGTCCGGGTTTGGTCGCTCGCCGAACGCCCGGCCACCCCGGTGGTGGCCGCCTGGCGTTATGCCCGGCCGGCTTTTTCGGCCGACGGCATGCGCCTGCTGACCTATGCGCAGACCAATTGGCGGGGCGCCGCGCTCGTCTGGGAAATGGGCGCGACTAATCGCGGAACGACGAATCCGCCGGAGCTGCTTGGTGCGTTCAACGGTTTTCCCCGCGGGTTCGCGCCCGACGGCCGGCACTTGCTCTTCTTCCGCGGCGACCGGCCGGCCCTCGATTGGCGGGCCGTTGCCTCCGGCGACATCGCCCGGACCGTGGAACTCGCCGGGTCACCAACCAACCTGTTTCCCGCCGAATTCGCGCTGGCCGGCGACGCCCGCTCCTTCACGTGCCCGGACGAGGCCGGAACCTTCTGGCGTTGGTCCACCGAGGACGGCCGGCTGCTCCACCGCTGGAGCGACGACGAACTTGCGGCCCGTTTCCGCGCCGAATTCGCCGGCGGCCAACGCCCCAACCGCCTCCTGCGCAGCCATGCTGCCAGCCGGACCGGCCGCTGGCTGGCCCTCGGCCCGTTCGGCACCTACGCCGGCGTGTTGGTGGATTTTTCGACCGGCACCTCGGTGCGGCTCCGCGGCCATCGCGACGACCTCGAGGCCCTCGCGTTCTCGCCCGACGACCAGACCCTCGCGAGCGGCAGTGTGGATGGCACCATCCGGCTCTGGGACGTCGCCACCGGCCGAGGAATTGCGGACCTGCCCGGGCACTTGGAATCCGTCGAAGCGATCGCCTTTTCGCCGGATGGCAAGACGTTGGCTTCGGTCAACCCCGGTATCGAGGTCACGTTCTGGCACCTGCCGACCCGCCGCGAGCTCGCCCGCCTGCCGCACGCCGAGGCCGGCTATTACGTGGCGTTCTCGCCGGATGGCCGCCGACTTGCCCTGAGCGTCACCGCCGGCAACCTCGGCACGGAAACCGACCGCGTGGAACTGTGGGACGCGCCGTAGCAGCCCGCCAGCCCGCGGGAAAAGGCGGGGCTTACGCGCCGCGGCTTTCCGCATTCGCGGCTTGCGCGAGGCTTCCGGCGCCGGGCAAGGTTCGCCCGTTTTTCAACGGCAACTCTTTATGGCTGAACTCAACGGCAATCTTCTGGTCGCCCAATCGGGCGGGCCCACCTGCGTCATCAATGCGTCCGTCGCGGGCGTGATCACCGAGGCGGGGCGGCACGAGTGCATCGAGAACATCTATGGCGGCCTGAACGGCATCCTCGGCATCCTGAACGAGGAAATCATCGACCTCGGCGACGAGAAGCGCAGCGCCATCGAGGGCCTGAAATACACCCCGGCCGCCGCCCTCGGGACCTGCCGCTACAAGATCAATTTCCAGAAGAAGCCCGAGCAGGCCGCCAAGGACATGGACCGGCTGTTCGAGGTCTTCAACGCCCACAACATCCGCTAC
>JBEISV010000162.1:0-9012 GCA_040375265.1 Verrucomicrobiales bacterium
CGGCGGCGGCAGCTCCGGCCAGGCTTCCCAAGCCCCCGGCTGACAGTCCCACCGGAGGATCGTTCCCTGCCCCACGGACCAGATCGCCCCGTCCGGCGCCGTCTTCAGGTCGCCCGCCTCGAGGCCATGGCCGGACAATTCGCTGCTGGCCGGCGTAAACCGGGCGCCGTCCCACCGGGCAAACACGATCCGCTCCGGCACGTCCTTGTCCACGATCACGGGGACGCCGTCCGCCGCGAGGCAGAGCGGCCGGGTCTTGCCGTCTGCCCCGCGACCGCATTCGGTCCATTGCCCGTCGGACCCGCGCAGGATTCCTTCGCTGCCCTGGGCGAAGAGGGTTCCGTCCGCCGCCTCGACCATGGACCACGTGTGGTCGCCGGCGGGAAATCCGGGTTCGCGAAACTGGTTGAACCGGTCGCCTTCCAGGACAGCCGGGCCATTGGCGGTAAAGACGAACAGCCGGCCATTGGATTGCTCAAACAGCCCGAGCACGTGTTCGGACGGCAGCCCCTCGGCCGTCCGCCAAGTCCGGAATTGGCCGTCCTTCAGGCGCGTCAATCCGCCGGCGGCGGTCGCGTCGGGCCAGCGGTCACAGCAAAACCAGAGCGCCCCGTCCCGCGTCTCCACGATCCGGCGGACATTGGGCCCGGCCAGTTGGGAATCCGCGCCGTGGCGTTCGAAACGACGCCCATCAAATGTCCCGGCGCCGCGATCCGTCCCGACCCAGACCTTTCCGGCGCCCGTGACGGTCACCGATCGGACGAAGTTGCTGGGCAAGCCGTCTGCGGTCGTGAAGCGCTTCCACGTGTAACCGTCGTAGCGATACACGCCGTCCGAGACCGCGAACCACGCCGTGCCGTCGGCCTCAAACGCGAGGTCGGCGATGCCCCGGCGTTGCACGCCGGCATCCGGGGCGAAGTTCACCAGCCGCCACTCCGCCTGCTTCGCCAGTGGCACCGGAGCCGCCCCGTCGGCCGCGCGGCCGACCCCGGGCAACAGCCAGCCGGCCAGGGCAGCCAGTTGGCAAAGCGCACGGAATGACGCCGGGGACATGCGGCGGACGCTAACGGGAGTTTCCCGCGAACGGCAAGCCGCGCCGCCGAGACGTTGCCGCCGCAATCGGGGGGCACTCGCAACGGAATCGCCGGCCGACCGGCGATGGACGGCGGCACAAAACCCGGGCAGCGTGGTCCGACACTTCGCCATGATCGTCCGCCGCCTGCTCCGAACTTGCTGCCTCCTCCTGGTGGGCGCGGCTTGGCTCGCCGCGGCGCCGATCGCGGAGCACCTGCCGAAGCCCCTGCGGGCACCGGGCATCGAAAACTTGTTCCAAGCGACTGACCGCGTCTTTTCCGGCGGCCGGCCGGAAGGGGACGAGGCGTTCGCCGCACTCCGGAAACTCGGCGTGAAGACAATCATCTCGGTGGACGGCACCCGCCCGGACGCGGATCGCGCCGCGAAGCACGGCCTCCGCTACGTCCATCTCCCGCACGGCTACGATGGCATCGCCTCCAACACCGCCGTGCGCCTCGTCCAGGCCGCCCTGACCGTGGACGGCCCGATCTATGTCCACTGCCATCACGGCAAACACCGCGGGCCTGCGGCCGTGGGCCTCATCTGCCAAGCCATCGCAGGCTGGACGCCCCAGCAGGCCGTCGCGTGGCTGAAGCAGGCCGGCACCGCCGCCGACTACGCCGGGCTGTATCGCGCCAACGCCGAGTTTACGCCCCCGTCGCAGGCCCAGCTCGCCGGTGTCCCCACCTACTTTCCCGCCCGCGCCGAAGTGTCGGGGTTGGTGGACTCGATGGTCGAAATTGACCACCGCTGGGAGAACTTGAAAGCGATCCAGAAAGCCGGCTGGCGTGTGCCGGCCGACCAGCCCGACCTCGTGCCGGCGAACGAGGCTCTGCTGTTGCAAGAGGCCTACACCGAGCTGTTGCGCGACCACGCGGCGAAGGCGAAGGGCGAGCAATTCATGGAACATGTCCGATTGGCAGAAGCCGGCGCCAAGGACCTCCATGCCCTGCTCAAGTTGAGGTCAGGCGCGCTCAACGAAACCGCCGGCGAACAGGCGAACGCGCTGTTCAAGTCAGCCGGTCAAAGCTGCGTCGCGTGCCACAAGCAGTTTCGGAATTGAGCGGTCTCCGCGGCCGGCTCAGGCGGATTCCTTCGCCGTCAGCAACGCGCGGGCCCTGCCCTGGCAGAAATGGAACGCGAGGCCGAGGTCGGCGCCAAGGCCCAGACCGTAGAACATGCCCCAAGACAGCATGGCCGTGAGCGCGTGTTTGCGGATCAGCGCCCCCTCGGCAATGCCGCCGACGAAATACCCGACCGAGTTCAGCAGAAAGAGGGCGCCGACCACCTTCACCAACTCACGTCGGGCCTCAAAGGCGGTGCAGAGCATCCAGCCCATGACCGCCGTGCCGGCGAACAGGCCGGCGACGCTGCCAGGATGTCCGCGGAGCGCCATCCAGCCGGCAATCCATGCCACCGAATAGGCGGCGAAGGACAGGCCGAAGAGCTGGTAGAAGCGGGCCAGCGAACCCGGCCCCAGGATCAGCCGATGCAGCAACGGACCGCTCAGGCCGATGAAGACCAGCGCGCAGACCGCATACATGCCCGCCTCGCCGACATGCCGGCCCAACCACCGGCCAATTCACCGCCCACGGCACAAAACCCGCCACGCTGACCACGGTGAAGCCGACGGTGCCTCGCAGCACCGAAGCTTGAAGGGTGGGCGGGGTGGCTCCGGCACCCCGGGCGCGGTCGGCGAGGCTTTGCGGATCAAGTTGGAACCAAGCCATGACGCACAGCCCGTCGGGGAGCCTCGCCGGTAGCACGGCGAAAAGCTCTGCATCCGGCCCGCCGTCCCGCGCGTTTTAGGGGCATTTGCGGGCACGCTGAACGAGTGCTTGTCAGTCAGGATTGGCTGCGGCAGTCAGAACCCCCGCCAACCGGGGCAGAAATGGAGAAAGTAACAACTGCGGAGCTGCCGCGGGCGGGAAGGCTTGGCCACCGCGAACTTGTTCAGTCGAGCCCGGCCGGAAAACTGTAGCCAGGCGACTGCGGCGGGCCGGTGCCGGCCAGCGCAGGAACGAAAAGCGCCGCGAAGGTTTCCCCCCGCGGCGCCGGTCCTCCACACAAAGGATCAGTTCATTCCACTACCACCACGCGGTAATACCGCTGGTCGTTGGGTTGCCGTTCGTCAATCAGTTCACGGAGCGTGCCCGTGCCCGCGGTTTGCAGCGGCAGGCGTTCCCACGTCCCGTCGATGGTCTCCTTGGATTCCGCCGCATAGAGCCGGCCCGGCAACGAACGGAACGTTAGCCGGGTAGTCGGCACCGGTCCGTCGATTCGGCGGACCAACGGGGCCAGCACCACGTCGCCGCGCCGGGAGAGGTTCTGGATCCGGAGGTCTTCGGCGGCCGGGGTGTCCCGTTCCCGGAACAGCTCGATGACCTTGAGGTAGTCGGCCAACGCCTTCTGTTCGCCGCCGTCCGTATTGAAGGTCAGGGACGTTCCGGCGGGCACCAAATCCAGCCGGCCCGTGCCCTGCGTCAGCGCGAAGTAGCTGTCGCCACCGCTCGCGAGGAAGTTGAGCGTGACGATGCGGAACGTGCGGTTCGGATCCCCGACGAGCTGGCCGTTTTCCACGACCAAGTCCTGACTGTCGTCAGGCCGGATTACGACTAGGTTGCGCAACCGCTCACCGGCGAAGCTGATTGCCGTCGGCACGCCGTTGGCGTCGCGCACATAAGTCATCGGCGCGTTCGTCGGCACGAAGCTGAAACTGAGCCCGGACACCTGCGGGAACTGGCCCGGGGTGCCGCTGCCGGCCGCCGACCACTCCATGGTGTCGCGCAACTGCTGGGCGGTGACGGTCAGCAACGACAGGGTGTTGTTAAATCGGAGGCTGTTCTCGATGTCGAGCTGGCTGACTTCGCCTTCCCGCTTGCCCACGCGGGGATTCGCCGGCGGCGGAATCAGCGTCACGCTGCCGCCCGAGGACGCCACCGCGCCGATGGCATCACGGATGCCGCCGCCGTTCTTGAGCGAGATGACCGTGGTCGGATCGGTTTGCTGCGCCCGCCACAGGTTCGCGTCCGCCGTGAGGTCACCCAGGTTCGTTTCCTCGGTGCGCACGCTGTTGCGGAGGCCATTCAGGTAAACCGCCGTGCGGCCAAAGCGGTTGCCGTCCTTGCCGTCCACGATGGCCGCCAGCTTCGACACCACGTCCACGACCGCGGGAGCCGGCGCGGCGTTGCCGGTGTCGAGCACGCCCTGGAT
Organism: Verrucomicrobiales bacterium; assembly: GCA_040375265.1. Classification (GTDB taxonomy): domain Bacteria; phylum Verrucomicrobiota; class Verrucomicrobiia; order Limisphaerales; family UBA9464; genus CAIWAH01. The sequence continues at coordinate 4,288 of JBEISV010000162.1, forward strand.
GTCGGTGGCGTAGGCGCCGCTTCGCGCGTCGAAACTGGTCAGTTTTCCGGCTTCGTCAAAGCTCGCCACCAGGCGGCCGACATAGCGGTAGTTGGAACCCGTGTTCACCACATAGACGGGTTCCCCGGTCGCGGACGTGAACTGCGTCGGATATGGGCTGGCGACGAAATCCTCGGGCCGCAGCCGGTCGGCGGGTTTGGCAAAGACGCTGTGGGAACCGCCGGCGATGATGAGATCCACGTCGCGCAATTGCTGGGCGAGCTGGAACTCGCGGGCAAACTGCTGGAGGTGCGTCATCACGATGACCTTGTTGACGCCTTGGGCGAGCAGCGCGTCCACGGCCGCCTGGATGTCCGCGGCGAGGTTTTGCGACACGCCAATGTTGCCGGGTGACGAGATCGAGCGCAGTTCGGTCACCGTGCCGCCAACGAGCCCGATCTTCTGACCGGCCACGGTCAGGATGGCGCTCCGGGCGACCTTGTTCTTCATCGCGGTCGCCTCCTGGCCGTCGGCGGTCACGAGGCTGGCCATGCTGCTGTCGGGCGCGAAGTTCAGGTTCGCGCTCAGGTAGGGAAACGCCGTGCCCGCATAGCCAGCCGTGGTGTCGGGCAGGATCAGGCTCCGGACCTGCGCGGTGTTGTCGTCAAACTCGTGGTTGCCGAAACAGGACGCCTGCACGCCGAGCGCATTGAGGATCGTGATGTCGGCGCGGCCCTTGACCCCGTTGAACGGGGCGGCCGGGTCGGCGCTCGCGGTGAAGAAAGGTCCGGGGATATAATTGTCTCCCGAAGCCAGCACGAGCGTGGCCGCCGGAAGTTCCGCCTTCAGGGCATTGAGCACCGACGAGAAGCGCGGCGCGTCGTCCAGCGCGGCGACGCCGGCCTCGAAGTCCGAGGCGTGCAGCACCTGGAGCGTGAGGGCACCGCTCAGGGCACGGGTGACGGTCACGTTGACCGGCGCACTGGTGGTCATCTGGCCGAGATTGTCGGTCGCGACGGCGGTGAGGACGTGCGTGCCGAGGGGTGCGTTCGCGAAGCTGAAGCTGAAGGGCGCGTTGGTGGAGCCACCGAGTTTGGTGGCACCACTGAAATAGTCCACGGACTTCACGAAGCCGTCGGCGTCGGTCGCATTGACCTTCAGGGTGAGGGTGTAAGGCGCGGCGGCCACGGTGGCGTCGGCCGGTGACGTGAAGGCGATGCCCGGCGCGACGTTGCCGGCGGTGATCGTGACCGCCTTGGTGACTTCGGCGGTGGCGCCGTCTTGGTCGGTCACGACGACGCGGTAGGCATGCTCACCGACCGTCGGATTGGAGAGATCCCAGATCCACGGGAAGGCCGCCTTCTCGCCGAGCTTCACGCCGTCCTGATAGAATTCGGCCTTCACGATCACGCCGTCGGCATCAGTCACGGCGGCGGTCAGGGTCAACGGTCCCTGCGCGTAGGTGCCGCCCACCGGCAGCGTCAGCTCGACGCTCGGCGCGACGTTCGCCAACCGCGGCGCGCCCACGCCAGGCAAGGTCACGCGGTAGGCGAGCAGCATGAGGTCGACGGTTACCGCGTTGGTCCCGACCGGGACTCCGTTGTGGTAGACGACCTCGCCCTTGAAATCATTGTCGTTGCCGACGAGCAGCAGGTAATCGTCGGGGTTAGCCGCGTCCTTCAGGGGAATCAACGAAAGCGCCTCCCACTTCTCACACAGCGAATTCACGTCCTGGTTGGTGCTCGTGTTCAGCCCGAATTTCGCGAGCTGCGCCGGTTCCAGAAGATCCACGAAGTCCTGCCGCGCAACGGCAGTGAGGCCCCCCGGCAGCGTGGAACCGGTGGCCGGCAACGAGATTTGTCCGGGCGCGCCGCGTTCCAAATCGTAGGCGGTGCCCGCCAGATTCGAGGCGCCTTCGGTCGTTGCGAGCACAATGCGCTTGTAGGTCGGCGATAGCCCGGGGTCTGCGCCGCGGCCGATGCCGTCACGTTCCAGGACGAGAAAGGTCGTGGCGTTCAGGGCGAGAACCTCGCTGACCGGCGTGTGGCGGTTCGTCGCGGCACTGCCGTTCAGCGTGAGCTGGTAGGCATGCTCGGCGACCACCCGGCCGTAGGTCGCCGACAGCGGGTCGGCGTCGAACTGGAGAATGCGGGTGTTGCGGCCGAAATTGCCCGCACCACCGTCCTGGATGGTCGGCGACTGGAGGAAGGCCACCAAGCGTTTGCCATCGGGCGTTAGTGAAAGCCCTTCGAGGCCGCGGTTGTTGCGCCGGCCGGAGGTCGGGGCGGCATTGCCGGTGAAGTTGATCTTGCCCGGAAAGTTTCCCTGCACCGGGACTAGCGCGGCCGGAGGGAGGATTGTCTCGGTGAGATTGGCCTGGGCATCGAACCGGAACAGGCCCGGGCCATACTCGTCGGTCACCCAATATCCGCCGTCCGCCGCGAGCACGAGTCCTTCGGCATCCAGCGAGCGCCGGCCACCCCCGAGGGAAGTGGCGGGCGACTGCGGCACCACGGGTGCGTTGGTGTTGCCGGCGTCGAAACCGGTAAAGAAGCGGCTTTCGGCACCCGCACCATAGGTGAAGAGGACCGTGTCCACGTTTGTGAACGTGATCTGGTTCTGGCCGACTGGCGTCTCGCCGTAGTAGGGCGTGATCGTGAAGTTGAATAACTCCAGGCGCGGGCGGTAGTCCGTTGCGCCATCGCCGAAGCCGCGGTCGGGCAGGCCGATCAGCCGGCCGGAGATTTTGCCGTCGGAATAGGCCAGCGAGTTGGTGTCCACGGCCATGGCGGAGAATCCGCCGAGCGTGTCCTGTTGGCCGTCGCCAAACTTGTCGAAGGTCCGGGCCGGCACGCGGCCCACGCCAACGAGCCCCTTGTTGACGAAGCCCGCGAATTGCCCCTGTGCCAGCGCGACCGACGCAACCAGCGCGGAAAGGGTGAGTGAGGTTGTGAGTGTCATCCGGCCGACACGATCTCCCGGCCAGGTTACGCGGGAGGGGGGCCGGGGTTACGCTTCCGTGAAAGCCACCGCGAGGGCATCAGCGGTCGTCCGCCAACAATTCCCTCGCGAGTTCCAGCATCTGCCGGCCCGATGCGCGGATGCCAAGGCTGTTCCGAACCCAAGAGTTTTCACCCCGGGACCGGTAGCGGAAGATCTCCACAGCATGGGCGGCCTCGGCGAGGGTGCGGGCTCGTCCCATTTCCTCGACCAGCGCTGCGTCGATCCGGAACAAGTCCGGTCGGCCGACCGAAAACACCCACACCAAGGGGCGGTGCCACCAGACGAACGCCTCCGCAACCAGGCGGCGGCGGGCAACCTCGGGGGCGAGGTCATCGCGTTTCGCGAAGCGTTCCAAAAGCGTTTCCGAGGGCATGGTCAACCCCGTCATTCAGCCGTCAGGCGAAGCGGTTGCACAAGTTACATTTCCCGTCGGGTGGCTGACGATTGGGTGACTTCATTGTCTCCGAGCCGAACCAGCCAAGGATTCCTCCCCGTCCGGAGGGCATCCACGGACCGAGGTTCGAAAAAACCGGCGCTCCTCAATCGAAGGGGGCAAAGACTGGCGGGCCGGCGAACTTCTGTCAGAGCGTCAGGCGCATGAACACGTAACCGAGGGTCGCGGTCACCGGCAGGGTCAGCACCCAAGCCCAGAGAATGCGTTCCACCACCCCCAGCTTAAGCGCGCTGAACCGTTTGGCGCAGCCCACTCCCATGATGCTGGTGGTGATGGCGTGGGTGGTGGACACCGGCATGCCCAGGCTGGCGGCGGTGCCCAGCACGATGGCCGCCGTGGTTTCCGCGGCAAATCCGTGGATCGGCTGCAGCTTGACCATCTTGTGCCCCATCGTGCGGATGATCTTCCACCCACCGACGGCCGTGCCCGCGCACATCACCAGCGCGCACGAGAACTTGATCCACAGGGGGATGTGATCGTTGTTTGCCCCCAGGGTGGGCACCCGCAGGAAGGCAAGCCAGGCCGGCGCCCCATCGAGCGTTCCCGCCTTGGTCGCGGCCAGCAGCGAAAACGCGATGATGCCCATGGTCTTCTGGGCGTCCCCTTGTCCGTGCATGAAGCCCATGAACCCGGCGCTCACCAGCTGGAGCTTGGCAAAAAGCGTCGAAACCACGGTCGGCCGCCACAGGCGCACGAGGAGATACAGTGCGCCCATGAACAGCAGACCAAGGACAAACCCGGCCACCGGCGAAAGGAACATCGGCAGGACGACCTTGTAGAGCACACCGTCAAACTTGAACCAGGGCAGGCCCGGCTTGGCGCGGCTCCAGACAATCACCGACCAGTTGCCCTTGGCGGCGGCAAGGCCGGCACCGCAGAGGCCTCCGACCAGCGCATGGGTGGAACTGCTCGGCAGCCCGAACCACCAGGTGAGCAGGTTCCAGATGATCCCGCCGGCCAAGGCGCAGACCACCAGTTGGGTGGCGATTCCGGCCGGGATCATTTCGGAATCCAACAGCCCGGAACTAACCGTCTTGGCGACGGCCGTGCCCCACAGCGCGCCGACGAGGTTGGTGCAGGCGGCCAGGAGGATCGCCTGGCGCGGCGTCAGCACCTTGGTCGAGACCACGGTGGCGATGGAGTTGGCCGTGTCGTGGAAGCCGTTGATGTATTCGAAGATCAACGCCACGACCACGACCGTGAGCAGCAACGTCATGGCCGGGGGCTCAGGAGTTCTTCATCACGATGTGGAAGAGCTCGTTGCCGGCGTCCCGTCAACGGTCGATTAC
>JBEISV010000169.1:0-8826 GCA_040375265.1 Verrucomicrobiales bacterium
CGAAGGACGCCATGCCGGGATGGAATGGCTGGCGCGCAATGCCGACAAACGTGCCGACCCGCAACTCGTGCTGCCGGGCGCCCGCAGCGTGGTGGCACTGGCCGTCAGCTACGCGCCATCGGCTGAAACGCCGGTTCGGGAGGGACGCGGCGTGGTGGCGCGTTACGCCCGGTATCAAGATTACCACGACGTGTTGGCGGAACCATTGCGCGAACTATCACCCTACTCGATTCGCTCGGGGGCGCCGGCACGCGTTCACTGTGGTATGTCGATACCGGCCCGATCCTGGAGCGCGACCTTGCCCAGCGAGCGGGGATCGGTTTCGTGGGCAAACACACGAACCTGATTTCGCGTCGCGTCGGCAACTGGTTCTTCCTCGCGGAAATCCTGACGACGCTGGAACTGCCGCCCGATGCGCCGGAGTCCAACCGCTGTGGCACCTGCACGCGTTGCCTTACCGCATGTCCCACGGGTGCCTTGCCGGCGCCGTTCACGCTGGATGCGCGCCGGTGCATTTCCTACCTGACCATCGAGCTGAAGGGCAGCATCCCCGAGGAGCTCCGTCCGCTGCTCGGCAATCGCATCTACGGCTGCGACGATTGCCTGGCCGCGTGCCCGTGGAACCGGTTCGCGCAGGCCGCCTCGCTGCTGAAACCGCACGCCCGGGGTGATTTGACCGAACCCGACCTGCTGGAGTTGCTCGCGCTGGATGCGGCCGCGTTCAAGGCTCGGTTCGCCGGTTCACCGGTATTGCGCACGAAGCGCCGCGGCTTGCTCCGCAATGTGTGCGTGGCGTTGGGCAACATCGGTGGGCCGGAGGCTCTGCCGGCCTTGGAACGGGCGGCGCAGGACGCTGAGCCGTTGATCGCCGAGCACGCGGCATGGGCAATCGGGCAAATTCGGCGCCGGTGCCGCAGTGAGGATTACTCCGAGACCAGCCGGTAAAAGCGGCCATCGGTGTCGGTTTCCTCGAAGGTTAGGGTGGGATTGCCCGGGCCGGATGCCGTCAGCGCACGCAGGTTTTGCCAGCCGTCGGGTGACAGGGAGCTGGCGCGCTGGAGCGTGATGGTCTTCCCCGCAGGCGCAGCGAGCTGTAGCACCAGATTGCCGCGGACGCCTTGGAACGCGGTCGGCCGGAGGGCCTCCAGCGCATCGTGCGGGTTAGTGCCGTTCACGAACTCCATGCGGTTCGTGAAGCCGTCGGCGTCGGTGTCGCCGTCCGGGCCGTGGGGGCCGGTAGCGTCGTCAGGGTTTAGGTTCCAAACCGCTTCCCAGGAGTCGGGGAGTCCATCCAGATCGCGGTCGCCATGTCCCGGAGTGGGCCAGCCCGCGACCCAAGAGGCGGGATCGCTGCCCCAGTCCCTGATCAGGTTGTCCGCGGGCGAAGGGGTGCGGCGAAGCAGGGCCCGGCCCGGCAGGGCGGCTTCGACGGGCCAAGGGGCGGACGATTGATACGCCACGGTGTCGACGTCCACGAAGTAACCGTTGGTCTCACCGATGGGCAGCAATGTGGTGGGCCGTTGCAGGCGGACGAGGTCGCCGTCGTTGGCGAGGCGTCCACGCCAAGGTCCGAGCACCGGGGTGCCGGGGCCAGGTCGGAACTGGGCCACAAATGCGTGGAGTCGTTCCGTTTCAATCGCCGGATCAAAGCCGACGACCAGCAGACTTCGCCCGGCGGAGAGACTGGTGCCGGGCGGAAATTCGAAGTCGATGCCGCCGCGGATGCGCCAATTGCCGGTCGCAGGAACCCCCGGGGTAAGTTGCACCGTGAGGGGACTGCGGTTGAAGATTTCAACAAACTCGCCGACGCCGTCGTCCTGGCCGGAGGCGTAAGCGACGGTCCGGAAGATGAGCGGGCCGACTGCGGATTCCAGATTGTCAGTTCCGGGAGTCGGTGCAGCCGAGGGAACGAACGACTGTTCAGGACCCACATTCGGGCGCCCGACCAAGGAACGTCCGCTTTCCGCGGCGGGATAATTGCCCCCGCTGATGAACCCGGTGAGTTCGCCCGCAGCATCCGCGCTGAACAGCCAAAGTTCGCCGCCGCGGCGATCTAGGCGGAAGCCTTCACCGTCGGGGAGGTCGAACTGGTTTTGCCGGATGACCAACCGGGAGCCGGCGGTCAGGACGGAGCCGGTCGGCAAGCGAAACTTGCGCCAGTCGTCCCGCTCGTTGCTCAGCCACCAACCCGAGACGTCCAGTGGCCCGGCGGGGTTGGCGGTGAGTTCCAGTTCGATGAAATTCTGGGCACCCGCGGTGGTGAGGATTTCGCCGATACGGACTGGGGCTCCGCGATGGGAAGGGACATTCGGGCCTGAATCGGCTTGGCCAGGGGAGCCACCAAACTGACCGCTGAGTTGCCACGAGCCGGGCTGAGCGGGACCATTGGCCACGGCACCATCGCCGGCGCGGACAAGCGAGAAGCCGCTGCCGTCGGCGAGCAGTTGCCAGCGGTCGTTGAAGTCGAAGTCGAACACAGGTTCCTGCACCGGTCCGGTGAGCGCCAACCGCGCGCCGGCGTTGCCGAGGCGGCCGGCATATTCTCCGGCGATGGGGCCGACGCCAGGATAGCGGGACGCGAACGCGGCCGCGTCGGCCACGAGCAGCACCCGGGCGCCGGGGGCGAGCTCGGTGACGCCGCTGGCCGCGGTGAAGGCGTAGTCCACGCCGCCGCTGAGGCGGTAGCCGGGCAGGGAGACGGAGTTGCTGGAAACATTTCGCAGCTCAAGGAACTCGAACTCATCCTCATCCGGTCCGTCCACCGTGGTCGGCTTGGCCGGGTGGAACATGATCTCCGTCATGGCCAGCGGCGGGGCGGTTACGGTGAAAGTCGCCGCCGCCGGAGCCGACCAGGGGGTCGTGGTCAGCGGCCCGCCGGTCTGTCGCTTGGTGAGATCGCGGGCCCGGGCGACGAGTCGGGAATTGGCGTTGATCGTGACCGGCCCGACATAGAGCAGGGCGCCCGGCGCGACTTCGTTGGTCCCGAAGGCCCGGCGCGGGTCGGTGCCATCCAGCGTGTAATAAATGGTGGAGCCCGGGGCCCGCGCGATCGTGACCGTGAAGCCGGGTTCGACGCGGCCGCCGGCGGAACTGAGCGTGGGCCGGGCGGTCATCTGGCTGTCGATATAGGCGACCCGGTTGGACAGCCAGTTCTTCATCAGGTTGACCTCGGCCTGATAGGATCCGCCGCGGGGCCGCATGAAGGCCCACCTTCGCTCCTCTCGCTTCTGCGACGGCGCCACCTCGGCGGCGAGTTGGTCAATGAGTCGGTTCATGTTGGTCCGGGACATCGCGCCGGAGCGGAACTCCTGGTAGCGGTCCACCCAGAGCTGCCAGGCGGTGGGATCGCGCAGCACCCGGCTCCACCAGGTTGCCCCAAAGAAGGGGCCGGTCTGCCAGGTGCGGGGATTGGCGTCGCGGCCGTCCGTGGAGCCGAGTGCCCGGTCGAAGTCCCAGTGCGGGCCCCACTTGAGCGGGCCATTGCGTTCCTTGTGGAAATAGGCGCTCAACACCAATGAATCGACGTTGCCGCTGAGCACCTCGACGATGTGGTAATCGACCCAGTTGGTGAGTTCGATGTAGGGCAGGTAACCGGTGGCGGGGTCACGCCAATTTGGCGTGGTCAGCGAGCGATTGAAGTCGGTGAGATACTTCCGGATGTAGGCCAGTTGCGGGGCGCGTTGGGAGGTTTCGAGTTCGGGCTCCTTCGGGTCCACTGCGGCAACGGTGCCGCCGCCGAAGTTGATGCCCCCGTCGGCGGGATCGAGCCGGTCCACCTTCATCAGGTAGCCACCGGTAACCTCGGGATCGGCGATGTCCTCGGGCTGGAGCTTGTCGATGGCGAGCCGGTTGGCGTCGATGGCGGGCTTCTCCTCCAGCACGTAGACACCCATCCACTGGTTGGTCAGCAGCGGGCCGGAGTTGCGTTGGACGTAGAGTTCCACGAAGCGGGTCCGCGGCGAATACTGGCCCAAGTCCCGGCTGAGTTGGTGGATGAAGGGATTGTGCAACATCACCGGGTCAAACTGGTTGGGCGCGTAAAGCACCCACTCGGAGTCCGCCGGCAGGCCGAGGATGCCCGCCTTCTTGTCCTCGTTGAACTCATCCCAGAACTCGATGGCGTAAGGCGTCTTCGGCAGACCCGCCGAACTGGAGCCGCGGATCTTGGCGCCGCCGCGGGAGACAAACTGCGGGGGCAACCGCAGGGAGGCGAGACCGTCCACGGGTTCGTGCAGGGAGAACTGGACCGGGGTGTTGCGCGTTTCGGCCAAGGTGGCGGTGCGCAGCGTGCTCATCACAAGGATCGGCAGCATTGACGTGAAGAGCGCCTGGTGGGCCGGGTCCCCGGAAAGCCGGATGTAACCTTCGCTGTGGACCGGACCGGGCAGCAGCCCTTCGACGAAGGCGCGGGAGCGAACCTCGACCGAGAGCCCGACGGGAATTGGGGCGACGTAAGCGGGTGACGTGCTGGTCGGCACCGTGCCGTTCAAAGTGTAGCGGATCACGACGTTGGTGCCCGGGGCCGACAGACGGAGGTTGAAGTCGTAAAGATAGGTGCCGCCCGCGGCCGAGAAGGTTACTTCCGGTGCAAAGCCCACCCCGCTGCTGGAGTTGCGAGCGTTCGGCGTCGGCGTGGCAAAATAGGCCGTCTGTTCGGGGGCGTCCGGCAGGCGCCCGAACGAGACGTCGGTGCGAAGCGGCGGGAACTTCGGCGCGAACGCCGACACAACCTCGCCGTCGGGTGCGACCAGCGCGAGGTATTCGCCGTCGGCCGAAAGCTTGAAGTTGGTGTGCAGCTTGGTCTTGGCGGTGACATTGGGCTTGTTCTTCTGCGACGCGTAAACGACGAGGTAGCCGTTGGCGGGCAACGTGGCGGCGCCGAATACCCATTTGAAACGGTTGGCCGGATCGTCGGTCAGCGCCCAGCCGCGCAGGTCCATCGGCGCGTCGCCGAGGTTGGCGAGTTCGATCCAGTCCGGGTATTCGCGGTCCTCGTCGACCAGGGAGCGGAAGTTGTCGGCCACGACTTCCGAAAGGATCACCTTGGCGCGGTTGGCGTTGGGGTCTGCCTGCACCGTCCAGGCGACCGGCAGGAGAACGTTGGGATCCCGCAGTCCGTCGCTGATGCCGTGGCCGGCTTCGAAGCCGAGCACTACCGAGCCGGCGGCCGGCGGTGTGAATTCAAACCGGTAGTGCCCCGGCGCCAGTTGAACCACGTTGGTCGCGGGCAACCCGTTGATCTTGAGGTCGCCGGCGTCGACGCCCGTCACGGCCTCGCTGAAGATGACTTCCGCGAAGGCCAACGACTCGACCGTGGAATCCGGCGCCGGCACCTGGGCAAGCACGGTCGGCGCCACGGTGTCGATTTCGGCGTTGAGCGAGGCGTTCCAGACCAGGTCTGCCGCGGCGGTGAGCAGGTGGATCGCCAGCACGTTGGTGCCGTCGGCCAACGTCCCGGAGGGATCGGCCACGGAAAACGACTCCACCGACAACGGCTGAACGGCGGGGGCCAGGGCGGAGGCGGTGCGGCCTAGCGCGCCGTCGGGCACGTTGTGCCGTGCCACTTCCCGGCCGTTCAGCCAGGCCACAAAACCATCCTCAGCCCGCGCGCTGAGCAGCAGTTCACCGATCTTGCTCGCTCGGCTGGCCGTAAATGTCTGCCGGAGATAGACGCTTCGGTAGGTCGACCCGAAGGCGGCGAGGCGGGTGCCTTCCGGGCGATTGTCGGCGTGCAACGGTTGCGTGGCCACGGCCCATGCGGAGTCGTTGAAGGTCGGGCTTTGCCAGTTGGCGGGCGGCTCGTTGTCGCCCGGCAACCAGTGCCAAGCCGGGGCGGTCAGGAGTTGGCCCCACGCGGGCAGGCACAGGAGCAGCGTCAGCCAGCAAAAGTGGCGCCGGAGTGAAACAGAAGACGACTTCATCGTGGGGCGGCGGAGACGCTACGGTCCGACGCCTGGAATCCAAGCCTTCGTTCCGCTCAGGCGCGGCCGCCGGCCGGACAGAGCGCGGCCACTTCGCAAGCCGAGCACTCCGGTGAGCGGGCGGAACACCGTCGCCGGCCATGCCAGATCAGCAGGTGGCTGAAGAGTGCCCAATGCTCGCGCGGCACGAGCGGGGTCAGGTCCGCCTCGATTTTCACCGGATCGGTGGCGCGGGTGAGCCCCAGCCGGCCGCTTAGGCGTCCGACGTGGGTATCCACGACGATGCCCTCGTTGAGGCCGAACGCGCTGCCAAGCACCACATTGGCGGTCTTGCGGCCCACGCCGGCCAGCGCGGTGAGTTCCGGCAAGGTGCGTGGAACTTCGCCGCCGTGGCGTTCCAACAGCATCCGGCAGGTGGCCTGGATGTTTTTGGCCTTGTTGCGGAACAAGCCGATGCGCCGGATGTCCTGGGCGAACTGCTCCGGGTCCGCATCGGCAAAGTCGGCGGTGGTCCGGTATTTCCGGAAAAGGTCCGCGGTCACGAGGTTGACCTGCTTGTCCGTGCACTGGGCGGAAAGGATGGTCGCGATAAGCAACTCCAGCGGGTTGGAGAAACTCAGCTCGCAATGGGCGTTCGGGTAGGCTTGGCGGAGCCGGCCGATGATCTCGGTGGTGCGGGCAATCTTAGCGGCCTTGGTTTCGCGGGGCACGGCCTTCTGTTAACCCAAGGCGTTCCGCCCGGCAAATGACGGCGCCGAGTTGGTGCCCACAGGTGAGCGATGCCAAATGAAAGGGCCGGAACACCCCTCCCTCCGCGAGTGTTCCGGCCTGCCCCCCGAACAGATACGGACTCAGCGGCGCGTCCGGCGCCACAGCGCGAAGCCACCCAGCAGGGCGCCGGCGACCGCGGCATATTCGCCGGGCTCCGGCACGACTGAAAGGTTGTCGAACGTCGCATCCGACGCGCCGGTGGGCGCGGAAACGGTCGTGGCCACGAGCACTCCCGAGAAGCCGCTGGCATAGGTTGCGTCGGTGGCGCTCACGGTCACCAGCGGGGTGCTCAGGTCACTGAGCGCGTAGATCGTCCCGGTCAGGGTCGTGCCGGTCCCGGAGAATACCATCCGGTAGTCTAGCGCCGGGTTGAGGGTGATCGGAGCCAGGTTAAGGCCTGTGCCGACTTCATTGTCGTAACGTCCGATGATGGCGACGTCGGCGCTGGTAATGTAGGCGAACGAATAGCCGTCCGTGGTGCCCAGGCCGACCTGGCCGATGCGGGCCGCCGGACCAAAGCCCTGCGACAGGCCGTCGTTCCAAGCCACTAGGTCCACGGAAACCGTGAAGTCGGTCTGTGTGACCGGGCTGAAGGCGCCGGCCCGTCCCGGACCGACGCTGCCAGTGAACGGCGAAGACGAGGGCACGCTGACCTGATAGCTGTCCCCACCTGGGAAGCTGTAACTGGCGCCGACCCCGAACGGTGACAGCGGATTGTAGCGGGTAAGACCGGCGTCCGTGCCGGCGTTGAAGTCGAAGGTTTGGGCGACGGAAGTGGCCAGCGAAGCCAGCGCGGCGAGGCAGGATACGGATCTCGAACTGATCATAGGTTGAAGATGATTCCGTGAATTCGGAGTGGTCATCGGCCGGTTACCTAGCACAGGTGCCGCCGGCCCGGCATCGGATGAAGATAGGATGCGCCGAGGGGACAGACGGTGTTCAGCGCCGCCGCCGGCGCCACAGGGCGAAACCGGCCAGCACCGCGCCGGCCACGAACCCGGATTCGGGAAGTTCCGGCACCGCGGTGAAACCGGTGAACGTCACCGACCAGCTTTCGAGCACCATCGTCCCCGTGGGATTGAGGTCGGCCAGGGTCAGGTGCCACGCCGCGTTGGGCGAAGCACCGTTGAAGACGCCGAGCAACGCTGACCGGGTGCCCGAGGTGGGATCCTGCCGGCCATCAGGCTGCCATTCGCCGGTCAGGAGCGTGTTGGATCCGCCGGGGATGCCACTGTGGATGTCGCCGTTCGCGGCGGTGTCCCGGAAGGTGACGTTCCAACCGTCGTAGCCGAAGCCGGCCGGATTGCCCGAAGTCACGCCCACCTGGTTGAGCAGCACACTCGTGGCCCCGCCGGCGCGGTTGAGTGACACGAACAGGTCCCCGGCCCAGCCTGCCCCGGCGGTGGTGCCGCGCAGGTTCAGCCCGACGCGCACCTCGGTGAGCGTCGTGATTTCGGATCCCGCAATGGTCTGGCTGAGCGTGAGGGGAATGCCGGTGTCGGAAACGGTGCCCGCCGGCGCGCCGACGGGAAAGGTGAAGGTCTGCGAGACGACCGCCGCAGAGGCGGTGGTCCCGGTGGATGCGAGCGCGGCGATGGCAAGCCGGAGCGAAAGTGAACGGGTGTTCATGGCTGGTTTGGCTAATGGAGTGTGGGGTTTCGTCCGGTCATGGGTGGGGAATGGCGCGGTAGAAGCGGGTGCCGCCGCCGGGGGCGACATCGGTGTGGCTGAAGACACCGCCAGCCGGCGCGGTGATCACGGCAGCGGGACTGAATTCCTCCCAGGTGTAGGGTGAGCCCAGGCTGGTGGTGTATTGCACCCGGTAGCCGCGGCCGGGCACCCCGATGAAGGTGACGACGACATCCGCGCCGCTGAGGTTTGCGCTGATCGCCCCTGGCGGCGAATCGCCGGCGGTCGGCGCTGAGACTTCGGTCACCATGACCGTGCCTGCGGCCGTGTGGCCGACACCGTCGTCCATGGTGTAGGTGAAGCTGCCGTTCCCCGAGTTGACCGCTGGCGCGGTGTAGAGCACGAAGTTTCCGGCGAGTTGCACCGTTGCGCCGGCGGGCAACGGGTTGGCCACGGCGGTGATGATCAGCGGATCGCTGTCGGCGTCGGTGTCGTTGGCGAGCAG